>ONQP01000025.1 GCA_900319975.1 uncultured Bacteroidales bacterium | reverse complement strand
TGGCCGCGGATCTCTTCGATGAGCTCCTCGGCGACGAAATGCTCCGGACGGGCGTCCTCCTGGTGCAGGACCGGCAGGCTGGCGATTATGTATGCGTAGTTGTCCATCTCGCTAACCGAAGAGGAGCTTGCGGGTCACGGGGCGGAGATATTCTGCGATCAGGGCCTGGAAAGTCTCGTCCGTCAGGCTGACGAACCAGCTGCCGTCTTTGGGGCCGATGGAGAAGCCGCCGGCCACCTTCTTGCTGAAGGAGGCCTTGGGCTGGGCGCCGAGGGCTTTGGTCAGCTCGCCGGCCAGCCAGGGCTCGAGCTCCTGCTGCAGGGTGGCGGGCAAAATGAGGGAGAGGTCGGCCGATTCGGTGGCGCTGAAGCGCTCGGCGACGCTCTGGATGATTTTCTTGAGGAAGTCGGGGTCAGAGAGACTCTTGCTCACGCTCTCGGCGCTCACGGCGCCGACCAGCAGGTCCTCGATGTCCTTTCGGGTGGCCTGGAGGCATTGGGCGGAAGCCATCTTGACGTCGGAACTGGTCTTGTCCCGGAGGTCGTCCGCCTGCTTCTGCGCGTCGGCCACGATGCCGGCCGCCTGCTTGCGGGCTTCCTCCACGATGCGTCCCGCTTCTTCGCGGGCGCGGGCGAGCAGCTGCTCGCCTTCTTCCTTGCCTTTGGAGAGTCCTTCCTGATAGAGCCTCTCCGTAAGTTCCTGTAATTTATTGGACATAATTATACTGGATGAATTATTAGTCTTGAAAAGTGCTAATCTAGGTTAGAAGAGGTTTAGCAAACATAGGAAAAAAACCCTGAAAGAACAAGAAAAGGCGGCATTTCCGAAAGAAAATGCCGCCTTTTTGAAAGGTATCAAAATTGATTGAACCGCTATCCAAGGAAACCGAGCAGGATACCGGCCGCAACCGCCGATCCGATCACGCCTGCGACGTTCGGAGCCATGGCGTGGGTGAGGAGGTGGTTGGACGGATCCGCCTCGAGTCCGACCTGTTCGGACACGCGGGCCGCATCCGGCACGGCGGACACGCCGGCGTTGCCGATGAGCGGGTTGATCTTCTTGCCTTCCTTGAGGAAGAGGTTCATGAACTTCGTGAAGAGCACGCCGAAGGTGGTGGCGATCACGAAGGAAGCGAGGCCGAGTCCGAAGATGAGGGCCGAGCGGCCGTTGAGGAAGACGTCCGCCTGGGTGGACGCGCCCACGGTGAGGCCGATCAGCGTCGTGACGACGTCGATGAGCGGACCGCTGGCCGTGGCGGCGAGGCGCTTGGTCACGCCGCTCTCCTTGAGCAGGTTGCCGAAGAAGAGCATGCCGAGCAGCGGCAGGCCGGAGGGGACGATGAACGCGGTGCAGAGGAAGCCGACGATCGGGAAGATGATCTTCTCGCGCTGGCTGACGACGCGCGGCTTGTTCATCCGGATCACGCGCTCCTTCTTGGTGGTGAGGAGCAGCATGATCGGCTTCTGGATCACGGGCACGAGGGCCATGTAGGAGTAGGCCGACACGGCGATGGCGCCCATCAGTTCCGGAGCGAGCTTGGAGCTCAGGAAGATGGCCGTCGGGCCGTCCGCGCCGCCGATGATGCCGATGGCACCCGCCTCGTTGGGGGCGAAGCCCAGCACGAGCGAGAGCAGGTAGGCGCCGAAGATGCCCATCTGCGCGGCGGCGCCGATCAGGATCAGGCGCGGCTGCGAGATCAGGGCGCTGAAGTCCGTCATGGCTCCGATGCCCAGGAAGATGAGCGGGGGATACCAGCCGTTCTTCACACCGTGATAGAGGATGTTCAGCACGGAATTCTCTTCATAGATGCCGATCTTGAGGCCGAGGCCGGTGGTCGGGTCGAAGAAGAGGGGGATGTTGCCGATGACGATACCGAATCCGATCGGCACGAGCAGCAGCGGCTCCCAGTGTTTGACGATGCCCAGCGTGATGAATCCCAAGCCGATGCAGATCATCATCAGGTGCTGCCAGGTGCAGTTCGCGAAGCCCGTGAACTGCCAGAACTGCTGGAGACTGTCGAAGATGTTTTCCATTAACCGATCGTTACGATGTCAGCACCTTCGAGGACGGAATCGCCCTGCTTGACGTGGATGGCGGTGATGGTGCCGTCGCACTCGGCGAGGATCTCGTTCTCCATCTTCATCGCCTCGATGACGGCGACTTTCTGGCCACGCTTCACAGCCTGGCCTTCCTTCACGTCGACGGAAATGATCACGCCCGGGAGCGGGGAGCCGATCTTCTTGCCGCTGCCGGCCGGCGCTGCGGCGGGGGCGGCGGCGGGAGCCGCAGCGGCCGCGGGAGCAGCGGCTGCAGGAGCGGCCACCGGGGCGGCTGCGACCTCGTTCTCGAGTTCGACCTGATAGTTGACGCCGTTGACGGTCACGTCGGCGTTCTTTCCTTCAATTCCGTTGACGGCTACGTTGTATTCCTTGCCGTTGATCTTGAACTTGTATGCTTTCATTTTCTGGGTAATTTTCTGAAATTCAACTGCTTGTTGTCCCATGCGGAAGGGCTCCGGCGCAGGGTGATGACGCCCGGCTCCACGTCGTGGACGGCGTCGGACAGATAGAGGTGCAGGGCCGTGGCGATGGCCGCCTCGGTCTCGCCGCCCGCCTCGGCCTCGAGGGCCATGGCGATCGCGGCCGCCACTTCACCGCTGATCTCTCCCTTGGCGGCTTTCGGGGCCTTCGGCTTGCGCTTGTATTTGCCCGAGAAGATGTTGCCGGAGAAATTGTAGATGAAGTAGAGGATGATCAGGGCCGTGAAGACGCAGGTGACGCTGATGAGGGTCAGGGTCCAGCCGTGCGGATCGGTCACTGCCATCCGGTCTCCGCCCGCGGTGAGCAGAATCAGACTAAAGAGGGAGGTTGTCATGTTTCTTCGCGGGGATTTCCTGTCGTTTGCCTTCGAGGGTGGCGAGGGCGCGGATCACGCGGAAACGCGTGTTGCGCGGCTCGATGACGTCCTCGATATAGCCCTTCTGCGCAGCCTGGTAGGGGTTGCAGAAGAGGTCGTTGTATTCTTGCTTGCGCGCCTCGGCGATCTCGGCTTGCTTGGCGGGATCCGGCTCGGCCTTGATTTCCTTGCCGTAGAGGATGCCCACGGCGCCCTCGGCGCCCATCACGGCGATGTTGGCCGTCGGCCAGGCGTAGTTGATGTCGCCGCGCAGCTGCTTGCAGCTCATCACGATGTGCGCGCCGCCGTAGCTCTTGCGCAGGGTCACGGTCACCTTGGGAACCGTAGCCTCGCCATAGGCGAAGAGGAGCTTGGCGCCGTTGGTGATGATGGCGCCGTATTCCTGCTGGGTGCCGGGCAGGAAGCCCGGGACGTCCACGAGGGTGACCAGCGGGATGTTGAACGCGTCGCAGAAGCGCACGAAGCGGGCGCCCTTGCGGGAGGCGTTGATGTCGAGCACGCCGGCGAGCACGCCGGGCTGGTTGGCCACGATGCCCACGCTGCGGCCGCCCATGTGGGCGAAGCCGACGATGATGTTCTTCGCGAAGTTCTTGTGGACCTCGAAGAACTCGCCGTCATCCACGATGCTGCGGATCACGCCGTACATGTCGTAGGCCTTGTTGGGGCTGTCGGGGACGATGTCGTTGAGGGCGTCGTCCACGCGGCCGACCGGGTCCTGCGTCGGACGCTCGGGCGCGGTCTCGAGATTGTTCTGCGGGAGGTAGGAGAGGAGGGTTCGGATCGTCTGGATGCCTTCCTGCTCGCTGGGGGCGCTGAAGTGCGCCACGCCGGACTTGGAGGCGTGCACGCCGGCGCCGCCGAGGCTCTCCTGGTCCACATCCTCGCCCGTGACGGACTTGACGACCGCCGGGCCGGTGAGGAACATATAAGAGGTGTTCTGCACCATCAGGGTGAAGTCGGTCAGGGCAGGGGAATATACGGCGCCGCCTGCGCAGGGGCCGAAGATGCCGCTGATCTGGGGCACCACGCCGCTGGCGAGGATGTTGCGCTCGAAGATCTCACCGTAGCCGGCGAGGGCGTCGATGCCCTCCTGGATACGGGCTCCGCCCGAATCGTTGAGTCCGATCACCGGCGCGCCGGCGCGGACGGCCATGTCCATGACCTTGCAGATCTTCTCGGACATGGTCTTGCTCAGGGAACCGCCGTTGACGGTGAAGTCCTGGGCAAAGACGAAGACGGGACGTCCGTCGATGGTGCCCTGTCCGGTCACGACGCCGTCGCCGTCCGGATGGCTCGCGTCCATCCCGAAGTTGGTGCAGCGGTGCTGCACGAACATGTCAAACTCTTCGAAGCTGTCCGCATCGAGCAGCAGGGCGATGCGCTCACGCGCGGTGAGCTTGCCCTTCTGGTGCTGGGCGTCGATGCGCTTCTGGCCGCCGCCGAGTTTCGCGGATGCGCGGCGTTCGACCAGTTCCTGGATTTTATCTTGTTGGATACTCATAATTCGGTAATACAAAACAAACAATCGGGCAAATATACTAAAAATTCCGGTACGCGCGGGGGCGGGGAGAAAAAAAACCCCGTTTTCTGCGAAATGCCCGTCCGGGTGGTGTCAGCCAAGGATCCCGGGGAGTTCTTCGATGCGGTCGATGATCCAGTCCGGGGCGGCCGTCTGCAGCTGCGCGCGGTCCTGGTTGCCCCAGGTCACGCCGCAGGTGCGGCAGCCCGCCGCCTGTCCCATCTGAATGTCGAAGACGGTGTCTCCGATGACCAGGCTCTCCGCGGCCAGGCCGCCGGTCTGCGCGAGTACGCTCAGGGCGGGGTCCGGGGCCGGTTTGTGCCGCGCGACGGTGTCGGAAGCGGCGATGGCGCAGAAATGCTCCAGCACGCCCATCCGCCCGAGCAGCATCTGCAGGGAGCGGCTGCCGCGCGAGGTGGCGATGGACATCCGGAAGCCGCGCGAGCGGAGTTCCGCGAGCGTCTCGGCTACGCCGGGGAAGAGGATGATGCAGGGGACGGCGATGTCGTCGAAGAGCCGCCGGTAGGTCGCGCAGGCTTCGTCGACGCGCTCCGGCGGCGTGTCCGTGCCGCGCGAGAAGCAGTCGGGAAGCGGCAGGCCGATGGTGGCGCAGATGCGCTCCGGCGTGGACGCCGGCAGGCCCAGCTCCTGCAGGGTCGCCTGCGTGCAGCGGACGATCCCGAGCGAGGTGTCGGCGAGGGTGCCGTCGAAATCGAAGATGAGGTCGCGGATCATAAAGGGTGGCAAAGGTACGGTTTTTTTGTGTAAATTTGCATTCATGGAAGGACAACAACAGCAAGGCAATTTCTCCGAAGTGCTGGAGGTGGCGGCCGAGGCCGGCCACATCCTGCTGGAGAACGGCGCGGAGATTTCCCGCGTCGAAGACATCATGGCGCGCATCGCGTCGGCCTATGGCGTGGATTCCGGCAGTTTCTTCGTTCTCAGCAACGGCATCTTCACGACCGGGACGATGGACAAGGTCCCCGCAGGCGGCGGACAGGCGCAGACTTATGCCAATGTGGAATTCATCCCCATCCGCGGGATCCAGCTTTCAAAGGTCGTGGCGGTCAACCGCCTCAGCTACGACATCGCCTATGGGATGTGCACCCTGGAGCAGGCGCGCCTGCGCCTGAAGCTGATCCGCGAATCGCCGGCCAAGCCGGCCTGGGAGCAGATCCTGGGTTCGGCGCTGGGCGCTTCCGCGTTCTGCGCCGTGTTCGGCGGCGGCTGGCTGGACTGCGCCGCCACCTTCGTGGCCGGCGCGCTCCTTTATGTATTCATCCTGTTTGTCAGCAGCCGCTACCTGTCCAAGATCGTGGGCGGGATTGCCAACGCCCTGCTGGCCACGCTCCTGTGCGTGGTTTTCTACCGCATCGGTTTCGGCGGCAGCCTCAGCAACATGATCATCGGCGCGGTGATGCCGCTCATCCCGGGCGTGCCCTTCGTCAACGGCGTGCGCGACCTGGCCAATTCCGACTACATCGCCGGCATGACGCGCCTGACGGACGCGCTGCTCGGCTTCTTCTGCATCGCCCTCGGCGTGGCTTTCAGCTTCCTGCTGGACGGCTGGGCCTTCGGCGGGATGATCGCCCTGCAGGGGATGACCGTCAATCCGGAGACGGCCGGCCTGACCGTCCAGACGGCCGCCGCCTTCCTGGGCACGCTCGCCTTCGCCGCGCTGTTCGGCGTGCCGCGTCCCCAGTACGCGGGCGCCGGCCTGATCGGCGCCATCGGCTGGTGCCTGTACCTGGTGCTGACCCGCTACGCTGCGGTCAGCCCCACGGTGGCCATCATCCTCGCTTCCGTGCTGATCTGCGTCATTTCCCGCGTCTCCGCCATCGACCAGAAATGCCCGGCGCAGGTGTTCCTGCTCTGCGGCATCTTCCCGCTGGTGCCGGGGGCCGGCATCTTCTGGTGCACGTATTATCTGGTGGCTGCGCAGCTGCCGCTGGCCCTGTCCACCGGCTTCGGCGCCGTCAAGGCCGCCGTCGCCATCGTGCTGGGCATCATTCTTGCGATGGAGTTGCCGCAGCGCATCTTCTCCGGCAAGCAGCCGCGACCGGGACGCGCCGTCCATTGATACTGAACTTGATATGAAAAGATCTGTCGTCACCCTTCTGCTCTGCTGCCTGTTGCCGTGCCTGCTGCACGCCAACGGCGATCCCGTGATCGAGTATTCCGCCCGGGTCCGCTCGAGCAATCCCGTCCCGCTCAAGATGACCGACGTCCAGGTGGTCCGCGAGGACCTGCGGATCGAGGCCGGACTGCCCTATAGCAGCGTCCATGTGACGTATTTCCTGAAGAACAATTCCGCGGAGCCGGTCCACGTCGACTACGGCTTCCCGGTCGATTTCTACGGTCATCCCGACGACGCCAACCGGTTCGATCAGGATCAGTTCGGCGAGAGCCTGTACGAGCGGGGGATCGGGGCGCTGGCCGTCCGGGACATCCGCTTCCGCCTGAACGGCACCGAATTGCCGTGGACGCGCGCCGACGAGGTCATCAAGGACGGCGTCGAGATGCGTTACGACTTTGAAACCGAAGAGGAATACGAGGCAGACGTGGAAATGGCCCGGCTCTGGACCTACACGGTCCTGGACATCCCGGCAGGGGAGACGGCCGAACTGCAGGTGGACTATTCCGTCCTGTGCCGCTGGTCTACTGGTCTTTATTTCCTGGGGCGCTCGCCCCTGTTGCGTTATTTCCCGTATTTCGGCCAGATCCGCTACGACTTCACGCCGGCGCAGCACTGGGGCAACGGCAAGACGGACTTTTTCTCCTTTACGCTGGACTATAGCGGCCTGCCCGCCTACCTGATTGACTCCGTCGAGCCGGAGCTGGAGATGGCCGGCCCGCTCGTCAAGGGCGACCGCAAATGGACGCTGGAGACCCGCGATTTCGATTTTGCGGAGGCCAAACCGCTCGAGCTGTCTTTCCGGTATTGGGGTAAAACCGGAGTGCCTGTCCATTGCTGGGAAGATCCGCTCAAGGCCTGCGCCGTGCCGGCGTCGGCCTATGAGCTGCAGGCCTCGGGCGTGCAGGACAAGTACCCTGTCTCCCAGCTGACCGACGGCGACGTGACCACGGCCTGGGTGGCGCCCGGCGATGGCGTCGGCGCCACGCTCGACATCGATTTCCCGACGCCCTGCCGCGTCTCCGACCTCGCTTTTTACAACGGCTACCACAAGTCCGAGGCGCTCTGGACCGCCAACAGCCGGATCGAAAAGGTCCGCCTGGAAATCACGCGCGCGGACGGCGCTCAGGACGATCCGGTAGACCTCGACGTTTCCAGGTGGAGCCTGGATGTTTCTACGCTCCTGGCCTACGCGGATCCCTGCTTCGGCCTGCCTACGCTGGTGCCCGTCACATCGCTGGTGCGGCAGATTTGCGGCCGCTACAAGGGCATGGGCGAGGATGGCCTGAGCCTTTTCGAAGAGGTGCCATTTTCTTCAGAATATGTCAAGCATATCCGCCTGACGGTGCTTTCCGTCACGCCGGGTACAAAATACAAGGACCTCTGCCTGTCCGAGCTCACCGTGCTGGACGGCTTCAAGATTATCTACGAATGAAGACAGGATTGATCGTCGCGATGACCTCGGAATACGAGGCGCTGCGCAGGGCCGGCGTGACCGGCGTCATCAAGTCGGGTATCGGCAAGGCTGACGCGGCGCGCGCGGCCACGGAATTCATTTTGACGGAACACCCCGACTGCATCATCAATTCCGGCTGCGCCGGCGGCGTGGGTGCGGGCCTGAACGTGTTCGACATCGTGATTGGCGGCCAGACCGCCTACCACGACGTGTGGTGCGGCGAGGGCAACCTCCCGGGGCAGGTCCAGGGGCTGCCGCAGCGCTTCGACGCCGATCCGGCGTTGCTGCGCGCGGCGCTCTCCCTCCAGACCTCCCAGCCGGTCCGCAGCGGGCTCATCTGCACGGGCGACCAGTTCCTGACCGACGCGGAAGACGACGCCCGCGTGCTGGAGATCTATCCCGACGCGCTGGCCTGCGACATGGAGTCCGCGGCCATCGCGCAGGTGTGCCTCCATTATGGCGTGCCCTTCCTGAGCTTCCGGATGATCAGCGACGTCCACGGCTCCGGGCAGGATGCGACGGCGCTCTACAAGGATTTCTGGACGAAGGTCGCCGACGATTCCTTCTCTTTCCTCAAATTGTTGATTGATAAGCTGTAATGAACAAGATACCGAGCTTTACCATCGACCACGAAAAGCTGCTGCGCGGCGTCTACGTGTCCCGTCAGGACACCGTCGGCGGCGAGGTGGTCACCACCTTCGACCTCCGGATGAAGGAGCCCAACCGCGAGCCCGCGCTGGGTCAGGGCGCCATCCACACCATCGAGCACCTGGCCGCCACCTTCCTGCGCAACCACCCCGTCTGGGCGGACCGCGTGGTGTATTTCGGCCCGATGGGCTGCCTGACCGGCTGCTACCTGCTGCTGCGCGGCGACCTGACTTCGGCCGACATCCTGCCGCTGCTGCGGGAGACCTTCCGCTTCATCGCGGAATATGAGGGTGAGGTGCCCGGCGCCGCCGCGCGCGACTGCGGCAACTACCTGCTGCACGACCTGCCGATGGCGCGCTGGGAGGCCGCCAAATACCTCCACGAGGTGCTGGAGCAGGCCACGGAAGCCAACCTCCAGTATCCCGCTTAAGCCGTGGCGCGCAAGAAGGCATCCAAGCGCCTCCGCATCACGGAGGACGACTACCTGAAGGCGAACCGCCGTGCCGCCCGTCTCGAAGAGATCGAGGCGCACGGCAAGCCCGTCCGCTTCCGCGCCGTCCTCCACAAATCCCGCAAGGCCTACGACCGCCACCGCCTCAAGCCCGTCACCCCCGACGACTGATCCCTCTCCCGTCGCCCTTCCTCCCTCCTCTCGCCGCCTTCTTCCCTCACCCAGGAGCACCAGGCCCCATTTTGCTCCCGGAACCCGGTTTTTCCGCCATTCGGGAGCATATAGCCCCGATTCCGCTCCCGGAACCACCTCCCAGGCACATTTCGACCCCCTTTCGTGCCCGGCACCCCAATTATTCACCTCCCGGGCACATTTGACCCCCTTTTTGTGCCCGGCAACCCCGACTTTTTCTCTCCCGGGCAGCTACCTCTTTTGTTGGCAACGGGCGTCCGTCCCGAGCCTCCAAAGCTCGGGGCGGACATCGCCCGTAACCGCCGGACGCAATGTCCGGCGGTGGTGCCAGGTCCTGCCCGGTCCCATCAGGTCTTATCTGATAGTAGTGCCAAATCTGTCGAGTCGTGTGTGCTGTAATGAAGTGCATATCAACATCATAAGCTTTTATCCTTTCCAATTTTGAAGTAGGGGAAATATTTTAAAGTTCTGAATATCAGCGGATTCCGGCCCACGCATTCTGTGACTCCAAATGGCAGATAGCCAAAACAAATGGCAAGTTGCCTGTTTCTCGTTATTCGCTCAATGTCAATATCTTACGCGATTACACGGGGTAAAAATAGGACCCGTGTATTCTCGCATTCTCCTGATTATTAGCACTTTGTAAAAAACGCTCGCCATTCCTTTCCGGGCAGCTGCCTCTCTTGCCGACCCTATTCTCCCGTCATGCCCGGCCTGATCGGGCATCTCCGAAAGGGGGGTGTTTTTGCAAGTACTTGTCAATGAGGTATTTATGATTTTGCTTAGGGGAAAATGCCCCAAGGCAAAATTGGAAGTAGTTGATAAACAGCAATATGCAAAAACAGGGTGCGGTGAGGAATGTGGTGGGGGGAGGCGTGATGGAGCGGGGCGGGACGGGACTGGACCGGGCAGGATATGGCACCGCAGCCTCGCATTACGGGGCTCGGCTGCTGCGAGCGATCTTCGCCCGGGAGCTTTGGGGGCTCCCGGGCGAAGTGCTCGCTGCCGGGAAAGCGGAAGCTGCCCGGCGGATGAAAAACAAATTGTTATGTTACCTGGCTGGGTGTGCGCTGTCCTTGACGTGACCTGGTGGGGAATCTGGGCGAGGGGGGCTAGCGGAGCTCTTCGTAGAGGAGGACTTCGATGCCGGAGTCGTTGGAGTCGAGGACGGTCTTGATCTCCTGCATGTTGGTGTCGGAGAGGTGGTAGGGGACCAGGGTCCTGGGGCGGAGGGTCATCGCGGCCTCGACGCACTGGGTGGTGGTCATCGTGTAGGGCTGGTTGGCCGAGAGGAAGGCCACGTCGAGGGGGCCGAAGGTGCGCATCTCCTCGATGTCTTCCGTGTCGCCGGAGATGTAGATGCGCAGGCCGTCGAAGTCGAGGATGTAGCCGTTGTCGCGCCCTTTGGGGTGGAACTGGAGATGGTCTTCGGTGATGTTGTAGGCCGGGACGACGATCAGGCCGGCGGGGCCGACGCGGAGGGTGTCGCCGTTGGCGACGGCCTCGCCGCGGCCCAGCAGGGCCTGCGTGGCGGGGTTGAGAAGCACGCGGGTGCCGTCTTTGGAGAGGAAGTCGATGGCGGCGGGGTCATAGTGGTCGCCGTGTTCGTGGGTGACCAGGATGCAGTCGGCCTTGGGGAAGGCCGTATAGTCGATCTCGGTCGATCCCATCTTCAGGACGGGGTCGACCTGGACGTTGAATCCTTTGTAGCTCAAGGCGATGGAACCGTGGTGGATCATCGAGACCGCGACCTCTTCGCCGGAGGGCGTGGTGAACTTTGCAACGGGGAATGCCGGCTGCTGGATGGAGCAGGAAACGGCGGTCGCAGCGGCGAACAGGGCGGAGAATAGCTTGGACATAAGTAGTTGGGTTGGAAGAGCGAATATAGGGAAATTTTTTAATTTTGTGCCGTTAAGCGACAAGAATGGTGAAAGGTAGTGTATCCAAGGGCCTGTTGGCCGTCAGCCCGCTGGCTGTTTTCCTCCTGGCGTATCTCGTGTCATCCCTGATCGCGGGCGACTTCTACAAGGTGCCCGTGTCCGCGGCGTTCCTGCTCGCGGGCGCGTACGGCATCGCCGTGACGCGCGGCCCGCTGACGGAACGCCTGGCCGCATTTTCCCGCGGAGCGGGGCATCCTAACGTGCTGCTGATGATCTGGATCTTCCTGCTGTCCGGCGCCTTCGCGCAGACGGCCCGGCAGATCGGCGCCGTGGACGCGACGGTGTCGCTGATGCTGGGCGCCGTGCCGCCCCGCTGGCTGCTCTCCGGCCTGTTCGTGACCGCCTGCTTCATCTCGATGGCCATGGGCACGAGCGTGGGCACCATCGTGGCGCTGGTCCCGATCGGCGCGGGCATCGCCGCCCAGTGCGGCATCCCGGAGGCCTATATGGCCGCCGTGATCGTGGGCGGCTCCTTCTTCGGCGACAACCTTTCCTTCATCTCCGACACCACCATCGCCTCCACGCGTGCGGCGGGCTGCGAGATGCGCGACAAGTTCCGGGCGAACCTGCGCATCGTCCTGCCGGCCTTCCTGGCCGTGACCGTCCTGTATGTGGTCCGGGGCGGGGAAGTGGCCGAAGCGCCCGTCCAGGCGGCCGCGGAATGGTACCGTGCGCTGCCGTACCTGCTGATCATCGTGCTGGCCCTGTGCGGGTTCAACGTCACCGTCGTGCTCTCGGCCGGCATCGCGACCGTGGCCCTGATGGGCTTTGCGATGGGCGACCTGACCTGGGTCGACTGGCTCGGCGCCGTGGGCCAGGGCATCGCCGGGATGTCCGAACTGATCATCGTGACCCTGCTCGCCGGCGGCCTGCTGGAGCTGATCCGCGTCGGCGGAGGCCTGGATTTCATCATCGGGACGCTGTCCAAGGGCATCCGCGGCCGGCGGGGCGCCGAAGCGGCCATCGCCGGCATCGTGAGCCTGGCGAACCTCTGCACCGCCAACAACACCGTGGCGATCATCACCACCGGCGGCATCGCGCACGACATCGCGGAGCGCTTCGGCGTGCCGCCGCAGAAGACGGCCAGCCTGCTGGATACCTTCTCCTGCCTGGTGCAGGGCCTGATCCCGTACGGGGCGCAGCTGCTGATGGCGGCGGGCCTGGCGGGCATCTCGCCCGCCGCCATCATCCCGCACCTCTACTATCCCTTCCTGATGGGCTTCTGCGCCATCGTCTCCATCTTCCTGCACAAAAAAACCCGCAGCGGGGCTGCGGGCAAATGAGGGAACGCGCGGGAAGCGCTTATTCGATCGCAATTTGACGGGAAGCGGGTACCTGCTTCTCCGGGTTCTTCTTCGGCAGCACGATGCCGAGCACGCCGTTGGTCATGTTGGCCTTGATGGCCTTGACGTCGACGTTGTCAGGCAGGGTGAATGCCTGTTGGTAGGAGGTGTAGGAGAACTCGCGGCGGAGGTAATTCTCGCCCTTGTGCTCTTCCTTGTCCTCGTGCTTCTTCTCCAGGGCGATCACCAGCTCCTCGTCGTTGTCGACGCGGATCTTGAAGTCGTCCTTAGTCATGCCCGGGGCCGCAATCTCGATCTCAAAGGCCTTTTCAGTCTCCTTGATGTTGACGGCCGGGGAAGCGAACTGCTTCGCGGGCATCACGGCGAAATCGTCGAACAGATCTCCGAAAACGCTTGGAATCCAAGCCTGGTTTCTTCTTGCGGGATACATAATCAAATCTCCTATAATTTAAATGTCGTTTAACTTTTACCTTGTCCCGACCGGGGGACGCCTTATGAACTTACAATTCGCAGGCCGTCCCGCTGAATGGGACAATTTGGCGTAAAATGCACCATAATATATTGATAATCAGGACAAAATGTCAAAATTGCTGACATTTTTTCAGCGACAGCGTAAGATTTATTAAAATTTTTTCTTACATTTGAATCCGGTTAGTTAAATCCCCAAATATGGACAAATTCACACAGAACTACGTCGATCGGTTCATGGATGAACTGATCGCACGCAACCCTGGCGAGAAGGAATTCCACCAGGCTGTCCGTGAGGTGGTGGAGAGTGTAGCGCCTTATGTGACCTCTTACCCTCATCTGATGGACCTCAAGATCCTTGAACGTATGGTCGAGCCGGAGCGCGTCATCATGTTCCGCGTCCCCTGGACCGACGACAAGGGCGAGATTCACGTCAACCGTGGCTACCGCGTGCAGATGAACAGCGCGATCGGCCCCTACAAGGGCGGCATCCGTTTCCACGCCAGCGTGAACCTCAGCATCTTGAAGTTCCTCGCTTTCGAGCAGACCTTCAAGAACTCCCTGACCACCCTCCCGATGGGCGGCGGCAAGGGCGGTTCCGACTTCAGCCCGCGCGGCAAGTCCGACGCTGAAGTGATGCGTTTCTGCCAGAGCTTCATGACCGAACTGTCCCGCCACATCGGCGCCGACACCGACGTGCCGGCCGGCGACATCGGCGTGGGCGGCCGCGAGGTCGGCTTCCTGTTCGGCCAGTACAAGCGTCTCCGCGACGAGTTCACCGGCACCCTGACCGGCAAGGGCATCGCCTGGGGCGGCAGCCTCCTCCGTACGGAAGCTACCGGCTACGGCGTCTGCTACTTCGCGCAGGAGATGCTCGCCACCCGCAACGAGAGCTTCGAGGGCAAGACCGTGGTCGTGTCCGGTTCCGGCAACGTGGCCCAGTACGCCGCCCAGAAGGCGATGCGTCTCGGCGCCAAGGTCGTGACCCTGTCCGACTCCGACGGCTTTATCTACGATCCCGACGGACTCGACGAGGAGAAGCACAAGTTCGTGCTCGAGCTCAAGAACATCCGCCGCGGCCGTATCAAGGAATACGTCAACAAATATCCCAAGGCCCAGTATTTCCAGGGCGAGCGTCCCTGGCGCATCCCGTGCGACATCGCGCTCCCTTGTGCCACGCAGAACGAAATCGAGAAGGCTGACGCGGAGAACCTGGTGAAGGGCGGCTGCTGGTGCGTCGTCGAGGGTGCCAACATGCCCTCCACGCCCGAGGCCATCGCCATCTTCCAGGGCGCGAAGATGCTCTACTCGCCGGGCAAGGCGTCCAACGCCGGCGGCGTGGCGACATCCGGCCTTGAGATGACCCAGAACTCCATCCGTCAGAAGTGGACCGCCGAAGAAGTCGACGCGCAGCTGCACCGTATCATGTCCGACATCCACGCCGCCTGTATCAAGTACGGCAAGGAAGAGGACGGATACATCAACTACGTCAAGGGTGCCAACCTCGCCGGCTTCATCAAGGTTGCCAATGCGATGGTGGACCAGGGTCTGGTCTAACAGCACTCTATGAGCAGTAACACGGATTACACACAATTGATGGCCAGGAGGATTCGCCGAATCCTCCTGGTTTGTAACAATTATGACAGCTTCTCCCTCGAGGAGGACGGCCACATCGAGGCCCAGATCACGCAGGACTACGCGGAACTCAACTTGAGCAACCCGCCGGCCATCGTGCGGGCCGAATCCACGCTGGAGGCCATCGAGGTGCTCCGCAAGGACACCCACTTCGACCTCATCATCACGATGTACAACGTGGGCAAGCTGGATGTGTTCGGCTTCTCGCTGCAGGCCAAGGAACTGGCACCGGGCACGCCGATCGTCCTGCTGAGTTCCTTCTCCCGGGAGATCTACCGCCGCATCGCGGAGAGCGACCACGCCGGCATCGACTACGTCTTCTGCTGGAACAACAGCACGGACGTCCTCATCGCCATCATCAAGCTCCTGGAGGACAAGCTCAACGCCGAGCACGACTGCCTGCAGATGGGCGCCCGCGTGATCCTGCTGGTGGAAGACTCCGTCCGTTACTACTCGACCTACCTGCCGCTGCTCTACAAGCTGGTCCTCCAGCAGAACAGCGAAGCGGTGCGCGACGCGCTCAACGAGGAGCAACAGTTCCAGCGCAAGCGCGCCCGCCCCAAGATCCTGATGGCCACCTGCTACGACGAGGCCTACGATTATTACCAGAAATACAAGTCCAACGTCATCGGCGTGATCTCCGACATCGGCTTCGTCATCCACAAGGGTGACAAGCCGGAGCAGGAGAAGATCGACGCCGGCATCGACCTCTGCCGCCTGGTGCGCAACGACAACCCGATGCTGCCGTTCCTGATGCAGTCCTCGCAGGAGAGCATGCGCGCCGTGGCCGAGCAGCTCGGCGTGGGCTTCGTGCACAAGCGCTCCAAGACCCTCACCCAGGAGGTGTCGGACTACATCGGGCGCGAATTCGGTTTCGGCGACTTCGTGGTCACGGACCCGACGACGGGCCGCGTGACCGCGCGCGCCCGCAACCTCTACGAGTTCGAGCAGGTCATCGCCGGGATGTCCGACAGGGCCCTCCGCGAACTGGCGGACAAGAACTACATCTCCCGCTGGCTCTACGGCCGCGGTATCTTCGCGATCGGCGACATGTTCCGCCCAATCCGCATCCATTCCGACGAGGACATCGCGCACGTGCGCGAAATGAACCTCCGGATGATCCGGGACTACCGCATCAGCCAGGGCCTCGGCGTGGTGGCGAACTTCGATCCCGCCACCTACAACGACGCCATCTGGTTCGCCCGCATCGGCAAGGGCTCGCTCGGCGGCAAGGCGCGCGGCCTCGCGTTCCTGAACCACATCCTGCAGAAATACGACCTCTACGACAAGTGGGAGGACGTGCGGGTGCTGGTGCCGCGCACCCTGGTAATCACCACCGAATACTTCGACCGCTTCATCCGCGAGAACGGTCTCAAATACGTCATCAACTCCGACCTCTCCGACGCCGAGATCCTCTCGGAATTCGTGGCCTCCACGCTCCCGCAGGAGCTGACGGACGCGCTGCGCATCTTCGTGCGCCACGTCCGCAAGCCGCTCGCGGTCCGCTCGTCGTCTAAGCTCGAAGATTCTTACTATCAGCCGTTTGCGGGGGTCTATTCGACCTATATGATCCCGCACACGGAGAACGAAGACCAGCAGCTCCGCCTGCTCTCCAAGGCCATCAAGAGCGTCTATGCGTCCGTGTATTTCGCCTCCTCCAGAGGCTACATCACGGCCACGGCCAACGTCCTTTCCGAGGAGAAGATGGCCATCGTGCTGCAGGAGATCTGCGGCTCCGAGGACCAGGGCTACTATTTCCCGACCATCTCGGGCGTGGCCCGTTCGGTCAACTTCTACCCGCTGGGCTATGAGACGCCGGAGGACGGCGTGGCCAAGATCGCCTTCGGCCTGGGCAAGGCCGTCGTGGACGGCGACCAGGTGCTGCGCTTCTCCCCGAAATACCCGCGCAACGTCCTGCAGACCTCCACGCCCGAGCTGACGATGACCGAGACGCAGCAGGGCATGTTCGCGCTGGACCTGCAGCCCGACAAGTTCAAGACCTCCGTCGACGACGCGGTCAACCTCGACCGCATCCCGATCACGGACTGCGGCAAGTTCCGCAGCTTCTCCCGGGTGGTCTCCACGTACGACTACGAGAATATGCGCATGGTGGACTCGCCGGCCCCGCAGGGCCCGAAATTCGTCACCTTCGCCCATATCCTGAAATACAACACCTTCCCGCTCTCCGCCATCCTCATCGAGCTGCTCGACATCATGCAGAAGGAAGTGAAGTGCGGCGTCGAGATCGAGTTCGCCGTCAACCTGGACGTCGCGCCCGACAGCCCCGCCATCTTCAACGTCCTGCAGGTGCGTCCCATCTCGTCCGACGGACTGGGCGCCGAAGTGGACTGGTCCAAGATCGACGACTCCGGCGCGCTGGTGCGCTCCGGCAGCGCCATCGGTCCGGGCTGGATCAGCGGCGTGCGCGACGTCGTGTACCTCAAGGAATCCGCCTTCGACGTGATGAAGACGCAGCAGATGGCCGCCGAGCTCAAGGAGCTCAACGCGCAGATGCGCGCGGCCGGTCTCAACTACGTCCTCGTGGGCTACGGCCGCTGGGGCTCCAGCATCCCGTCGCTGGGCGTGCCCGTGCAGTGGAGCGACATCTCCGAGGCGCGCGCCATCGTGGAGTGCTGCCTGGAGAATTTCCGCGTGGACCCGAGCCAGGGCACGCATTTCTTCCAGAACATGACGTCCTTCAACGCCGGCTACGTCAACGTCAATCCCTTTGCCCGCGAGGGCGAATGCTTCGACACGGCGCGGCTCGACGCGATGCCCGCGGCGTTCGAGACGGAATTCCTGCGCCAGGTGCACTTCGAGGAGGACCTGCAGATCTGCATCGACGGCCGCACCGGCAAGGCTATGATCAAAGAGAAATGAGACGTTTCCTGCTGACGCTCCTGTTTCTGCTGCCGCTGGCGGCGTCCGCCCAGGACTATGCGTCCACGGCGGACGACATCGCGCTGGCCGGCATCGTGATGCAGGACCTCGCCGGCGCGCCGCAGGAGGCGCCCGGCGCGCAGATGGTCCGCGCGGCGAAGCACCTGCTGGGCCAGCCTTATGAGGCCGGCACGCAGGAGGGCCGCGAGGAGCGGCTCCGCATCTACCTGACCCGCACCGACTGCATCCTGTTCGCCGAGACCTGCCTGGGCCTCGTGCGGACCGTGCAGCGCAAGGGCGCGCAGGCCACTTTCGAGGACCTGGCGCAGACCCTGCAGGGCACGCGCTACCGCGACGGCGCCGTGGACGGCTACGCCTCGCGCCTGCACTACACCACGGAGTGGATCCGGCAGGGCGAGCGGACGGGCGTGTTCGAGGACCTCTCCGAGTCGCTCGGCGGCGTCCGCGATGCGCGCCGGATCGACTTCATGTCCACGCATCCCGACAGCTACGCGCCCCTGAAGGGGGAGTCGCAATATGCGAAGGACAATCGCGGACGCATCCGCGAAATGGAGACGCGCGTGAGCGCGCTGCCCCGTTACTACGTCCCGAAGGAGCGGCTGGCCGCCGTGGAGGAACGCATCCAGAGCGGCGACATCCTCTGCTTCGCGACGTCGATCGACGGGCTGGACTACTCGCACGTCGTGATCGCGTACCGCGAGAAGCCGGGCGACCGCCTGGGATTCATCCACGCGTCCACCTCCGCGAAACGCGTTGTCATCGAACCCCGTACGCTCCAGGCCTATCTCGACGCGAATGCCCGGATCCTCGGCATTTCGGTCCTGCGGGTGCTGCGTTAGCTTTTTTTTCAGTATATTTGTGTCTGCTATGACTATTGACACGCCTCTCCAGTATGATCTCGGTCCGGGTGTCGAGGCTTTCTCGACCCGCCGCGAATCCAAGCTTCCATATCCTGTCATCCAGGCCCATCAGGTCCACGGTTTCCGTGTGGCCGTGGTGGACCGTCCCGACACGCGCAAGGAAGAGCTGGACGGCTATGACGCCCTGGTGACCGGCCTGTCCGGCGTCGCCATCGGCGTCCACACGGCCGACTGCGTGCCGATCCTCCTCTACGATCCCCGGCGCCGCGTGGTCGCCGCCATCCACTCCGGATGGAAGGGCACCGTGCAGCGCATCAGCCAGAAGGTGCTGTTCGTGATGAAGTCCGAATTCGGCAGCGACGCCGCCGACGTCCGGGCGGTCATCGGGCCCGCCATCGGCCCCGACAGCTTCCAGGTGGGCGAGGAGGTGGTCCAGTTCTTCAAGGAGCAGGGCTTCCCGCTGGACGACATCTGGACCTTCAACCCCGGCTACACGGGGATCCCGATGGCCGACGGCCATCACCTCGACCTCTTCAAGGCCAACCGCTGGCTGCTGGAGGAGGCGGGCGTCCCCGCCGCTTCCATCAAGGTGTCCGGGATCGATTCCTATCTCGACCAGACCTTCTTCTCCGCCCGCCGCGAGGGCATTACCTGCGGCCGTACGGTCAGTGTCATCCGTCTGACTCCCTAACGCTCCTGTCATGAAACGCATCGAAGTCGTTGCAGCGGTAATCCGTCGGGAAGACCGGATCTTCGCGACCCAGCGCGGCTACGGGGCGTATAAGGACTGGTGGGAGTTTCCGGGCGGCAAGATCGAGCCGGGCGAGGCGCCCCGGGAGGCGCTGCGGCGCGAGATCCGCGAGGAGCTGGATGCCGACATCCGTATCGACCGTTTCCTGCAGACCGTCGAATGGGACTATCCCGAATTCCACCTGACGATGCACTGCTTCTGGTGCTCGCTGGAGGCCGACGCCATGCATCTCAACGAACACGAAGCCGCCCGCTGGCTGGGCGCGGACGAGTTGTCCGAAGTCCGCTGGCTGCCGGCCGACGAAGGCCTCCTGCCGCTGATCGCCGCCGAGCTGCGCTACGGCCCGATCGATTTCGTGCTGCCCTGGGTGGACGGCGGCGATCCCGTCCTGTCGGCCAGACGGGCGAAATATGCCAGCGGCGATACCCTGACCAACGAAGAAGTGGGCGGCACCACCCGTTACGCTTCGGTGGGCGAGATCCGCTGGTGCGTCGCTTCGATCCTGCGCTTCGCGCCCTTTGCCCGCAAGGTCTTCATCGTCACGGACGGGCAGGACCCGGACCTGGGAGCGATGCTGCGCGAGCATTTCCCGGAACGGGTGGACGACGTCGTGGTCGTGGACCATCGCGTCATCTTCCGCGGCCGCGAGGAATTCCTGCCGACCTTCAATTCCAATTCCATCGACACCCTGATCTGGAATATCCCGGAGCTTGCCGAGCGCTTTGTCTATACCAACGACGACGTCATGCTGATGCGCCCGGCGCAGGTGGAGGACTTCTTCCGCGGCGACGAGCCCGTCTGCTACGCCGAGCGGCTCTCCGCCGCCTTCGTGCGCCAGCTCCGCACCCTGAATCCCAGGCACGTGGGCTACAAGGTGTCGATGCTGCGTGCGCTCGAGATGATGGGCGGCGGCGACCATATCATCCGGCTGGGCCATGCCCCCTGCGCGATGTACAAGAGCTGGTTCCGGCGCTGGGCCGAAGAGCGCCCGGACATGGTGGAGAACAACCTGCGGGACAAGTTCCGCACGGTGGCGCAGTTCGAGGTGCAGGAAGCTTTCTACGTGGACATGGAGCGCCGGGGCCGGCTCTGTCTGCTCTCCGACCGGGAGCACGCGTTCGTCTTCAAGCGCCGCCCCGTGGCCCGCTACGTGGAAAAGAAAATACGCGTCTTCCGTGCGGACAAGACGCGTAAATTCGTGTGCTTCAATTCTTTGAACCTGTGTACGGCGGACGAGATCGCCCTCGTGACCGCCTGGCTGGACGAACTGATCTTCCCGGCTACCCGAAAATAATCGTTTTATTCTTGTAGGTCAGGATCTTGCGCTCGATGTGCTTGGTGACGGCACGGCTGAGCACGATCTTCTCCAGGTCGCGTCCCTTCAGCACCAGGCTGTCGGGGGTGTCCTTGTGCGTGATGCGCACGACGTCCTGTTCGATGATCGGACCTGCATCCAGCTCCCGCGTGACATAGTGGCTCGTGGCGCCGATGATCTTGACGCCGCGCTCGTAGGCCTGGTGGTAGGGCCGCGCCCCGATGAAGGCGGGCAGGAAGGAGTGGTGGATGTTGATGATGTGGTGCGGATAACGCTCGATCATCTCGTCGCTGATCACCTGCATATAGCGCGCGAGCACCATGAAACTGATGTTTTCCTTCTTCAGGAGCTCCATCTCCTCGCGCTCCACCTGCTCGCGGTTGGACTTGTCCGGCAGGATGCTCCACACGTGGTAGGGGATGCCGAACTGGTCCGCGACGTAGCGCAGGTCTTCGTGGTTGGAGATGATGCAGGGGATGTCCACGTCCCATTCGCCCGCACGGTAGCGGGCGAGCAGGTCGTAGAGGCAGTGGCTCATCTTGCTCACGAAGATGGCCATACGCGGCCGTTCGTCGCTGAAATAGACGTTGGAGGTCATCTCGTAGCGCTCCTTGAAGAGCTCGTCGATGACTTCCTGGATGTGGTCGCGCGGGATGAAGAAGCCTTTGAGCTCCCACTCGACGCGCATGAACAGATGCCCCTCGACCGTGTCCACGTACTGGTCGAGATAGACGATGTTGCCGTGGTTGCGCGTGATGAATCCCGTCACGTCGGCGATGATGCCCTGACGGTCGGGACAGTGGAGCAATAAGATGGCTTTTCCTTCGGTCATTACTTCTTGGAAATCAGGTATTCTGCAATTTGGACGGCGTTGAGCGCAGCT
>ONQP01000048.1 GCA_900319975.1 uncultured Bacteroidales bacterium | reverse complement strand
CAGACCGTCTTCTCGCTGCTGGCCGCGCTCACGCTGGGCGGCGGCATGGCGGCGGCCCAGCCCGCAGGCGCCCCGGAGGCGCCGGTGTTCCATTTCCCGCAACCGGACGTCGTCATCGACCTCTGGCCCGACGGCGCGCCGTCCGACAACGGCCTGACCGGCGAGGAGATCGACTACGGCAACCACGTCTCCAACGTGACGAAGCCCACGCTCGCCCTGTTCCTGCCGGAGAAGCCGAACGGTGTGGCGCTCCTCGTCTGCCCGGGCGGCGGCTACGTGGACGTGTGGGACAAGACGGAGGGCTATGCCAACTCCAAGTGGTTCACCGACCAGGGCATCGTGTACGCGGTGCTGAAGTACCGCCTGCCGAACGGGCATCCGGAGGTGCCGATGGACGACGTCCACGAGGCGATGCGCATCCTGAAGGCGCGCGCCGGCGAGCTCGGCTTCAGCAAGCTGGGCATCGCGGGCTGCTCGGCCGGCGGCCATCTCGCCGCGACGGCGGCGACCCATTTCGCGACGCCGGAGGAGCGCCCGGATTTCCAGATCCTTTTCTATCCGGTCATCTCGATGGACCCGGCCATCACGCACGCCGGCTCGTCCTATTTCCTGCTGGGCATGCAGCCCGCGCAGGAGCTCCTGGACAAGTACTGCAACGAGAAGCAGGTGACGCCCGACGCGCCGCCCGCCTTCATCATGGCCAACTCCGACGACGACCTGGTCCCGTGCGAGAACAGCATCCGCTATTATGAAGCCCTCCGGGCCAACCACATCCCGGCAGCCCTGCACATCTATCCGACGGGCGGCCACGGCTGGGCCGACCACGAGGACTTCGCGTTCCGCGCGGCCTGGATGCAGGACCTGCAGATCTGGCTTTCCGCTTTCGCGGAAGGCGAATAGAACCATAACATCATTTTATGACACTGAAAACCATTTTCGCTTGTATCCTGGCGGCAGGCATCGCGATGAGCGCCGCCGCGCAGGACCTCAAACCGGTCAAGGACAAACAGACCCAGAAATACGGCTACCAGGCCAAGGACAAGAGCTGGGTGATCAACCCGGTCTTCGACAACGCCAAGCGCTTCGTGGACGGCTACGCCGAGGTGACGGTTGGCGAGCATATCGGCCTGATCGACGCCAACGGCGACTGGGTCTTCCCGGCGGAATTCGACGACATCAGCCGCTTCTACAAGAACGGCCTCTGCGAGCTGATGCGCAAAGAAGGTCGCACCAAGCTGCGCGGCGCGGGCGACCAGACGGGGCGCATCATCGTCCCGGTGGACTGCCAGGCCATCAACATTCCCCGCAAGGAGGGGTTGATTACCGCGAAGCGGATCGCCAGCGGCGGCGCGCTTGACGGCGAGCCGGCGTGGGGCGTCTACGACCAGCGCGGGCGCGAGATCTTTGCGCCGCAGTTCGCCTCGGCGCCGAATTTCCGCAACGGCGCGGCCATCGTCAAGTCCGCGGCCAACGGCCTCGAGGGCGTGATCGACGAGAACGGCCGCGTGCCCGTGCCGTTCGAGTACCTGTCCGTCGGCACCTACGGCTCGGAATACGTCTCGCTGGGCCCGGACTTCACGCAGACGCTCTGGGACGGCGCCTTGCGCAAGATGCGCTCGGCCCCGCTGCCCGGCTCCGTCAAGCCGTACGACCCGCAGGGCAATGCGGTCCGCGCGGCGGCGTGGCACAGCGGCAACGACTGCATCGGCGTGCGCCTGCACCGCAACACGGTCAAGACCATCGTCGGCGGCGTGAACCTGTCGCACGACGGCAAGGTGTCCTGCCAGGACGTCCGGGAGATCAACTGGGGCCGCGGCGGCCGCTTCCTGCGGCTGGAGCCGGTCCCCTTCGAGCACGAGAGCTTCGAGGACGAAGAATGGTTCGGCCAGCTGAACGACCCCTACGACGATCATACGAAATATTGGCTGCAGGCCCGCCTGTATGAGGCGGACGGCACGCTCGTGGACGTGGTCTGCGACGCCGGCTCGGTGCTGGCCACCTTCGACGGCGGCCTGATCTACCGCCCGGCAGCCAGCCTCGAGCATCCGGAGAAGCTTCCGCTCGACGACCTGCTGATCCTCAACGATATCAACACGACCGGCCGCAACCGCTTCTCGATGCTCCTCAGCCACGTGCAGGAGGTGTCCGGATACAGCATCTACGACAACCTCGGGATCACCCGGCAAGACGTGCAGATGTATATGCAACCGACCGTCTACGCCCGGCGGCTGATCGAGATCGCCGAGGGCGACAACATCGGCATCACGTCCTACCAGCAGCCGGACATGGCGTTCCTGCGCAGCCCGGCCGCGCGCGAGCTGATGCGCGCGCCGCTGTTCCGCTATCCCTACCATATGGGCGAGGTGCTCAACTGCTCCGTCCACATCCGCGCGGAGGGCATCGACGTGGACCTGTATGAGAATCTGATCTGCCGTTTCGACGACCACATCACGGATCCCCCCTACCGGATGTCCGGCACGGAAGAGATCTACTGGGGGCCGAACAACGCGCGCACGGTGCGCCTGAGCGTGGAGCCGGTCAGCGGCAACGTGACGGCGCTCGAAGACGACATCACCAAGACGCTCACGCACTACCAGATTGTCCTCTCGCTCTATGAGGAGGACGGTTCCTGGCTGCGCACGCTGGCACGCGCCGACTATGCGGACTACGTCCAGCAGGGCGTCATCGTGTTCGACCGCCTGGGCATCGCCGTGGTGGCGCCGGAAGTGCTGCGGCTTGCGGACCGCTTCGGGCGCTTCTCCTCCTGGAGCTACGCGCGCAGCGGCCGCGACGCGCGCGGCGACGTCATCCACACGCTGCATCTTCCCCATGCAGAACGCCTGCCCCGGACGCTTTCGGCGTTGGAGCAGGCGGCTAAAGGCGGCTTCGCCGAGAATCGCTTCACGGGACGCCGTCAGTGGAGTTATTAGCTATTTGAGCTCTTTGAGCGCCGCTTCAATGCGGCGGGAAAGGGTCTGCCAGTGTGCCTGGGTCGCCGCATCGGACGACTTCGCCCTGGCAGCCTTTTTCTGTATCTGCGTCAGCTGGCCGATCAGCAGGGCGCGGCCGTTGCTGAGGCGCGCTCCCTCGTTGCCCACGACCGACAGGGCCACGGTGACATAGCGGTTCTGCAGGTAGCGGCGGTAGCTGTCCACCTTGCCTCCCTTGTTGAGCTCGGTAAAGATCATGCCCTCGAGGTCGGCGAGATACTCCTCCGGCTTGTAGTTGGCGCCGTCATAGAGCGAGAACTGCTCCAGGCGCATCAGCTTCTGCAGGTTGAGGAGGGTGCCGGCGCTCACGACATTGTCCACCAGGCCGTAGAGATAGCGGTCGGGGGTGTCGGTAATGTTCCAGATATAAGGGACCTCCACCAGCCAGGACGGCTTCTTGAAGAGATTCTCATTGAGGAAGTCGAGGGCAGCCTTCTGACGGGCCTTCGGCACGGGGGCGTACTTGACCAGGTCCGTCTGCTCGATGCTGTGGTTGGTGATGAAGCGGCCGCCGAGGTTGGTGGCCACGTGGCCCAGATAGCGGTTGTACTGGCTGACGACGGCCTCGTACATCCGGCTGACGTTCACGAACATATCAGATTCCTCGGCGTTCCAGGCCGGGATCTCGGCGATGGCGCGCTTGAGGTTGAGGATGCCGTAGTTGCTGGCGGCCACGGCGTCGTCGCCGAGGTCTTCGGTCTGGGCGCGCGGGTCGCCGTCACGGCCTTCGCCGCCGAACCAGAGGCGCGGGTCGGCCGCCAGGCGGTCGATGATGACCTTGTTCCAGTAGAGGTGGTCCTCCTTCGGGGTGGCGAAGTAGGTCGGCTTGTAGCCGAACTCGATGGCCCACTTGTCGTAGTCGTTGATGCGCGGGTAGAGGCCCGCCTTGCCGATGTTGTCTTCCGGCTGGGCGACATAGTTGAAGCGGGCGTAGTCCATGATGCTCACGGTGTGGCCGTGGGCCTCGACCCACTCCTTGTCGCGGAGCTTCTCGACCGGGGTCTGGGAGCTGGAGCCCATATTGTGGCGCAGGCCCAGGGTGTGGCCGACTTCGTGGGAAGAGACGAAGCGGATGAGGTCGCCCATCAGCTCTTCGTCATATTTGATCTTGCGGGCGCGCGCGTCCACGACGCCGGCCTGCACCTGGTACCAGTCGTGGACGAGGGTCATCACGTTGTGGTACCAGCCGATGTGGCTCTCGATGATCTCGCCGGAGCGCGGGTCGTGGACATTGGGACCGTAGGCGTTGGCGATCGGGGAGGCGAGGTAGCGGATCACGGAGAAACGGGCGTCCTCCAGGCTCATGTCCGGGTTGTCCTCCGGCCATTCTTCCGCGCGGATGGCGTTCTTCCAGCCGGCCTGCTCGAAGGCGACCTGCCAGTCGTTGACGCCGGCGATGAGATACTTGCGCCACTGCTTCGGCGTGGCGGGGTCGATGTAGTAGACGATCGGCTTGACCGGCTCCACGAGCTCGCCGCGCTTCTGGCGCTCGACGTCCTCCGGACGGGCCTCCAGGCGCCAGCGGGTGATGAAGCGGATGTCCTTGACGGCCTGCTGGTCGTCGGAGAATTCGCTGTAGCCGCCGGCGAAATAGCCCACGCGCGGGTCGAACCAGCGCTGCTGCATCGGGGTCTCCGGCAGCAGGACGATGGAGACGTTGAGGACGATGGTCACGGCGCCCGTCTCACGGCCGGCGGGCAGGTTCTGCGACTGCTGGCGGGCAGGGCCGGGGCCGCCGCCCTGGGGCGCGTTGTAGCCGTAGGTGCGGGTGACGGTGACCTCCGTGTTGATCGGATAGGTGCGGATGCTGTCGATGAAGGACGCATCATTGCGGATGTTGCCCAGGTTGTACTGGCGCTTGGTCTGGGGATCCACCGAGAAGACCTGCGTGTCGCCTTCGAAAAGGCTGTTGACCTTGATGCGGGTCGCACCGGCGGAAGCGCCCTTTTCGGGTTTGAAGGAGGCTACGATCGGGTTTTCGGAGCTGACCTTGACGGCTTTGTAGATGTCCTGGTCTTTGGCGGCGTTGATGCTGAGCACGTCGGAGCGGAGCAGGAGGTTGCCGTTGGGGGCCTTCTCCCAGTAGAGCATCGCTTCGTTGACCTCCTCGCCGCCGTAGGTGCCGGCGTCGACGGTGTTGCTGACGAAGCGCGTGACGGCCAGCATGCGGCGGCCGAGCAGCGAGTCGGGAACTTCGAAGTACCAGTCGTTGTCTTTGCGGGCGACGTCGTGCAGGCCGGCTTTGAAGTTCAGCACGACCGGCTCTTCTTTCTTTTCAGTTTCTTTGGCGGCATCTTTGTCCGGGGCGGCGGGCTTGCGGCCCTGGGCGCCGGCCACGATGCAGAGCGACAGGAGCGCTGCCGCTACAAGGGTGAATTTTTTCATCATATCTAAGGTAACTAACGTTTGTTTCTTTTTTCAAACGGGCTAAAGGTACGAAAAATTGCGGATTCGTCATTTTGTTCTAAAAATATGTCATCCGGCCGGCGGCGCTTGGAGGTCAGTCATTCTCTTCTTACCTTGGGGTTATGAAAAGAATTCTGACCTTCTTCGTTGCCACGCTGGCGCTGGCCGCGTGTGCCACTTCCGTTCCGGAAAGTCCCGTCCTCACCGTCGACGGCGGACAGATCCAGGGCGTAGTCCTGGACGACGCCCCCGGCGTGACCGTCTATCGCGGCATTCCGTATGCCGCCCCGCCCATCGGCGAGAACCGCTGGCGCGCGCCGCAGCCGGTGGTGCCCTGGGAGGGCGTGCGCGTCTGCGACAAATTCGGCCATCCCGCTTTCCAGGCGGCCCACTATCCGGGCGGCTACACCACGGAGTGGGGCTATGGCGAAGAGGCGCCCTACAGCGAAGACTGCCTCTATCTGAATGTCTGGACCAAGGCGCCCGGGCAGACGGACAAGAAGCTGCCCGTGGCCGTGTGGATCTTCGGCGGCGGCCTCCGCGAAGGTTGGGGCTCCGAGCCGGAGTTCGACGGCAAGAACTGGGCGGACAAGGACGTCGTGCTCGTGTCGTTCAACTACCGCGTGGGCCCGTTCGGCTTCTTCGCGCATCCTGCGCTGTCGGCCGAGGACCCGGAGCACGCCACCGGCAACTGGGGCACGCTGGACCAGATCGAGGTCCTCAAATGGGTCAAGCGCAACATCGCGCAGTTCGGCGGCGATCCTGACAACGTGATGATCTTTGGACAGAGCGCCGGCTCACGCAGCGTCAAGTTCCTGAGCGCGTCGCCGCTCACGAAGGGCCTGTTCAACAAGGCCGTGATCATGAGCGGCAGCGGCCTGGCCGATCCGGCCAAGCCCGCCGCGCCGCTGTTCCCCGGCGGCCCGGTGCTGCCGGCCCAGAAGATGACGACGCTCGCCGAGGCGGAAGCCTCCATCCAGGCGGTGACCGACTGGGCTAACCTCCCGGACGCCAAGGCGCTGCGCGCCGCGTCCACGGAGACCATTTTCGCCCTCGGCGGCATCTATACGGCCGTGACCGGCAAGCGCAGCGTGCTGTCAGCCTCGCCCATTTCCCCGTATATCGACGGCTACGTGCTAACCGAGTCGTTCGACGACGCCTGCATCGACGGGACGCTCGCCAACGTGCCGTACCTGATCGGCTACACGCTCAACGACGCCGGCAACATGGGCGGCCAGATCCGCGACTTCTGCCTCAACCGCGAGCAGAAGGGCGGCAAGGCCTACGCCTACCAGTTCGCGCGCCCGCTGCCGACCGACGGCCGCCGGGGCGTGCTGCAAGGCGCCTTCCACTCGTCCGACCTCTGGTACGTCTTCAAGTCGCTGGAGCACTGCTGGCGGCCGTGGACGGAGGGCGACTGGGACCTGTCCGAGAAGATGCTGACGGCCTGGTCCAACTTCGCCAAGTACGCCGACCCGAACGGTCCAGACCAGGATCTCGGCGCCGTCTGGACCCCTTACACCGCCGCCACGCCGGAGTTCATGGTCTTCAAGCTGGACGGCAACGACGCCGAGGCCTCGGCGATGGGCGAGCCGCTCGTGGCGCCGCGCCCCGCCTTCGGCCCCCGGCCGTAGAAACACCTTTGCATTCTTGATACGCGCCCGGGCGGGGTCTTGTTGCCTTTCCTGCCCGGGCGTACTTTTTCAGGGTTAAACTAAAAATTTAGTTAAAAATTCTGTGGTTTCGTTTTGAAACTAAAAATTTAGTTATATATTTGCATCGGAAGGTTGAGGTGGCGGCGGGGGATCCGAAGGGATGGAGGGAATGATTTTTGAAGTAGAACTTATTGATTATTAACTTATAAGATATGGTTATAAAGAACGCGGACATGCCGCAGCAGGAGCTGACGAAGGCCGAACTGGAGATGATGCAGGTGATCTGGGACAAGGAGAAAGTCCTGGTCCACGACATCCTGGACGTGCTCCCGGAGCCGAAGCCAGCCTACAACACGGTGTCGACGATCGTGCGCATCCTGGAGCAGAAGGGGTTCGTGGGACACAAGGCTTATGGCCGGACGTACGAGTATTTCGCGCTGGTCTCCAAGGAGGAGTACACGCAGCGGTATATGGCGACGGTGCTGGACAATTTCTTCGACGGCTCGCTGAGCCGGCTGGTGAGCTTCTTCTCCAAGCAGGAATCCATTTCCGCCGGAGAGCAGGCCGAGATCATCAAAATGCTCAACAAAAAGTAGTTTGTCATGAAACCCGCAGGCATCTATATCCTGGAAGTGATCGTCTGCAGCGGCTTGCTGCTGGCGTTCTACCAACTGCTGCTGGTGCGGAAGATCCCGTACCGGGCCTGCCGCCGCTACCTGCTGCTCAGCGCCCTGGCGTCGGTGGTCATTCCGGCGCTGCGCCTGCCCATCCTGCCGGCGCAGACGGTGTATCTGCAGATTCCGGTGGGGGCGGGGGCGGAGCCCGCGGGCGTGAGCCCGGCGGCGACAGCACCCGCTGCGGCCGGCGCTGCAGCGGCGTTCCCCTGGGAGGGGGTCCTGGCCGCGCTGTATGCCGGCATCGCCTTGCTGCTGCTGGTCATCCTGCTCCGCTGCCTGTTCAAGATCGAGCGATTAAGAAAAACTTCCCGGCTCACTCCGCTGCCGGAATACACCCTTGCGGAGCACCCGCGCGTCCAGTCGCCGTTCTCTTTCTGGCGGACCATTTTCCTCCGCGCGGAGGAACGGCCTGACGCCGGGCAGCGCGAGATGATCGTCGCCCACGAGGCGGCGCACGTCCGCCACCGCCATTCGCGCGACAAGGTCGCGCTCGGCCTGATAAAGGCGCTCTTCTGGTTCAATCCGTTCTTCTGGATGATGGAGCGGATGCTCACGGAGGTGCAGGAATATGAGGCCGACGAGGAGGTGCTGCGCGCTGGTTATAATATTGATAGCTATAGACTTGCTATATTCAAACAACTCTTTGGTTATTATCCGGATTTAACCTCTGGGCTTAGTCATTCCATCACTAAAAAACGCTTTACTATGATGAATCAAGCTCCGAGAGGTTCCCTCTCCTGGCTGCGTCTTTCCGCAGCGCTCCCTCTGTTTGCCGGGCTTCTGGTCGCCTTCGGCGCCACCGCCAGTACCATCTCCTCCGACCCTCAGGGCCCCGATCAAGCCCAGAGTGTCCAGGAAGACACTCCTCCTACCATCGATATCACGATTCCCGCCGACGGATCCCAGTCGGTCCTGGTCAACGGCCAGCCGGTCGCTTTGGCAGAACTGGGTCTGCGCGTGAACGCCTTGCGCGGCGATGCGCAGTTCATTACCGTCAACCTGAAGGGCGACCCGAAGGCTTCGATGGGTTTGATCGACGATGTCAAGAACGAACTCCGCAAGGTCCGCGCCCTGCGGATCAACTTCCAGCTGCCTGGCGAGCAGGGCGTCAAGCGGCATTTGCCGCCGCACGCCAGCGATCCGATCTTCCAGCCGCTTGAGGCCCAGAGCGTTGACCGCAACAACCTCATGTTCGTGCGGATCAATTCCAGGGACAAGGTATGGGCCGGTTCAGAAGAGGTCAAGTCCGACCTGCAGTTTCTGAATCGCTGCAAGACATTTGTCCGCGAACACAAACCCAACGGGATCTTCATCCTGCAATCGGACCGCGGGACCTCTTACGAAAAGTACTACGCCGTCCAGAAGCTTGTCCAGCAGGCCGTCGACGAGATCCGCGACGAAGAGGCGCGCAGCAGCTACGGCAAGGCTTATGCCGACCTGCAGCCTGCGGAGCAGGACGCCATCAAGATGGCCGTTCCCCTGTTGTTTTCCGAATCTGAGAGCAAGCCGGCCAAGCGCTAGGACTTCCGTCGCACGCCCCGGACGGCCTCCGCTTCGAGCGGGTCGTCCGGCCAGGCGTGGCGGGGATAGCGCCGGCGCAGTTCTTTCCTGACTTCGAAATACGTATTGGTCCAGAAGCTCCGCAGGTCCGCTGTGAGCTGGACGGGCTTGTAGCCCGGCGAGAGCAGCTCCATCAGGACGGGGCGCCGGCCGTCGTCCACGCGCGGGGTGTCGGTCATCCCGAAACATTCCTGCAGCCGCACGCGCAGGACGGGGGCGTCGGCGCCCTGGCGGTATTCGACGCGGATGCGGCTGCCTGTCGGCACGGCGATGTGCGACGGAGCGAGGCGCTCGACGGCCTGCTGCTGGGCGTAGTCCAGCAGGGTCCAGAGGGCGGCGCAGAGGTCGATGCGCTTGAGCTCCGCGACGGTGGTGGCGCGCCCCACGAAGGGGGGCAGCCACTGCGGAGCGGAGGCGAGGACGGCCTCGGTGGAGAGGTCCGGCAGACCGAGCTCGGGGTGCCAGGCGGCGACGGCGGCGACGCGGCGCTGGAGGTTCCGGACATCGTCCGAGAAATCCAGCATCGCGGTGCCGTCTTTCTGCGCCGCTTCGCAGATGGCCTGCGTGAGGAGGTCGCGCACGCCCTCGGAGAGGGGGCGCGCGTCCACCAGCAGGCTGCCGATGCGGCGCTCGCGCTGCGCCGTGGCCGTGCCGGCTTTGCCGTCCCAGGCCACGCGGTCGCGCGTGCGGATGAGCTCCGGGAGGTCGGCCGGATCGACGGGCGCAGCCAGGAAGATCCGGCCCACGCCGCCGGGGCGCACGCCGAGCGAAGCAACGGCGAGCCAGTCGCAGGCGGCGAGGGCGTCGCCGGGGTCGACGGCGGCCAGCTCGCCGGTCGCGAGCTGGAAACGCCCGGGCCCGTCGGGCCGGGCTTTCGCGACGCGCTCCGGATAGGCGGAGCCGATGAGCGCGCCGACGGCATACGGGTCCGCAACGCCCTGCGGAGCCATTTTGCATCTGGCGAGTTGGCGATATTGGTCGGCGATCTGCAGGATGCGGCTGTAGCGGCCGCCGCGGCCCGCCCGGCGGGCGGCGCGGAGCGCCTCCAGCCGGGTCGTCAGCGCGGCGTCGTCCGCATTCCCCGCAAGGGGGTCTTTCTCTTCGAGCAGCGCGGCGATGTCGGCCGCCAGCGCCACTTCCTCCGCTCCGGCGGCACGCAGCAACAGCTGCGCGATGCGCGGATGGCAGGGCAGCGCCGAGAGCCGGCGCCCGTGGGGCGTGATGCGCCCCGCTTCGTCCACGGCGCCCAGCAGTTCCAGCAGCCGCGCCGCCTGCGCCAGGTGCGCGGCCGGCGGCGGCGTGAGCCACGCGAGCCGCTCCGGGTGGCTTTCGCCCCACGCGGCCGCGTCCAGCACCGTATTGGCCAGATCGGCCTCCAGGATCTCCGGGACGCGCGTCGGCGCCATCCGGGCCTCGGTGCCGGGGCCCCAGAGGCGGTAGCAGACGCCCGGCGCCACGCGCCCGGCCCGCCCGCTCCGCTGGTCGGCCATGTCGCGGCTGATCCGCACCGTCTCCAGGCGGCTCAGCGCGTTCTGCGGGTCGAAGACCAGTCGCCGGCAGAAGCCGCCGTCCACCACGACCCGCACCCCTTCGATGGTGAGCGAGGTCTCGGCGATCGGCGTCGCCAGCACGATCTTGCGGCTCCCGGCGGGGCTCGGCGCAATGGCCGCCCGCTGCTGCTCCGGCGGCAGCATTCCATAGAGCGGATACACTTCTATGCCGTCTTTTCCGTCCTGCCCGCCGACCCCCGCCAGCATTTCCGCGCAGCGGCGGATCTCCCCTTCGCCGGGGAGGAAGGCCAGGATGTCGCCTTCGTGCTCCCGCAGCACGCGCCGCACCTGCTGCGCCACGCGCTCCGCGACATTCTCCGGCGTCGCTTCCTCGGCCGTATGCCGGATCTCCACCGGGAACATCCGCCCGGCGCTCTCGATCAGCGGAGCGTCGAGCGCCGCGCACAGCGCCGCCGTGTCGATCGTCGCCGACATCAGCAGGATGCGCAGGTCCGGGCGCAGCACCTGCTGCGACTCCCGGGTCAACGCCAGGGCCACGTCGCTCTGCAGGCTCCGTTCGTGGAATTCGTCAAAAATCACGACGCCCACGCCCTCCAGGCCCGGGTCGTCGACCAGCATCCGCGTCAGGATGCCCTCGGTGAGCACCTCGATCCGCGTCGCCGCGCTCACGCGGCTCTCGAAACGGATCCGGTACCCCACCGTCCTGCCGACCGGCTCCCCCAGCAGCGCGGCCATCCGCTCCGCGATCTGCCGCGCCGCCAGTCGCCTCGGTTCCAAAATCAGAATTTTCGAACCTTTCTCCACATACCCGTCAAGAATAGTAAGCGGCAGCACGGTGGACTTGCCGGCCCCCGGAGGCGCCGTCACCACCAGGCACGCCGCCTCCGCCAGCCGCCGGTTCACGGCGTCCGCAATCTCCAGCACAGGCAGTTCAGGGAGTTTTCTCATCGCCCACAAAGATAGCGAAAAAACCCGCGTCCCCGCCTCGCCCCCCGCCGGGCACATTTTACCCCCTTTCTGTGCCCGGCAACCCAATTTCTCGCCTCCCGGGCACGTTTCGGCCCCATTTTGTGCCCGGCACCCCAATTATTCACCTCCCGGACACGTTTTGGCCCCATTTTGTGCCCGGCGACCCCGACTATTTCTCTTCCGGGCAGCCACCTTGCTTGTCGGCAACGGGCACTCCGTCCGAGAGCTCCAACTCTCGGACGGAGATCGCCCGTAACCGCCGGACGCGATGTCCGGCGGTGGTGCCAAATCCTGC
>ONQP01000034.1 GCA_900319975.1 uncultured Bacteroidales bacterium | reverse complement strand
TATATGCTCCTGCCGCGCCTGCTGGCGCTCTCCGAGGTGCAGTGGTGCCCGGCGGGCCAGCGTGACCTCACGCGCTTCCTCCGCGTGCTCCGCGAGCACGAATTCACGGTCCTGTACCTGTCCGGCTACAACTACCGCAGCATTCTGAACACCAATTTATAACAACCAGTATATATGAAAAACAGATTGATTCTGTCCCTGATTTGCGCCCTGGTCGCCCTGCCGCTGTCCGCAGCGCCCGCGCAGGACGAAGCGCGCCTCCTCCGATTCCCCGCCGTGGGTGGCGGGAAAATCGTCTTCTGCTACGCCGGCAACCTCTACAGCGTCGGCATCGACGGCGGCCAGGCCGTCAAGCTCACCTCCGACGTCGGGTACGAATGCTTCCCGAAGATCTCACCGGACGGGCAGACCGTCGCCTTCACGGCGCAGTATGACGGCAACACCGAGGTCTATACCATCCCGATCACGGGCGGCGAGCCGCGCCGCCTGACCTACAGCGCCCTCGTGGGGCGCGACAAGGTCGGCGAGCGGATGGGCCCCAACAACATCGTGATGGGCTGGACGCCGGACGGCAAGAAGATCATCTACCGCAGCAAGCAGTGGTGCTTCAGCGGCCTGCGCGCGCAGCTCTGCCTGGTCAGCGTGGACGGCGGCCTGCCCGAGTTCATCCCGACCACCGAGGGCGGCTTCTGCTCCTATTCGCCGGACGGCAAGCAGCTCGCGATGAACCGGATGTTCCGCGAGTTCCGCACCTGGAAATACTACCGGGGCGGCCAGGCGGACGACATCTGGATCAACACCGTCGGCACCACCAAGCTGGAGAAGATCACGGACAACGACGCCCAGGACATCTTCCCGATGTGGATCGGCCAGGAAATCTACTACCTCTCCGACCGCGACCGGACGATGAACCTCTTCGTCTATGACACCCGCAGCAAGCAGTCCCGCAAGGTGACCGACTTCACCGAATACGACTGCAAGTTCCCCGCCCACAGCGCGGACGGCTACGTCGTTTTCGAGAACGGCGGTTACATCTACAAATATGACGTCCGCAAGGGCGCCGCCGAGAAGGTCAGCATCCGCCTGGCCGACGACGACGTCTGGAGCCGCACCGAATACCGCAACCGCGGCCTCAACCCGAGCGGTTTCAGCCTCTCGCCGGACGCCAAGCGCGTGCTCGCCGTCGTGCGCGGCGACATCTTCTCCCTGCCTGCGGAGAAGGGCCCCGTGGTGAACATTTCCCGCTCGCCGGGTTCCCACGAGCGCGAGGCCGAATGGAGCCCGGACGGCTCCCGCATCGCCTGGTTCTCGGACGCCTCCGGCGAATACCAGGTCTATTGCGCCCCCGCCGACGACATGACGAAGGCCACCTGCCTGACCGACTTCAAGGAGGGCTATCCCACCAACCTGCAGTGGAGCCCCGACGGCAAGAAACTCTATTTCTCCACCCTGCACTGGGACGTCTGTGAGCTGGACGTCGAGACGAAGGCGCTCAGCCGCATCCTCGTGGGCGAGCGCTCCGCCATCCGCTCCTTCACCCTGTCGGCGGACGGCACCTGGGCGGCCTACACCACCACGATGCCCAACTTCATCGGCGGTCTCTACCTCTTCGACATCCAGGCCCGCAAGAGCTATCAGGTGACCGACCGCTGGTACGACGCCTCCTCGCCGCTCTTCTCGCAGGACGGCAAATACCTCTTCTTCGCCTCCGTCCGCCACCTCGAGGCCCAGTATTCGGACATCGAGTGGAACACTTCCTACAACCTCTCTGAGCACCTCTTCGTGCTCCCGCTGACCAAGGACGCGGCCAACCCGCTGGTGCTCGGCAACGACGAATATTCCGTCAAGCCGGCCGAGGCCCCGAAGCCCGCCGCCGACGGCAAGAAGGACGCGAAGAAAGGCGCGAAGGACGCGCCCGCCAAGGAAGCCCCCAAGAAGATGAAGGTGGACCTGGAAGGCCTCGGCCAGCGCATCACCGCACTGCCGGTGGAGCCCGGATTCTATGACCCCATCTTCGCCGAGAACGGCAGTCTCTACTTCCTGACCTATTCCAGGAACCGGGGCGCCTCGATCAAGATCATGGACCTCGAGAGCCTCGAGATCTCCGACGGCCCGGCCGACACCCCGATGGCCATCACGCCCGACGGCAAGAAGGCGGTCGTGCGCAGCGAAGGCAAATACAAGGTCGCCAACTTCACCGCTCCGGGCCGCAGCTCGACGGTCATCCCGACCGGCGAGATCGACATGATGATCGACCACGAAGCCGAGTGGGCGCAGATCTACGACGAGAGCTGGCGCATCACCCGCGACAACTTCTATGTGGAGAACATGCACGGCGTGGACTGGAACCATATGCGTGAGAAATACGGCCAGATGCTGCCGTACGTCAAGCACCGCGACGACCTCTCCTACCTGATCGGCGAACTGATCGGCGAGCTGAACGTCGGCCACGCCTACATCACTTCCGGCGAGAGCCCGGAGATCAAGCGCATCCCCACCGGCCTGCTGGGCGCGAAATACAGCAAGGACAGCCGCACCGGCGCCTTCCGGATCGAGAAGATCTTCCGCGGCGCCGACTGGGACGAGACCCTGCGCTGCCCGCTCCGCACCCCGGGCGTGGACGCCAAGGTGGGCGACTACCTGGTGGAGGTGAACGGCATCGCCGCCAGGGATCTGACCGATCCGGGCCAGGCCCTCATCGGCAAGGCCGGCAAGACCGTCTCGCTGAAGATCGCCTCCTCCGCCTCCGGCAAGGACGCCCGCACCGTGTATGTCAAGCCCGTCGACGACGAAGCCAACCTCGCCTACTACGAGTGGGTGCAGGACAACATCGAGAAGGTGGACCGCCTCTCCAACGGCGAGATCGGCTACATCCACATCCCGGACATGAGCACCGAGGGCCTGGATATGTTCACCAAGCTCTTCTACACGCAGCTGGACAAGAAGGCCCTGATCGTGGATGACCGTATGAACGGCGGCGGCAACGTCTCCCCGATGATCCTGGAGCGCCTGCAACGCGAGGTCTACCGGATGAACATGTACCGCAACGGCGGCAACCGCACCGTGCCGAACGAGGCCTTCTACGGCCCGAAGGTCTGCCTGATCGACAAGTATTCCTCTTCCGACGGAGACCTCTTCCCCTACGGCTTCCGCCAGCTCGGCCTCGGCAAGCTGATCGGCACCCGGTCCTGGGGCGGCATCGTGGGCATCTCCGGCTCGCGCCAGTTCGTGGACGGCCAGGATATGCGCACCCCGTTCTTCACCTCCTATTCCACGGAAGGTGAATGGATCATCGAAGGCCACGGCGTCGATCCCGACATCGTGGTGGACATCAATCCTTTCGAGGACTGGCTCGGCAAAGACGCCCAGCTGGAGAAGGCGGTCGAGTACCTGCAGGGTGAGCTGAAGAACTACAAGCCGCTGCCCGGCACGCCGGCCGCTCCCGACAAGAGCAGATAAAGACTAGAAAAGGAGGGCCGTCAGGTCCTCGGCGCTGACGCCGTCGAAGTATTTCTCCACTTCGGCGGCGTCGAGCGTTTCGCGCAGGGCGGCGCGCTCGAAGCGCACGCCGGCCAGGCGCTGCGCAAGCTGCGCGGCCGGCAGGGCGCCGAGGAAGTCGCCGCCGAACGCGACCGCGGTCAGCACGCCGCGGTCCAGGCAGAGGCGGGCCTCGACGGTGCCGCAGGCAAGCTTGCCGCTGCGGACCAGGTCGGCTTCGCGGGACTGTCCGTAGATCCAGTCCCAGGTGGAGAATTTCGCGTCGGAGAGGCGCTGGACGGCTGCCCGGCGCTCCGCGTCGAAGGGCAGCCCGGCGTCGCCGGCCGCCAGGATCTCCTGCAGCGCGGCCTGCAGCTCGTCAAGCCCCCGGAATTGGGGCAGAAAGTCCTTTAAATTGGCCACGCGGCTCTTGACCGAGGCAATCCCCTTCACGGCCAGCTTGGAGCCCGGAACGTCCAATACGCGGGCGAGCGTGTCCAGGTCCACGTCGTACATCAGCGTGCCGTGGATGATCTGGCGGTCCCGCCAGAGGCGGCGGGCATAGCCGGAGACCTTGCGGCCGTCCACGAAGATGTCGTTGCGGCCGGTCAGCTCCGCCGGAACGCCCAGCGAGCGCAGCGCGTCCACCACCGGCTGCGGCGAAGCGTCCCGGCCGATGACGGTATAATTGAGGTTCTGCAGGTCGTGGTAGACGGCGCCGCCGCCGGTCACCCGGCGGGCCAGCCGGATGTCATGGGCCTGCAGATAGCCGAGATTGACCTCGCTGTAGGCGTTCTGGTTGAGCCCGATGATGACGGACGGGCGGTTGCGCCACAGATAGAAAAAACTGTCGTCCGACGGGTACTGCTCCAGGCAGTATTCGTCGAACGACATATTGTACCAGGGGTCTGTCGAAGGGTTGGTCAGAAACCGCATGCGGACGACTCCTTACTGCATCTCGTTGCCCACCTTGCGGGCGCGCTCCGGCTTGTCGAGGTTGATGCCGTCGCTGATGCCCACCTCCACGAGGACGTTCCATCCGGCGCAAAGATAGACATACGGCTGGAGTTCCCCGGCGTCCGGGACGACGATGGTCTGCTCGAACGGCGTCTGCTTCGTGCTGATGGCCACCACGTGCACGCCGGCGCCCTGGAAGACGGACTGGAACTTCTCGTATTCGCTCTCGATCGGATCGACCACGAACACGATGTCGCCCTCCTGCATCACCTCCTCGATGCCGTGGACCGCATAGGTCCCCTCGAGGAAGTCGCTCTTGCGGCGGGTGATCTCGTTGGTCTTGAGGGTCAGCTCCTCGGCCACGCCGTCGTTGTAGCCGGCGAAGTAGATGGTGTGGGCGCCTTTGACCCACGCCACGACCTCGGCCGGGACCTGCAGGGTCAGCGCCTGCTCGAGCTTCTCGGGAAGGCCTTTGAGGGCGGCCTTCATATCCTTGCCGGCCAGCTGCCAGAAGATGGACTCGCAGAAGAGGGCCTGCTCGACCACGCTCTTGGTGGCCGCCACGGCTTCCTCCCAACCGCATCCGAGCACGTGGCCCGCGGCGCAGGCCTGCTGGATGGGCGTGTCGGGATTGGCGCTCAGCGAGAAGGTCTCCTTGTTGCCTTCGGCCTGCAGCTTGCGGGCGAGGGCCAGGGCTTCCTTGGTCCGGCCGGAGTTGGAGTCGACCAGCACGGTGAAACGGCTCAGGTCATATTCGGCAGCCTGCCGGGAACCGTCGGTCTGGATGTCGGCGGCAAGGCCCCAGCGCAGGGACACGCGGCGGGCGTTCTTGGCCGGGAAGATACGGGAAGAACCCTCGCCGGAGAAGAACATCCTGCCCGTCTTGCGGACGGAATCCGCGACAAATTTGGAACAGTCCGGGTCGAATTTGGCCACCGTGGGGACGGTCCCCATCATTTCTTGCACCAGGTAATACTGGGCGTACTTGTTTTCTTTCAGATTCATAAGTCAATTTTTATATGCGCTCACGCAGCTCCTCGAGGCGCTTCAGGTTGACCGCGGTCTCGGACCGGATCTGCTTGACGAAGCTGTTGTCCTCCAGCGTCCCGATCGCGGCGGTCATCTCCTCGGCATTGCGGTAGGTGGCCTTGCGGAACGGGTTCTCGTAGTCCTTCTGGCGGGTGCGGTACACCTCGTCGCAGATGAAGCGCTGGATGCGGATCTCCGCCTCGATGGCCTGCTGCCAGGCCGCCGCGTCCATCCGTTCGACACCCATCAGACAGCAGAGCGAGAGATAGGCGTGGCGCAGCTTGTCAACGGGATAACGTCTCCAGATGTCGTTGTAGCGCTTGTGGATGTCCTTCCAGGAAGCCAACTTGCCGCTCCGGATATCGGAGCGCAGACGGTCGAACTCGGTCGCCATCATCAGCTGTCCGCCCAGGTTGACCCACTCGCGCTGGCGACGGCTCTTCAGGAATGCAGACAAGGAGGTGAGCGTCTCGCCGGGATTGGCTTCCAGGTAGTCCATCACGTTGACCATGGCGTAATGCACGAGCATGTCGCCATAGGCGTGGTAGGCCCGCCGGGGCTTGCGGATGAGCGCGGGGCGCTTGCTTTTCTCCAGGCCTTCGCCGAATACCTCAAGGGCGTCTACCATCTCGGAGTCTCCGTTGAGCAGGTCGCGGCCCTTAGCCCGCAGCTGCTCGTCTTTGAGTTTGTCGAAGGGTTTATTCTCTTTGCGATACCAGGCCTTGGCCGTCCAGAGCTCCAGCAGTTCGCGGGCATGGATGACCTCCTCCATACTGTCGGGGGCGAAGGTATCGAACTCGATGTTCTGAGTCTTGGTGATCCGCTTGTCGCGGGTCTTGTATTTCCAGTTGTTGCGCGCCAGCGCGTAGAGGTTCTCGCTCCACCAGAAGCCGGGAGTAAGCTCGAGGCGGTCTTCCTTGGCGTTGTTGCTCAGCAGGGAGAACGGGAGCGGGATGTTGAGCTCGGCCGGGTAGTCGGCCTTGGCGAGCAGCGTATAGCAGGCGAAGACGCTGGAATGCTTGATGCTCGTGCACAGGCCCGGCCAGAAGCCGCGGCCGGCGACCACTTCGTTGTCGTTGGTGCGGCTGTTGTGGTTGGAGCCGATGGTCGCGCCGGCGGCCATATTGCTCTGGCCCTTGACGCAGGCGGCCACCAGGAAGGAATTGTTGTGGTGCTGCTCGTGCGCCGGGAAGATGAGGTTGTTGAGCACCTCGCAGCAGGAAATCGTGGAGTTGTCGCCGAGGATGGAGTTGATCAGGCGGGCGCCGAACTTGAGGGCGCTGTTGTTGCCGATCACGAAGCGGATGGCCGTGCAGGAGTAGAAGACGCGGCTCCCGACGCCCATGATGCCGTTGACCATGATGACGTTCTCGCCGATCTGCGAAGGTTCCTTCTCGGAAGAATTGATCGTGATGTTCTTGAGCTTGCTCGCGCCCTTGATGTAGCAGGCGGCGCCGATCTTCGCATCCTTGATGATGGAGGAATTCTTGATGACGCACCCTTCACCGACGGTCCCGTAGTAGCCGCGGTGGCCGTCCACGGAGGCCTGCGTGATCTCGCGGAGCTTCTGCTGCAGGGGCTCGTCGTCGATGTATTTGGCCCACATATAGGCGTCGGCGGTCGTCATCCCGTCGAAGGGATAGACCGCGCGGCAGCCGGTTTCGTTCATCACCTCGATCTTGACGCGGACCTCCTCGGGCTCGCCCTCCTTGATGATGCCGTTGCCGAACTTGGCGTGGTCCGTGGTGCACATCTCCTCGATGTTGAAGAGCATGCAGCGGTTGCCGATGATATAATGCGAGAGATAATGGACGTTGTGGATGGCACAGTCGTCGCCGATGTCGCAGGAGTGGATCGAGGAGTTGGTGATGCCGATCGGCAGCCGGAGGTCGTGGAACTGGAGGCCGTTCTCGGTCACGCGACCGATGCGGACGGTCCCGTAGAACTTGTTGTTCTTGACCCCGTGCGGCCGGAATTCGTCCGTCACCCAGATGGTGTCCCAGCTGGCGGCCGTGTTGTCGTTCATGACCAGGGCCTCGATCTCGTCGCTGGTCAGGTGACGCCAGCCGCCGCGCGGCTTGCGCACCTGCTTGTTCCGGATGTAATACTTGTCTTTTCCTTCGGGGAGGTACTTCGGGTCAATCCAGCCGCCGATCAGTTTCTCGGGGGGCAGAACGGTTACTTTCTCCATGGGTTATTCGTGTTATAACCCTCAAATATACGGATTCTGCGTTTTTCCGCAAATCCCATCCGCACAAAAAATTACCCTTGTGCCCCCATTTTCCGCTTTATGCGTCACCTTCCGCCGGCGCAGGAGCGGCCGGGCGGACCGGATAGTGCCGGTCGACGAGGCGGACAAGGGCGCGGATAATCAGGATCAGCAACACCAGCGAGACGCCGATGGCGAGATATTCCAGGACCGGCGAGCCGAACAGATCCGCCAACGTCTCTTCGCCTTCCTCTTCCGTCATAAACAAGGCGCAAATGAAAACGACGCTGTTGTTGAAGACATGCATCACGATGCCTGGCAGCAGGCTGCCCGTCCGGTAAGTCAGCCAACCGAGCAAGAGGCCGATCAGGAACGCCGTGGGCATCTGTCCCGGGTTCATATGGATGACGGAGAACAAGACGGCGGAAAGCAAGACGGCCATCCAGGGCTTCCCCTGCAGCGGCCGCCAGCTCAACAGGGCGCCGAGCACGGCCCCCCGGAACAGCAATTCCTCCGCGACGGGCTGGATGATGCCGCCGGCCAGAAGACCCCAGAACGAGCCGAGCTCCAGGCCTTCCAGATTGTCCGGCAGGTCCAGTATTTCAGTCAACTTGATCTCCGGCAGGAAAAAGAAAACGACCGCTCCCACACCCAGCAGGACAATCTGCCAGGGATGGATCCGGAACGAATCCCGGCTGAGGCCGACATCCTTGCGGACCAGGTAAATGAACAGGCAGAACAGGGCGCTCGACAACCCCGACGCCAAAAATATGAGAGACATCTTGTCCCCGTTGAATAACTCGTTGAAGAAGAAGGCCGAAAGTGCCAGCGCGCAGACAATCTGGAGCGCAAAGAAGATGATGATGTATTTGATAGTTTTCCACATGGTTTCAAAGATCCATAAAAAACAAGGGTCCTGCTTCACAGCAGGGCCCTTGAGCAATTCTAACCTAAAATTAAACCTATGAAAAAACTATTCGGTTTAATTCAGTAACAATATCTGTGCCACAGCGGCTACTCGGCCAGTTTAATCGTGATGATCTTGACATCCTGCACCGGGCAGTCGCGGCGGTCGGTCTCGACGGCGGCGATCTTGTCGATCACGTCGAGGCCCTCGATGGTCTCGCCGAAGACGGTGTATTCACCGTCCAGCTGGGCGCAGTTGCGCGCGTCCTGGACGATGTAGAACTGGGAACCGGAAGACTCCTTGTAGGGGTTGACGGCGTCGCCGCGGCGGGCGGCGGCCAGGGCGCCCTTCTTGTGGTTGTGCTCGGCCACGAACTCGGCGGGGATGGTGTAGTCCGGGCCGCCGGTGCCGAAGCGCGGCTTGTTGTTGGCGTCCTTGGTCAGCGGATCGCCGGCCTGGATCATGAAGCCGTCGATGACGCGGTGGAAGAGGATGCCGTCGTAATACTTCTCCAGCGCCAGCTTCGCGAAGTTCTCGCGGTGCTTGGGCGTGTCTGCATACAGTTTGATCTTGATGACACCCATCGAGGTGATGATGTCGAAGACCGGCTCGGCCGGCAGGTTGGCGATTTTGTCCATCGTGCGTTGGGTTTGTTCCGCTGCCGCGACCGAGTCGGCGGCGGCCTGCGCCGAGGCCTTGTCAGCCTTCTTGGCGGCGTTGCCGCCGCAGCTGACCAGCAGCGCGGCTGCGCCGAGGCAGCAGAGGGTAAGGGTTAATAAACGTTTCATATTGCTTTTGTTGATTTGATTTCGCGCCAGGCGACCAGGGCGTACACGCCGAGCAGCAGCGTCCCGAGGGCCATCTGCAGCCAGGCGGGCAGCGTCCGCAGCCAGAACCAGTAGATGGCGAACATAGCGCCCGCGACCAGCACGAACTTGCCGATCGCCTTGAGGTCATAGGGGATGGGATACTTCTTCTGTCCGAGGAAATAGCTGATCAGCATCGCGATGCCGTAGCCGGCGAAACCGCCCCAGGCGCAGGCCCAGTAGCCGATCTTCGGCACGAAGAGGACATTGATCCCGACCATCACCGCCACGCTGATGGCGCTGATGACGGCGCCCCACCAGTTCTGGTCGGTGAGCTTGTACCAGAAGGACAGGTTGAAATAGACGCCCATGAAGATCTCCGCCATCATCACGACCGGGACGACGTCGAGGCCCTCCCAGTAGCCCTTGCCGACGAAGTGGCGCAACACCGGGAGGTAGAACATCACGGCCAGGAAAGCAAGCAGCGTAAAGATGACGAAATATTTGGTCCCGTCGGCGAGCGTCGCGGGATTCTGCGCGTCCTTGTTGTCCGCGAAGACGATGGGTTCATAGGCATAACGGAAAGCCTGCGTGAGCAGCGCCATGATCATCGCCACCTTGATACAGGCGCCGTAGATGCCCAGCTGGACCAACCCGTCATCGCCCGGCATCAGCTTGGGCAGCAGGATCTTGTCGGCCACCTGGTTGAGCACGCCCACGAGGCTGAGCAGCAACAGCGGCCAGGCATAGACCAGCATCTGCTTCGCCAGCCCCTTGTCGAAGCCGTAGGCGATGCCCCGCATCTCCGGGATGAAGAGGAAGGAGACCAGCGTCGTGCAGATCAGGTTCGCCACGAAGATCAGGCCCACGCCGTAGTTGAAGTATTCAAAGATACCGGTCAGGGCCGGGATGCGCGGCATGACGAGGAAGATGAAGAGGTTGAGCAGGATGCTCGGAATGATGAAGGCGAACTTCAGCGCGACGAAGCGGATCGGCCGCTTCAGCTGCCGCAGGCGGCTGAACATCACGGCCTGGAACGCATCCTGCACGGTGATCAGGGCAAACATCCCGATATATTCGGGGTGGGCCTCATAGTCCAAAGCCCCGGAAATCGGGCGCAGGAAAAGGAAGACAACGGCCAGAAACGCCAGTCCCACGCCGCCCACCATCCGGAGGGCGTTGCTGTAGACCATCTTGTCGTCCACGCCGGGCTTGCTGCCGTAGCGGAACAGGGTCGTCTCCATGCCGAAGGTCAGCAGCGCGAAGAACAGCGCCGTGTAGGCATACAGGTTCGAGACGATGCCATAGCCGCCGCTCGCCGCCGGAATGACGTGGGTATGCACGATTACCAGCAGGTAATTCAGGAAGCGGCCGACGATGCTGCTCAAGCCGTAGAGCGCCGTATCTTTTGCGAGACTCTTCAGATTCATACGGTCACAAAGATAACAAAAATGGCCCGCAGTTGGCGGGCCATTCATGCAATATTTTGACTGTATGATTAGTCGTTGAGAGAGAAGCGCTTGGTAGCGACGACCTTGGCGTCCTTGTCGAAGGCGGCGAGCGCCTGGGCGACGGTGGACTTGTCGTCGGCCATCTGGTACTCCTGCTCCATCAGGGTGTTCTCCTTGAGGAACTTCTGGACACGGCCGTTGGCGATGTTCTCGATCATCTGGGCAGGAAGGTTCGCGGCCTTCTCGGCACCGACGGTCTTGATGATCTCGCGGGCCTGGGCGGCCTGCTCGGGCGTGATCCAACCCTTGGAGGTATTGGACTCGATGTGGTCCTCGCTGTCCACGTGGGCGGGGTTGATGCCGGCCTTCTTGAGGGCGGCGTCAACGGCCTTCTGGACCTGCTCTTCCTTGGTCTTCTCGATCGCGACCTTCTTCTCGTTCTCGAGCACCTCGGCCGGGCAGTCAGCCGGGGAGATGGCCACCGGGTTCATGGATGCGACCTGCATCACGATACCCTTGGCGAGCTCCGCAGGGACCTCCTTGTTGAAGCCCACGAGGGCGCCGAGCTTGCCGTTGAGCGTGTGGATGTACTCGACCACGAAGGGAGCCTCCACGAACGCATAGTAAGCGAGCACGTGCTTCTCACCGGTCTTGCCGGTCTGAGCCTCGACAGCTTCGGCCACGGTGTAGCCGTCCGCCATCTTGCAGGCCTTGAGGCCCTCGATGTCGGCCGGGCAGTTGGCGATGGCCACGTCGGCGATGGCGTTGGCGAGGTTCTGGAAGTCGGAGTTGCGGGACACGAAGTCGGTCTCGCAGCCCAGGCAGACAAGAATCGCCTTGTTGCCGGCCACGCGGGCTTTCACCGCACCCTCGGAAGTCTCACGGTCCGCACGCTTGGCGGCCACGAGCTTGCCCTTCTCGCGGATGATGCCGACAGCCTTGTCGAAGTCGCCGTTGGCTTCTTCGAGGGCCTTCTTGCAGTCCATCATACCGGCGGAAGTCATCTTCCGGAGTTTCATTACATCTGCAGCAGTAATTGCCATATTGCTTTATTCTTTTATCAATGGAACATTATTCGGCGGCAGCCTCTTCGGTCTTGTCCTCAGCGTCCTTGCCGCCCTTGCGGGCGCGGAGCTTGCGGGCGGCGGGCTTGGCACCCTCCTCGGCGACAGTCTCCTCGGCAGCCTCCTTGTCCTTCTCGAGCTTGCGCTCGTCGAGGCCTTCCTGGATGGCAGCGCACAGAACGTTCAGAATGCACTCGATGGACTTCGTCGCGTCGTCGTTCGCCGGTATCACATAATCAATCGGGGTGGGATCGCAACAAGTATCAACCATTGCGAATACCGGGATGTTGAGGCGATTGGCCTCCTTGACGGCGTTGGCCTCCTTCTGCACGTCGATGACGAACAGGGCGGAAGGGAGGCGGGACATGTCGCGGATCGAGCCGAGGTTCTTCTCGAGCTTTGCGCGCTGACGGTCGACCTGCAGACGCTCACGCTTGGCGAGCTTGTCGAAGGTACCGTCCTCTTTCATCTTGTCGATGGTGGACATTTTCTTGACGGCCTTGCGGATCGTCGGGAAGTTGGTCAGCATACCGCCGGCCCAGCGCTCCGTGATGGAGGGCATGTTGACCGCGGTGGCCTTCTCCTTGACGAGTTCCTTGGCCTGCTTCTTGGTGGCGACGAAGAGGATCTTGCGGCCGGACTTGGCCAGCTGCTTCATCTCCTCGGCCGCCTCGTCGATCTTGACGATGGTCTTGTGCAGGTCGATGATGTGTTTTCCACTCTTCTGATCGAAGATATAGGGAGCCATCCGGGGGTTCCACTTACGGGCCAGGTGGCCGAAGTGAACACCTGCATCAAGCAATTCCTGGAAATTTGTACGTGACATTTCTGTGTGTCTTTGTTTTGTTTCTTACTTTTTCTGCCCCCGCGCGGCGGGGTCTCTTTTCTTCAAGGCGGAGTAGCGGACCTGGTCCGGTCTCCAACCTTTTCCGCAGCGTGGCAACTCCCCAATCTCGGCCTTCACAGGCACCGGAAGTTTCAAACCACGGCTGTGCCGTAAAACGGGCAGTAACTAACGTTTGCTGAACTGGAAGCGGCGACGTGCACCAGGCTGGCCCGGCTTCTTGCGCTCGACCTCGCGTGCATCGCGGGTGAGGAAACCGGCGGCCTTGAGCGCAGAACGGTATGCTTCACGGTCCAGCTCGCTGAGTGCACGGGCGATACCCAGACGGATGGCCTCAGCCTGACCCTTGATACCACCGCCGATGACGGTGACCTTGACGTCAAACTGACCAAGCGTAGAGGTAACTTCGAACGGCTGGTTCACGATGTAACGGAGGGAGTCCAGCGAGAAATAGGTCTCGAGGGGACGGCCGTTGACCGTGACGTTGCCTGCACCGGGAGCGAGATAAACGCGAGCGACGGCTGCTTTACGTCTTCCAAGGGCGTGTGTCTGTTCCATTTGCTCTGTTTAAATTTCGTCCAACTTGATAACTTTCGGGTTCTGGGCCTGGTGCGGGTGCTCCGGACCGGCATACACATAGAGGTTGCCGAGGAGGTCAGCACCAAGACGGGTCTTGGGGAGCATACCCTTGACTGCTCTCCTGACGAGTTCGGCGGGCTGCTTGGCGAGAATCTCGCGCGGGGTCGTGAACCGCTGTCCACCGGGATAGCCGGTGTAACGGGTATAGACCCGGTCAGTCATCTTCTTGCCGCTCAGGGAAACCTTCTCAGCGTTGACCACGATGACGTTGTCACCGCAATCCACGTGGGGAGTGAAACCCGGCTTGTTCTTGCCACGGAGGGCGAGAGCAACGCGGGATGCCAGACGACCAAGTGCGAGATCAGTCGCGTCAATGACAACCCACTTCTTGTCTACAGTCGCTTTGTTAAGCGAAACAGTTTTGTAGCTTTGTGTGTCCACTGTCTTGATCTTTAATTAGTTAATAAAAATTGCGATCCCTACACAAAATAGGGACCGCAAAGGTATGAATTTTATTCTGAAAAACCAAACGGGAATCGCGCCTACGCGATGAAGTTCGCCTGGATGAAGGCGTTGACCGCCGTGGCGACGAACATCAGGACGATCAGGGAGGCGACGATCACGCCGATGACCTTGATGCGCTTGAACCAGACGGAGCCGTTCCAGCCGACGGTCTGGAGCATGCTCCAGAAGCCGTGGACGAGGTGGAACCAGACAGCCACAAACCAGAGGATGTACAGCGCCATCACCCACCAGTTGCCGAAGGTGGTGACCAGCAGGAGGTACGGATTGTCTTCGTAGTTGCCGATGCCGAACATCTCGGGGAGCTGCATCTTGGCCCAGAAGTGGGTCAGGTGGAAGAAGACGAAGCCGATGATGATCGCGCCGAGCACGAACATGTTCTTGGCGGACCAGGAATCGACGGCGGCCTTGCTGGGCACCTCGTAGCGCTTGACGCCGCCACGGGCCCGGATGTTCTGCCAGGTCAGCCAGCAACCATAGACGATGTGCACCAGGAAGCCGAGCGCCAGGACCGGGACCATGATGGAGATGACCGGCGTGGACATGAAGTCGCAACCGAGCTTGAACAGGCCGTCGCCCTTGCTGAAGAGATCCGCGTCTGCCGCGACGGAGCCGAACTTGCCCGTGAAGGAATCGATCACGGAGAAGAAGTTGATCGTCGCATGGAGAAGAAGGAAGATGATCAGGAAGGCTCCACTCACCGTTCCAATAAATTTGTTTTCCATAACAAAGAAGCCATGAGAGTACTGTTGAAGCTCAGCGGAGAGAGCCTGGCCGGCCCCGCCGGCAAAGGAATCGACGAGAAATATCTCGTCCGCTATGCCCGGGAGATCGTGGAGGCCGTGAAGGCCGGACACCAGGTCGCAATCGTCAACGGCGGCGGCAATTTCTTCCGCGGCCTGCAGGGGCTCGGCCGGGGCTTCGACCGCATCACGGGCGACCGCATGGGCATGCTCGCCACCGTGATGAACGCTCTCGCCATCGCCGGCGCGATCCGCAGCCTGGGCGTGGAGGCGGAGGTCTTCACCGCCACGCCGATGCAGCCCGTCGCCCACTACTATCGCAAGGAAGACGCCATTGCCGTGCTGGAGCGCGGCGGCGTGGCCCTCATCGCCGGCGGCACGGGCAATCCTTTCTTCACCACCGACTCCGGCGCCGCGCTGCGCGCCCTCGAGATCGGCGCGGACGCCCTGCTGAAGGGCACGCGCGTGGACGGCGTCTATACCGCCGACCCGGAGAAGGACCCCACGGCCAAGCGCTACGAGGAGCTCACCTTCTCCAAGGCCATCGCCGACAAGCTCAAGGTGATGGACATCACCGCCTTCGCCCTCTGCGAGCAGGGTCCCGTCCCCATCATCGTCTTCAACGTCGAGCAGGACGGCAATCTGGCACGGCTGTTGAACGGGGAGAAGATCGGCACCGTCGTGCACGCGTAAATAAATAGGAACATTAACACACCAACTAAGAGATAAAGCTATGTTGACCGAACAAGCCAAAGAAATCATCAACCAGACCGATGGCAAGATGCAGGAAGCCCTCAACTTCCTCGAGGAGGACCTCAAGACCTACCGCGTCGGCAAGGCCAACCCCGCCATATTCAACGGCGTGACCGTCGATTACTACGGCACCCCCACGCCGCTGCACCAGGTGGCGTCCATCTCCGCACCGGACGTCAAGACCCTCGCGCTGCAGCCCTGGGAGAAGAGCCTGATCAACAAGATCGAGAAGGCCATCATCGACGCCAACCTCGGCCTGACCCCGTCCAACAACGGCGAAGTGATCCGCTGCACCATCCCGGCCCTGACGGAGGACCGCCGCAAGGACCTCATCAAGAAGGCCAAGGCCGCCGGCGAGCAGGCCAAGGTCGTGGTGCGCAACGCCCGCCGCGACGGCATCGAGGTCCTGAAGAAGGCCCAGAAGAACGACGGCATGTCCGAGGACACCGAGAAGGAGGCCGAAGCCGAAGTGCAGAAGCTGACCGACAAGAACGTCAAGAAGGTCGACGACATCGTCGCCGCCAAGGAGAAGGAGATCATGGTCGTCTAGCGACGACGCTCCAGCGATACGGAAAACCCCGGCCGGCGGCCGGGGTTTTTCTTATATCCGGGTGATGAATTCCAGGAAGGCCGTCCGTTCCTCTTCGGACAGGAAGTCCGCCTCGATCGGGACGTAGAACAGGCGCTGCATCAGGCCCTCCGGCATGCCGGAGTAGTCCAGTAGGCGCTGGGCGTCCTTCTCCGTCGTGATGATGGCGGCCGTAGGCTGCTCCTTGGAGGCATCCTGCAGGCGGTTGATGTCCTTCCACGCGAAGCGGTGGTGGTCCGGGAAGGAGAAGCGCCGGACAATCTTGTAGGTGTCGCTCAGGAAGGAGCGGAACGGGCCGTCCTTGGCGATGCCGGTCAGCAGGATCGTCTTCTTGGAATAGACGAAGCGCGGCTCCGCCGTGGGGAACACGCCCTCTGCCTGGCCGTAGCGGACGGTCGTGAAGAAGATGAGCTGGCGGCGCCCGGCGGGATTGGTGGCCTCGAAAGTGCCCGGGAGATAGCCGGTGAAGCCCAGCTGGCTGACGATCCGGATGCGGGCTTCGTCGTCGAGGCTCTCCGGACACTTGGTCACGACGACCGCGTCGGCGTCGTAGATCCGCTCGGGAAGGTCGCGCAGGCGGCCCAGCGGCAGCAGCATATCTTTGTGGACCGGGCGGTTGTAGTCGACCAGCACGGCCGTCTTGCCGGCCTTGAGCCGGCGGTACTGGAAGGCGTCGTCGAGGACGATGTAGTCCGCCGCCGGGAATTCGCGGTTCCAGCATTTCTTGACATATTTCCGGGCCTGCAGGCGCTCAGGATGCACCAGCAGGCCGCATCCCTCCACGCGGTCCTTGTCCACGGCCACGACCGTGTCCGGGAATTTCTTCTTGATCTGCAGCGGCTCGTCGCCGAACATCGTCGCGCTGCCGCTCGCGGTCACCTGCTGGAAACCGCGGCTCTCGCGCTTGTAGCCGCGCGAGAGGACGGCGAGCTGCCGCCCGCTCCATTCGGGGCTCTGCCGCAGCAAGCGCAGGACCATCTCCACCTCCACGTGCGGGGTCTTGCCCGTGCCGCCGACGGTCACGTTGCCGATGCACAGGGTGGGCACGTCGGCGCAATGGAACTTGCGCCCGGGCCGGCTGAAGCGGCGGTCGCGCAGCTTCAGGACGAGGTAGTAGGGGAAAAGGAGGATCTTGTCAATCATAGCGCTTTTCGATGGAATCCAGGATATCTTGCAATTCGGCCACGTCCAGCGTCGTGACCATCCGCATGCGGGTCTCCTTGAAATCGGGCAGGCCCTTGAAATAGCAGGAAAGGTGGCGCCGCATCTCGTAGATGCCGCGCGGCTCGCCCTTGTACTTCAGGGACAGGGCGAGGTGGCGGCGCGCCAGGGCGACCTTCTCCGCGACGGTCAGGTCGGGCATCGGCTCGCCGTGCTCGAGGTAGTACTTGATCTCGCGGAAGATCCACGGGTGGCCGAAGGTCGCGCGGCCGATCATCACGGCGTCCACGCCGTAGCGGTCGAAGGCCTGGCGCGCGGACGGGCCGTCGGTGATGTCGCCGTTGCCGATGATGGGGATGTGCATCCGGGGATTGTTCTTGACGGCCCCGATCAGCGTCCAGTCGGCCGCGCCCTTGTAGAGCTGGCAGCGCGTGCGGCCGTGGATGGTCAGCGCGGCGATGCCCACGTCCTGCAGGCGCTCGGCGAGCTCGACGATGATCTTGGAGCTGTCGTCCCAGCCCAGGCGGGTCTTGACCGTCACGGGCTTGCCGACCGCCTCCACGACGGCCTTGGTGATGGCCACCATCTTGTCCGGCTCGCGCATCATCCCTGAGCCGGCGCCCCGGCCGGCGATCTTGCTTACCGGGCAGCCGAAGTTGATGTCCACCAGGTCGGCGCCGTGGCCGCCGGCGAGCTCCGCCGCCCGGTCGGCCATCCGGGCCGCCTCCACCATCGCGTCGGGATGCTGGCCGTAGATCTGGATGCCCACGGGGGCCTCCTCCTCCAGCGTATGCATCTTGGCGATGGTCTTGGGGACGTCGCGCACCAGGCCGTCGGAGTTGACGAACTCCGTGTAGACCATGTCCGCGCCCTGCTCGCGGCAGAGCACGCGGAAGGAGACGTCCGTGACGTCTTCCATCGGCGCGAGCAGCAGCGGGCGCTCTCCCAGATCCAGGTTCCCTATCTTCATATCATGCAAAAATAATAATTATATTTGTATGGTATGGCTGAAAGAATCGAAATGCTTCGCGCCCTGATGCGCGCCAAGGGCTGGGACGCCGTGGTCGTCACCGGCTCCGACCCCCACTGCAGCGAGTATCCCGCCGAGCGCTGGAAGCAGGTGCAGTGGCTGTCCGACTTCACCGGCGAGGCCGGTGACCTCGTGGTCACGCCCGACCACGCCGGGCTGTGGACGGACACGCGCTACTTCATCCAGGCGGAGCAGCAGCTTGCGGGCACGGGCATCGCGCTCCACAAGATGCGCGTCCCGGAGCAGGTCCCCATCCCCGACTGGCTGCGTCAGCAGTTCGGCGACGACGCCCTCATCGCCGTGGACGGCCTGTGCACGGGCGCCGCTTTCGCGCAGTCGCTGCCGGGGACCGTCCTCAGCGTCCCCGACCTGCTGGACAGATTCTGGACGGACCGGCCGGCCATCCCGCAGACGCCCATCTTCACGGTGGACCCCGGCGAGACCCGCCGGGAGAAGATCTCCTGGCTGCGCGCCTTCCTGCGCGAGCAGGACTGCGACGGCATCCTGCTGACGGCGCTCGACGAGATCGCCTGGCTCCTCAACGTCCGCGCCTCCGACATCGAATACAACCCGCTCGTGATCAGCTACCTGCTCGTCACGCGCTCCGAGGTGTGCTGGTACGTGGTCAAGGAGAAGGTCGAAGACCCGCAGACCCGCGCCACCTTCAGCATCCTGGAGGCAGACGGGGTGCGTCTGCATCCCTATTCCGACATCGACTACCTCCCCTCCGAATTCCAGGGCCGCCTCTTCGTGGACGCGTCCTCCCTCAACTACCAGCTCTATTCCACCCTGGCGTCCGACGGCGTGGCCCTCGAAGAGGGTACGAGCCCCGTCGGGCTGCGCAAGGCCGTCAAGAACGCACGCGAGATCGCCGGGATGCGCGAAGCGCACCTGCAGGACGGCGTCGCGATGGAGCGCTACCTCTACTGGCTGGAGAAATCCGTGGCCGCAGGCCGCGAGATCACGGAATGGGACGCCGCCGTCAAGCTCGGCCAGCTGCGCGGCGACCGCAAGGACTACCTGGGAGACAGCTTCGAAACCATCTCCGCCTATGGCCCCGGCGCCGCCCTGCCCCACTACATCACCCCGCACAACTATGCGCCGGTGATCCGCGACGAGGGGCTGTACCTGTGCGATTCGGGCGGGCAGTACACCTGCGGCACGACCGACATCACGCGCACCGTCCCGATGGGACGCCTTTCCGCGCTGGAGCGCGAGGACTACACGCTCGTGCTCAAGGGGCACATCGACCTGGCGATGGCCGTCTTCCCCGAAGGGACGCCCGGCTGCCGGCTGGACGCCCTCGCCCGCGCGCCGCTCTGGCGCAGCAAGCGCAACTTCGGGCACGGCACGGGCCACGGCGTGGGCTGGTTCCTCGGCGTGCACGAGGGGCCGCACGACATCCGGCAGAACCTCAACCCCGTCCCCTTCGAGCCCGGGATGATCGTCTCCGACGAGCCGGGCATCTACCGCGAGGGGAAGCACGGCGTGCGGCACGAGAACCTGCTCCTCTGCGTGGAGGCGGGCGTCTCGGAGTTCGGCCGCTGGCTCGCCTTCGAGCCGCTCACGCTCTGCCATTTCGACACGGACGGCCTCGACCTGTCGCTGCTGGACCGCGCCGAGATCGACTGGCTCAACGCCTACCACGAGCGCGTCCGGGAGGCGCTCTCTCCGCACCTCCCCGGCGAGATCGCCGACTGGCTGCGGGACAAGACCCGCCCGGTGTAAGGATTTTCCAAAGATTCTGACCGAATTGCGCGATATTTCACCATCGCGCCGATGCGTTTATTGCGTAACTTTGCTGAAGAAACTAAAACCACGTATATGAAATTCAAGCTCTTCTCCGGGCTGCTCCTTGCAGCGGCCCTGTTCGCCGCCTGCGCGGGCAACACCCAGGTCGGCGTGCTCAGCAAGCCGACTCCCGCCACCACCAACCTTCCGGGCCACGACTACCCGATGGTCAACCCCGACCTCAGCGCCGTCTTCCGCGTCGACTTCCCCGACGCCGACTCCGTCGCCGTGAACGTCGGCGGCAAGTCCTACAACATGACGAAGGGCGAGGACGGCATCTGGGAGGCCACTTCCGAGCCGCTCGTGCCGGGCTTCCACTACTACATGCTCAACGTGGACGGCCAGCGGGTCCCGGATCCCAACACGCAGCAGTTCTTCGGTTCGTTCTACTGGGGCAGCGGCATCGAGATCCCGGAGGCCGGCGTGGACTATTATCTGGAGAAGAAGGTCCCGCACGGCGAGATCCGCATCGAGAAATATCCTTCCGCGCTGACGGCCGCGGAGCGCACCGCCTACGTCTATCTCCCGCCCCAGTACGCCACGGAGCCGGAGCGCCGCTTCCCGGTGCTCTACCTGATGCACGGCGCCGGCGAGGATGAGACCGGCTGGGCCACCCAGGGCATGATGAAGAACATCATGGACAACCTGATCGCCGCGGGCGAATGCGAACCGATGATCATCGTCTGCGAGCACGGCGTGGCGGCGCTGGCCGGCGAGCAGCCGGGCGGCCGCTTCAACCTGTTCAACTTCGACGCCTTCGAGAAGGTGATGGTCGAGGAGGTCGTCCCGACCTTCGACGCACGCTTCCGCACGATCGCCGACCGCGACCACCGCGCCATCTGCGGCCTCTCGCTCGGCGGCTTCCAGTCCTACACCATCGGCCTGGACCATCCGGAGCTCTTCGGCTGGATCGGCGGCTTCAGCGGCTCCGGCCGCGGCCCCGGCGACCGCCGCGACAGCGAGATGTATCCGACCACCATCAACGACGACTACCATCTCCTCTACATCAGCATCGGCACCGACGAACCCGCCGGCATGTACAAGGGCATCTACGACCTGCACTGCGCCCTCGACAGCCTCGGCGTCAACCACGTCTACTACGAGTCCCCGGGCACCGGACATGAGTGGCTGACCTGGCGGCGCTCCTTGCACCAGTTCGCCCCGATGCTCTTCCGCTAGCATGACGATGGCCCGGCGCAATCGCGCGTCGGGCCATTCTTTTTCCTATCTTTGTAAGGAGATGAAGAAAGCGTTCCTGAAGAATTACGGCGCGACGCTCCTGCTGCTGCTCGGGCTGGTCGTGGGCGGCGTGCTGGGCGCGGTCCTCGGGGACGGCGCCCGGGTGCTGCGCGCGCCGGGGATGCTGTTCCTCAACCTGGTGTTCATGCTGGTGGTGCCGCTGGTATTCTTCTCCGTGGCGCATTCCCTCGTGGTGATGCAGCGCAGCGGCGCGGTCGGCCGGATCCTCGTGACCGCCCTGGGCGTGTTCCTGGCGATGTCACTCGTGGCGGGCGTCTTCTCCTTCGGCTTCATGTCGGCGTGGAATCCCTTCACCCGGATCCTGGGACAGGGCGGCGACGCGGCGGGCAGCGTGATGGCGGAAGGCGTGGACCTGGGCGACGCGCTCGTGTCGGCCCTGACGGTCGACGACTTCGCCCTGCTGCTGTCGCGCGAGCACCTGCTGCCGCTGATCCTGTTCGCCGCGCTGTTCGGGCTCGCCGTGGCCCTGCTGGGCCAGAAGGCGGCCCTGGTGGAGCGCTTCATCGCCGAAGGCGAGGCGGTGGTCATCAAGATGATGGACCTGGTGATGAAGCTCGCGCCCATCGGCATCGGCTGCTATTTCGCCGACACGGTCGGCTCGCTGGGCGGCCAGATCGTGGGAGATTATTTCGAGATTTTCCTGGTGGTCTGCGCCGCCAGCGCCGTGTGCTATCTGGTCTTCCTGTCGCTATATGCCCTGTTCTGCCGCGTCCCGCTCGGGCGCTTCTGGAAGGAGATGCTCCCGCCGTCCGCGACGGCCGTCGGCACCTGCTCGTCGGCCGCCTGCATGCCCGTCAACATGACCGCGGCGCGCCGGCTGGGCGTCAGCGACAAGATCGTGGACGGCATCGTCCCGCTAGGGACCAACCTGCACAAGGACGGGTCCGTGGTCACTTCCGTGGCCAAGGTGCTCTTCGCGCTCTATTTCTTCGGCGCGCCGCCGCAGGGGCTCGGAGGCGCCGCGCTGGTCATCTTCCTGGCGCTGCTGGAAAGCATCGTGGTGGGCGCCATCCCCGTGGGCGGGATGACCGGCGAGCTGCTCATCTGCGCGGTGCTGGGGCTGGACCCCTCCTTCGCGGCCGCCCTGCTGATCATCGGCACCATCTGCGACATTCCCGCCACGCTCCTCAACGTGGCCGGCAACCTCGCCGCCCCGCTCCTCGTCCAGCGCCTCGTCCCGGCGGACAAACCTGTGGACTGACGACAAAAAAGTTCGTCTTTTTCTATAGTTTTTCGCGAACTTTGTTGTCTAACGGGTGTTGATTCGAAAACACAAATGGGAAACAAGGAACAAACATTCACCCTATTGGTCCGGGAACACAAGAGCACCATCTACTCGGTGTGCTATATGTTCTCGAAGGACTCGGACGAGATTGACGACCTCTTCCAGGAGATTCTGATCAGGCTCTGGAAGGGCTATGATTCTTTCCGCGCGGAATCCGACGTCCGGACCTGGATCTACCGCGTCTCGCTGAACTGCTGCCTCAACGCCGACAAGAAACGGCGGCGGGCAGGAGCGCGCGTGCCGCTGAGCGTGGACATCGACCCCTTCGAAGACACGGACGACCGGGCGCTGCAGACCAGGCGCCTGTATGCCCGCATCAACCGGCTGGGCCTGGTGGACCGCGCCATCATCCTGCTGTGGCTCGAAGGCCTGAGCTACGAGGAGATCGGCGACATCGTGGGCATCTCGGTGAAGAATGTCTCTTTCCAGTTGCATCGGATCAAAGAAGAACTCAAGAAGTCTCATCTTTAAACACTCGAACCATGAACAACGAAGAATTCGATATCAATCAGGAGCTGGAGCAGATGCGGCAGGACTACGCCGCGCTGAAAGAGCGCTTCGACAAGCAGCAGATCCTCAACGACCGGCTGATGGAAAAAGCGTTCAAGGCCGATCTCGGCTGGTTCTCATTCGACAGGATCTCTACCATCCTTGCGGTCGTGCTGGCCCCCCCCGCCTTCATTGTCATCTGCATTGTCAAGCATATCGACTGGTGGTGGGCGGCCGCCATGCTGATCCCCCCGCTTGTCTACGCCTGGGTCTGGCTCAGGATGCACGCGAAACTCTCGCAGGGCTCGCTCTACACGGAAGACATCCTGTCGGCCACCACGAAGATCCGGCAATTCAAACGGCAGTACAGGCGCTTATGCCTCGTCGGCATAGCCCTCAGCGTGCTTATCATCGCGGTAGGGTTCCTCATGATCTGTCACTATGGTGCCACGCCTGAGCATCTGAAGAAATCGGCCCTCATTTTAGGGCTCTTGTTCGCGGTCCTGACCACCCTGGGGGTTTTCTGGTACCGGCGCATGATGCGGGCATGCAACGACATCCTGGAGCGCCTGAAGATGAAGGACGACGCCAACGCCTGATCCTGCCATAAATGGATGACGCACCCGGTGGGGGTGCGTCATCCGTTTGCCAGCATTCAGCTTAGAAGCGATAGAGCAGGCCCATGCGGGCGGAGTCGCTGACGATGCCGATCATCGGCTTTACCTTCGCGCCGTTGGTCGCAGCCGAAGAGAACTGGGCCCCCAGGTTGGCCAGGTCGGCGAAGATGTCGATGTGGTCTCCGACCCGGAAGCGGAGCGAGCCGACCAGGCCTGCATCCAGGCCGTAGAAAGTGAAGCCGCGCCCGAAGAAGCCCTCCGACTGGAGCTTGACGTCCAGGAAAAGGACATCGTTGTGCCAGGGCGTCCAGCGGGCATAGAGCGCAAGCTGGCTGGCGCCGAAAGGATAAATGCCCAAACCGATGCCGCCGCCGAGCGCCCATCTGTCATTGAACTCATAGCCGCCCAGGACCGAAGCGGAACAATGGAAATTATAGCCGTAGGAGTAGTCCGCCGTCAAGGCGCCACCGACATAAGGGGTCTGTGCCCCGAGCTTGTTGCCCGCGCCCGAAAGGGCCAGCAGGGCAAAAAGACAGAATAAGAACTTTTTCATAAATTTGTTATTTGGTACCCAAAGGTAAATATTTATCTTCGTTTTTCAGACGCTTATTGTATGATACTTAAACTTTGCAGAATTATCTCCTTTCTCCTGGCAACCGCCATCGTCGGCTGCAACAGACAGTATGACCGCATCCTGGAAGAGGTGTATGACAAGGACCAGGCGGTGCGCGAATGGACTTCCGGGATGGCCTCGCTGTCGGCCGACGAAATCGTGGCGTATTCCACCGAGATGGCGCTGACGGACTCGCTGAACCAGGCCACGGTGTTCGGCATCCTGGACAAGGAGGGCTGGCCCGCCCGGCTGTCCGACAAGGCCAACCAGGCCATCTGGCTCGTCATCGACCATTCCGACCTCGCCGCCCGCAGAAAATATCTCGGCCTCGTCAAGGCTAAAGCCGAAGAGGGCGTCCTGGACAAATCCGATTTCGCCGTTCTGAACGACCGGGTCCTGATGGAGGAAGGGAAGCCGCAGATCTACGGCACGCAGATCAAGATGGCGGCCACGTTCGTCGGCGAAGATCTGACGATGCAGCTCTACCTCTGGCCCGTCGAGGACCCCGCAGCGCTCGACAGCCTGCGCAGCAGCGTCGGCCTGTCTCCCATCGAAGATTATCTCGAGGCCAGCGGTGCCTCCATCGGCCAGCCGGTCGTCTGGGATCCCGCCCGAACCGTCGCCGATTTCCAATAGCCCGAAGGGCGGAAACGCAGAAAAGGGAGCGCGGTTGCGCTCCCTTTTCTCGTGCCCCAAGCGGGAATCGAACCCGCACGGCTTTAAAGGCCACTGGATTTTGAGTCCAGCGCGTCTACCAATTCCGCCATCAGGGCTGAATGGGGACTGCAAAGGTATTTAAAAAACGCGATTTATCAAATTTTTGGCGTATCTTCGCTACCCATATGGAGAAGAAAAGCATCTACGTCATCTACGACCGCAACGTCGAGTCTTTCGCGCTCAAAATCGCCGAAGGACGCCCGTCGCTGGCCATCATCGCCGACGAAGAGCACAAGACGATGGACACCGTGCTGGCCATCTGCCGCTGGCTCCTCGCCCAGGGCGCCAACCGCGACGCCATCGTCTGGGCCGTGGGCGGCGGCGTGACCACCGACCTGGTGGGCTTCGCCGCCAGCATCTACAAGCGCGGCGTGCGCTACGCCAACTACCCCACCACCCTGCTCAGCCAGGTGGACGCGGGCGTGGGCGGCAAGACCGGCGTCAACCTGGACGGCTACAAGAACATGATCGGCGTCACCAAATTCCCGATCTACACCCGCATCCTGCCGGAAGTGCTGCAGAGCCTGCCGACGCGGGAGCTCCGCTCCGGCGCCGCCGAGATGCTCAAGACCTTCATCATCGACAACAAGGGCGGCCGCTACGAGAAGGCCGTCCAGCTCCTCTCCGAACCCCAGATCGACTTTCACGCCCTCGCCCCGCTCATCGAGGCGGCCGCGGCCGTCAAGCGCAAGATCGTGGAGCAGGATCCCTACGAGGAGAACATCCGCCGCTATCTCAACCTCGGCCACACCTACGCCCATGCCATCGAATGGTACCAGCACACGCACGACGTGGCCGACCCGATGACGCACGGCGAGGCCGTCGCCGTGGGCATGGTCCAGGCCGCGCTCCTGTCCGAGCGCCTGGACGTCTGCAAGCCCGGGCTTGCAGACCGCCTGCGCACGGACCTGCAGGCCTGCGGCCTCCCGACGGAGCTGCCCTGCCCGGAGAGCGAGCTCGAAGCCGCCCTCTGGAAAGACAAGAAAGCCGAAAAAGGAATCCTCCACTTCGTCCTGATCAAGAAGATCGGCAAAGTGATAATCAAAGACCTGGATGATTTGCACCAGCCTGCAGAATAAGACCTATGCGGAGATCCTCGAAATCCTCGGGGACCCGACGGTCGAGATGGCGGAAATCCGCCTGGACCTCTGTCCCCTCTCGGACGGGGAGATCGAAGAACTCTTCAGCGAATCCGACACGCCGCTCATCGCGACCTGCCGGGCCGACGGCTGCGCCTCTCCGGAGGAGGCGGCGCGCCGGCTGCGCCTGGCCATCGAAGCCGGCGCCCGCTTCGCCGACCTCGAGATCGAGGCCCCGGCGCAGGTGAGCAAGGATTTCCAGCACCTCTGCCGCAAACACGGCACGGAGATCATCCGTTCCTACCATAATTTCGACGACACGCCGGACATCGGGGTCCTGCAGATGGCCCTGGCGCGCTGCTTCCGCTATGGTGCGGACATCGCCAAGGTCGTGACGACCTGCCACAGCGCGGAAGACGCCGCGCGCATCGAATCCCTCTATTCCGTCGTCCTCGAAGGCGTCGACTCCCTGCAGGGGAAGCTCGTGGCCTTCGGCATGGGCGAAGCGGGCCGCGACACGCGCATGGAATGCCTCCGGCGCGGCGCCCCCTTCACCTACGCCTGCCGCACGGAAGAAGAAGCGACCGCGCCCGGACAGTGGTCCGTCGCGGAAATGTACGGCACGCTCTACGGCGGCCGCCAGCCCTACCGGGCGGAAGGCCGCACGATGCCGGCCTCCAAGAGCTTCGCGCAGCGGGCGATCCTCGCCGCGGCGCTCGCCGAAGGCACCTCGCACCTGGGCGGCTACAGCCCCTGCGGCGACTCCGAGGCGGCCCTCGCGCTCGCCGGCGCGCTCGGCGCCACGGTGCGCAAGGAGGGCTCCACGCTGGCCATCACCGGCATCGGCGCCCGTTGCCGCCAGCTGCAGCCGGGCACCGTCGACACCGGCGAATCCGGCCTGCTGACGCGCCTCACGATCCCGGTCCTCGCGGCCGTCGGCGACGGAAGTTTCACCGTCACCGGCCGCGGCACCCTGCTGCGGCGCCCCCTCAGCGGCGCCGCCGACATCATGGCCGCCTTCGGCGTGCTGCTCGCCAGCGAGGCGGAAGGCGCCGGCAAGGAAGTCCGCATCCCCGCGACCGTCAAGGGGCACCTCATCCCGGGCACGGCCGAGGTCCCCGGCCAGGGCGGCTCGCAGCTCATCTCCGGCCTGCTGATGGCCCTGCCGCTGTGCGACAAGGATTCGCTCCTGCGCGTCAGCGAGCCCAAGAGCATCCCCTATATGTACATCACCCTTGACGTGCTGCGCCACTTCGGCATCCAGACGCGCAGCGAGATGGAAGGCGACGCCGAGATGCTCGAGGCGGACGACTGGTCCGGCTGCACCGGCATCAGCTTCAAGGTCCGCGGCCGCCAGCACTACCGCGCCGCCGACTTCGACATCGAAGGCGACTGGAGCGCGGCCGCCAACCTGCTCGTGGCCGGCGCCGTGTTCGGCTCCGCCGAACTCGTGGGCATGGACACCAAGTCGCTGCAGGCCGACCTGACCATCATCGACATCCTGGTCGAGGCGGGCGCCGTGGTCTCGCAGCTCGACGAAGGCACCGTCTGCGTGCGCAAGGCGCCGCTGGAGGCCTTCCAGCAGGATCTCAACAACGCCCCCGACCTCTTCCCGATCGTGGCCGTGCTCGCCGCCTTCTGCGCGGGCGAGAGCCGCATCGCCGGCGTCGGCCGCCTCGCCACCAAGGAGTCCAACCGCGCCGAGGCCATCCTGCAGATGCTCCTGCAGATGGGCGTGGAGGCGCGCGTCGAAGGCGACGAGCTCGTCGTCTGGGGCGAGTCGCTCGCGGCGCGGCTGCTCGGCGGTCGCCTGCTCAAGGGCGGCGACTACACCTCGCGCCACGACCACCGCATGGTCATGGCCCTCAAGGTGGCCTCCCTCGGAGCCGAAAGCCCCATCGTCATCGACGACGAGGCCTGCGTCGGCAAATCCTTCCCGGACTTCCGGCTGTAGCTTCTTGAAGAAAAAGAAAAAGCCCCGCCGTCCTGGACGGTGGGGCTTTTCATATCGGGAATCGCTTCCTTATTCAGCCTTTGCCTCTTCAGCAGCGGCCTCAGCCTTCTTGGCCTTGGGAGCCTTCGGGGCCTTAGGAGCCTCGGCGGTCTCGGCAGCGGCCTCGACGGCGGCCTCCGGAGCAGCCTCGGCCTTCTTGGCGCGGCTACGGCGGGTGGTCTTCTTGGCAGCGGCCTTGGTGTTGGCGGCGAGCGCGGCCTCGTTGAAGTCAACGAGCTCGATCAGCGCCATCTCGGCAGCATCACCCTGACGGAAACCGATGTGCAGCACGCGGGTGTATCCGCCCGGACGGTCGGCGACCTTCTGAGCGACAGCGCCGAACAGTTCCTTCACGGCCTCCTTGTCCTTGAGGTAGCTGAACACGATACGACGGTTGTGGGTCGTGTCATCCTTGGACTTGGTGATCAGCGGCTCGACATAGCTCTTCAGGGCCTTCGCCTTCGCCACGGTGGTGGTGATGCGCTTCTTCAGGATGAGGGAAGAGGCCATGTTGGCGAGCATCGCCTTACGGTGACCGCTCTGACGACCAAGATGATTGATAGCTTTATTGTGTCTCATCTTTTATACGTTCTTTTTCTTGGGTTCGATATTATACTTGGTGACGTCCATTCCGAACGAAAGCTTCATCTTCTCGACCAGGAGATCGATCTCGTTGAGAGACTTGCGACCGAAATTGCGGAACTTCATCAGCTCGGGACGGGAATAGGACACGAGATCCGCGAACGTGTCGATCTCAGCTGCCTTGAGGCAGTTGAAGGCACGCACGGACAGGCCCACGTCGGAGAGCTTGGTGAGGAGGAGGTGACGCATGTGCAGCGACTCCTCGTCCAGTTCCTTGCTGTCGGTCTCCACGGTGCTCTCGAGCGACATCTTCTTGTCGTCGGTGAAGAGCTTGAAGTGGTAGATCAGGATGTTGGCCGCCTCGTGAAGGGCTGCGTTCGGGGAAATGGAACCGTCCGTCACGATCTCAAGATTGAGTTTCTCGTAATCCGTCTTCTGCTCGACACGCCAGTTCTCCACGCTCCAGTTGACCTTGCGGATCGGAGTGTAGATCGCATCGACCGGAATGGTACCGATCGGCGTGTTCTCGTCGCGGAGCTCCTCAGCCGGCACGAAACCACGGCCCTTCGTGATGGAGAGCGTGATCTCGAGCTTGACGGAAGGCTCGAGCGAGCAGATGTGCAATTCGGGATTCAACACCATGAAAGAAGACAATCCTTTGGAGATATCTTCTGCCGTAAACTCCTGCTTGCCGCTGATGACGATGTTTGCGGTCTCAGTCTCGACGGTCTCGACCATGCGGCGGAAACGCACCTGCTTGAGGTTCAGGATGATGTCCTGCATCCCCTCGATGACGCCGGGGATGGTCTGGAACTCCTGGTCCACGCCGGAGATCTTGATCTGACTGATAGCAAACCCCTCCAGGGAGGCCAGCAAGATGCGACGAAGAGCGTTACCGATCGTCTGGCCGTAACCCGGCTCAAGCGGCCGGAATTCGAAACGGCCGACAGTGTCGGTGCTTTCGAGCATGATCACCTTGTCCGGTTTCTGAAATGCTAAGATTGCCATATTACAGGGGTGTTAAATATTACTTGGAATAGAGGTCGACGATGAGCTGCTCGTTGATGTTCTCGGGGATTTCCGCACGGGTCGGAACGTTGAGGAACTTACCACTGAGGGTCTTGGTGTCGAAGTCAAGCCAGGAGTACTTGGTCACGGAGGCCACGCTGTTCTGGATCACCTCGAGGCTCTTGGAGCGCTCGCGCACGGCCACGGTGTCACCGGCCTTCACCTGGGTGGAGGGGATGCTGCACACATTGCCGTTGAGGGTGATGTGGTGGTGCGAGACAAGCTGGCGGGCAGCAGCGCGGGTAGGGGCGATGCCCATACGGTACACGATGTTGTCCAGGCGGGACTCGAGGAGGATCACGAGGTTCTCACCCTTCTGGCCGGCCATGCGGGAAGCCTTGTCGTAGGTGTTGTGGAACTGACGCTCGAGCACACCGTACATGTACTTGACTTTCTGCTTCTCCTTCAGCTGGGTAGCATATTCCTTGGACTTCTTGCGCTTCGCGGCGAGGCCGTGCTGTCCCGGAGGATAGTTGCGCTTCTCAAAATACTTGTCAGAACCGAAGATCGGTTCGCCGAACTTACGGGCGATTTTGGTGCTGGGACCTGTATATCTTGCCATAGTAGTCTTTCTTTAAAAAATTAAACTTTACGACGGCCCTTAGGACGGCACCCGTTGTGCGGCATAGGCGTGACGTCGACGATCTCGGTCACGGTGATACCGGCATTGTTGATGGTACGGATAGCGGACTCACGGCCGGAGCCCGGACCCTTGACGTAGCATTTGACGCGACGCAGACCGGCGTCGAACGCCGTCTTGGCGGCGTCCTCGGCAGCCATCTGGGCAGCGTACGGAGTGTTCTTCTTGGAGCCTCTGAAGCCGCACTTACCGGCGGAGCCCCAGCTGATCACCTGACCCTGAGCGTTGGTGAGGGACACGATGACGTTGTTGAAGGTCGATGAAATATGGGCTTCGCCATAAGCTTCAACCTTGACAACTCTTTTGGATGTTGTAGTTTTCTTTGCCATAATTCATCTATGATTACTTGGTAGCCTTCTTCTTGTTGGCAACGGTCTTCTTGCGACCCTTGCGCGTACGGGCGTTGTTCTTGGTGCTCTGGCCACGGACGGGAAGTCCGAGACGATGGCGGATTCCGCGATAGCAACCGATATCCATGAGGCGCTTGATGTCCATCTGGACGGAGGAGCGGAGCTCGCCCTCGATCTTGTACTCCTCGTTGATCTCGGTACGGATCTTGGCGATCTGGTCGTCATTCCAGTCGCCCACTTTGATGGTAGGGTCGATCCCGCACTTCTCGAGGATACGCTTCGCAGAAGAGCGGCCGATACCGAAGATATAGGTCAGACCTATTTCTCCCTGTTTGTTGTTCGGTAAATCTACACCGGCGATTCTAGCCATAATTATACTTTACTTAATTTGTTACTGATTGATTATCCTTGGCGCATCTTGAACTTGGGGTTCTTCTTGCAGATGACGTACAGACGACCTTTGCGTCTGACGATCTTGCAATCCTCGCTGCGCTTCTTGATGGATGTCTTGACTTTCATATCTATGCGTTTTTATTTGTATCTGAAAGATATTCTGCCTTTGGTTAAATCGTACGGTGAAATCTCAACTCTCACTTTGTCGCCAAGAAGAATATGGATAAAGTTCATACGCATCTTGCCCGAAATGTTGCAGAGCAGGACGTGACCGTTCTCAAGCTCGACTTTGAACATCGCGTTTGGAAGGGTCTCGATGACCTTCCCATCTTGTTCTATTGCTACTTGTTTAGACATTAAAAAATCACTTTAAAATTTAATCGTGCCATCTTTCTCGATAAAATCGAAGGTTGAGAGCTGCTCGGCCCGGCCTTTCCGGACAACAACCGTAAGCTCGAAGTGTGCCGAATTCCTGTGGTCGGCGGTGTGCACTGCCCATCCGTTTCTGTCCAGATAGACCGCCTTGCCGCCGGCGTTGATCATAGGTTCGATACACAGGACCATTCCGTCCACCAGGTGGGTGCCGCGGCCCGGACGCCCGTAGTTGGGCACACCCGGATCCTCATGCATCTCCCGGCCGATTCCATGCCCCTCGAGTTCGCGGACCACGGAAAAACCGAATGATTCAGCGTACGATTGCACCGCGTATCCGATGTCTCCGATCCGCGCACCCGCAACAGCCGCAGCGATGCCTCTGTAGAGCGATTCCTTCGTCACGTCCAGGAGTTTCCGGGTCTCCGGCGACACCTCCCCGACGGGGAAGGTGTAGCAGGAGTCGCCGTTGTAACCCTTATAGAGCGTGCCGATGTCAGCGCTGACGATGTC
>ONQP01000035.1 GCA_900319975.1 uncultured Bacteroidales bacterium | reverse complement strand
AGAGCGAGCTGGAGACCGTCTACGAAGAGAAGAACCGGACGTATGACAACCCGATCGAAGTGGCGTTCGAGGAGATGGGCCGCCAGCTCACCGCCGGCACGCCGTATGCCTACGACATCCTCGGCACTACGGAGAACCTGAAGAATCCCCGCCTCGGGGAAATGAAGGCGTTCTTCGACAAATACTACGTCGGATGCAACATGGGCCTCATCCTGGCCGGCGACTTCGACGCCGCCACGGTCGTGCCCCTGCTCGAAAGTACCTTCGGCCGGATCCCGCGCGGCGAGAAGCCGGAGCGGGCCGTCGTCACGCCGCCTGCGATTGCCGGCACGCCGGAGGTCCCGTTCAAATTCGGCTTCCCGCTCAAGCTCGCCGTACACGTCTTCAACGGGCCGACCCAGAAGTCGCCGGATAGCCCGGCCTTCGACCTTGCGATCTCCCTGCTTAGCAACAACTTCTCCACGGGCCTGATCGACTCGCTGTACACTTCGCACAAAGTGCTCTTCGCGGGTGCGGCCCGCGTCCCGCGTTATCGGGAAATGGAAGCCTGGGGCTTCGCTGCCGGCGTCCTGCCGCCCTTCGGTTCGCTTTCCCGCGCTGAGCGGCTGTGCCAGGAGCAGATGGACAAGGTGAAGCGTGGCGAATTCTCCGACAGCGAGCTCGAATCGCTCAAGCTCGAAGAGATTCGCCAGCGCCTGTACCGCCTGGAGACGCTGGATTCGCGGACCACGTCGATGATCTTGGCGATGGCGGACGGCCGCTCCTGGAAGGACTGCCTGGCCGAGATCGACATCCTGCGCGGCCTGACCCGCGACGATGTCGTGCGCGTGGCGAACAAGTATTTCACAGACAACCATATCCGCTTCAAGAAAGTGGGCGGCTCCTATCCCAAGGAAAAGGTCGCCAAGCCGGGATACGATCCGGTCCCGCCGGTCAACGCCGGTAAGAAGTCCGACTACGCCCGGCGCGTGGAGGCGATGCCCGCCGAAGAGCTTTCGCCCCGCCTGCTCGATTTCGACAAGGACGTGGAGCGGGTGCGGATCAACGACCACGTGACGCTCTACTACAAGCAGCTGCTGTCCGACGACGTGTTCAAGTTCCAGGTCCGGTTCCTGGAAGGAGATAGAGACGACAGGCTCCTGCACTATGTGGCCTCTTATGTGAACACCCTCGGGACGGATTCCCTCTCGTTCCAGCAGCTTTCCCGTGCCTGGCAGCAGCGGGGAACGTATTTCAATGCGGACTGCGGCTCCCTCATGTTTACCCTGACCCTGACCGGCTTTGACCGCAATTTCTCCTCCTCGCTCGGCTTGCTCCGCCACGTGACGGACCGGCTGGAGCCGGACGCGAAGAGCTTCCGCGAGCTCCGGAAGGAGAACCGCGTGGCGCGGAAAGCCTTCCTGGAGAGCGGCACGAACACGTATGCGACTGCCGTGTGGAACCGGGTCGTGTTCGGCGAATATGCCGAAGCGCTCCGCTTGATGACCGACCAGGAGCTTGCCCAGGCGGGCAAGGATGCCGTGGTGGAGCGTTTCCGGACGCTGATGGATTCGGATTGCGCTCTCTTCTACAGCGGCTCCCTGCCGAAGGAGGAGGTCGTCCGTGCCGTCCGGGAAAAGCTGGACCTGGAGCGCTGCCAACGGCCGCTGACCCTGCGCGTGGTGAATCGCCAGGAATACGACAGCCCGCGGGTCTTCTTCTATGACCTGCCCAAATCCCGCCAGGCGATCATCTTCACCCTGCAGAGCCCGGCGGCGCCGGTCGACGGCGAGGAAGAGGCGTGCCTGGAGGTGCTGGGCGACTATGTCGGCGGCGACATGTATTCGCTGATGTTCCAGGAGGTCCGGGAATTCCGCTCGATGGCCTATGTAGCCCAGGCGGGCTCCGGCAAGCCGGATCCGACCCACGTGGGGGAGAAGGCCATCTTCTTTACCCTGCTCGGCACGCAGGCGGACAAGTCCTCGCAGGCCCTCCATCTGGTGGATTCGCTGCTGCGCGTACTGCCGCTCGACGAAGCGCGGCTGGGTGCGTCGGTACGCAACACGCTCTCGCGCGTCAACAACGACTATCCGGAAGCGCGCGACGTCGCGAAGGAAATCTTCAGCTATGAGAATCGCGGCTACAGCGAGGACCCGAACCGGGCAATCGTGGACAACCTCGACGCCGTCACGCCCGAGCGCCTGCGCCGCTACTATGAGGAAGTGGTCCGCAAAGCCCCCGTGTCCTATATTGTCGTCGGCGACCGGAAGGCCCTCCCGATGGACGAGATTGCCAAATTCGGCCCGATCGTCGAGCTCAAGTTCGAGGACATCTACCGCTGATCCGGTTTCCGGACAGAAAAACCCCGGTGTTTCGGGAAGGTCCCCCTTCGCGGGGCACCACCTTCCAGAAAACACCGGGGTTTTCTGTCTGAAGACAGACTTATTCGAAGATTAATTTCTCAATAAAGACCTGATGGTCGTCCGCGCGGCCCTCGATGATATGGGCGCCGTCGGCGTCAAGCGCGTGCCACAGCTCGACGGTCTCGCCGGGCAGGGCCTCGCGGTTGAAGTTGATGGTCAGTTCCTTGAGCGGATGCTCATAGACCAGGTCCTCGGGCAGGGAATCCAGCGCCCAGGAGGTGTACCTGACGTTGTTGGCGTGCTGGTTGTAGTCCACGTCGGAGTAGTGGACGCGGTGCTCGCCGATCTTCGTGAGCTCGGCGCCACGCGGGAGGACGACCTTGGCAGCCTGTTCCTCAATGGCGAAGTCGGTGCTCTGCGGCGCCGTGTCCACGACGTCGGAGACGGTGTCGAAGCGGACCAGACGGCGCTCGGTGATGTTCATCACCACCCAGGAACTGGTGGAGCGGATGGACGGCTCGCCGTCGGCGCCGAGCATCATATAGTCACGCAGGAAGAAAAGTCCCTGGGCTCCCTTGTGCCAGGTCAAGACCTTGACCTGCTCCTTGTTGCGGACGGGCCGGTCGAAGCGGACGTACTGGCGCGCGAGCACCCAGGTGCTGTTGTAGGCGGCCAGCTCGTCGTCGCCGAATTTGAGGATGTCCGCCCCCTGGACCGCGATGTTCTGGGCGATGTCCAGGAAGGCGGTGGGCCTGAGCCGGGCGTGGCGGTCGGTCATATAGCAGGCGATCCGGAGGTCTTCCGTCGTCTTATCTTGCAGATTGATCATAGCAGATGGGGTTTGTATTGAGGGTGGTCTTGCGCACGGTCAGGCCCGGGCAGGTCTTGTGCAGGTACTCCAGCAGGAGGTCCTGCGTGAACTGCTCGCTCTGGTAGTGGCCCAGCTCGGCCAGGAGCACGCCCTGGTTTTCGAAGTAATCGTGGTAGTGGAATTCGCCGCTGATGAAGCAGTCGGCGCCGGCGCACACGGCGTCGTGCAGCAGGAAGGCGCCGGCGCCGCCGCACAGCGCGACGCGGCGGACCTGCCGCCCGTCCAGGGCGGAGTGCTGCAGGCACTCCACGCCGAAGGTCCGCTGCACGCGGGCCAGGAAGGCGGCGTCCGGCTCGGAGGCCGGGAGCTCGCCCACGAGGCCCGAGCCTGCGTCCTCGCCGTCGCGGGGCGACAGCCAGCGGAGCTTCTGCAGGCCCAGGAGCGCCGCGATGCGGTGGTTCACGCCGCCCGGCGCGTTGTCCAGGCTCGTATGGGCGGAATAGATGGAAATGCCGGCGGCCAGGGCCTTGACGACGCAGCGCTGCTGATAGGTGGCGTCGGAGACCTGGCGCAGGGCCTTGAAGATCAGGGGATGGTGCGAGACGATCAGGTTGCATTTCGCAGCAATCGCCTCGTCGACAATCGCTTCCGTCACGTCCAGGCACACCAGGACATGGTCAATTTCCGATTCGGGGAAACCGACCTGCAGGCCGGAGTTGTCCCACTCGTCCTGCAGCCGCAGCGGAGCAAGGTGCTCCAGCGCGGCGATCACCTCGCGCAGTTTCATCCCTGGGCGAGCAGCTGGCGGACGATGGTGGACAGCGTGCGCCCGTCGGCCAGGCCGGCGAGCTGCTTGGAGGCGACGCCCATCACCTTGCCCATGTCGGCAGGCGAAGCGGCGCCGGTCTGCGCGATGATCTCGCGCACCCGCGCCTCGATCTCCTCCGGCGTGAGCTGTTTGGGGACGTATTCTTCCAGGACCTTTGCCTCGGCAAGTTCGTTGTCGGCGAGCTCCTGGCGGCCGGCGGCCACGTACTGCTCGGCCGCCTCCTTGCGCTGCTTGAGGAGTTTCTGGATCAGCTTGATGATGTCGGCGTCTTCGAGTTCCTTCTTGCCGCCCTCCGCGGTCTTGGCCAGGAGGATGGCGGACTTGATGGCGCGTACGGCGTTGGTCCGGACGTTGTCGTGGGCCTTCATCGCCGCCATGATGTCTTGTTGGATCTTCTGTTCGAGTGCCATGGTTGCGTTCTTTAAAATCGTGTAAAGATAGCAATTATTTCGGTCCGGTCTCAGCCGAAGATCTTTTTCAAGTCGTTATATGGCATATGGAGAATACGCGCCATCTGTTTCAGGGTCGCACCGGTCTTCTTTTTGACTTCCTTGCACAGGTGGATGCGTTTCGGCAGGTCCAGAGACGCCAGCTCTTTGGTATTGAACAGCTTCTCTATGCGGCGGATGTCCGTATAGTTCCCCGGCCAGATGAGCCCTTCCGGCAAAAGGATCCAGTCCTCCGGAAGCTCAACCCGTGTTTCGAACACCTTCCGGGTCTCATAGGACGACATCAAACCGATTCTCCGTCCTGTTTCCTGAGCTGCACCTTCGTCCGAGAAAACGAGTCTGGCGGAACTCCACCGATACCCCTTGGGAGTGAATCCCATTCTGGCGACGGTCGGGTTGCGGAATACATACGCGGTTTTCTCCTTCAGGTCCTCTTCGTCGTAGATCTGCCAGGCATCATATTCCAACCGGATTTCCTTCCCGGTGGTGACGTTGCCACATCATGGTCAACTTATGGTAAAGCGACATCCACCTCATGCAAGCTTCCCGTGTCCCATAGAGAATGAAATGGACATGGTTGTCCATCAGGCAAAAAGCCAGGATGACCACTTCCGGCATCATGGCCTTGCACAAGGCGATCCGGTTCATTCCGGCAATAAACTCACGAACGGAGGCGAACAGGACACTGTGGTCAAATCCCTTGGTCGCGCAATGAAAATAATGGGGAGTCGAGTTTTTCATTTTTTCAATCAAGTTACCCGCGTTGCCGACCAAAATCAAGGTTATTCATCCCGCTCGTCACATATTGTGAAATTTTACTGTTTAGGTTTAATTCAAACCGTTTTCAGACAGAAAACCCCGGTGTTTTCTGGAAGGTGGTGCCCCGCGAGGGGGGACCTTCCCGAAAAACCGGGGTTTTTCTGTCCGGAAATCCGCAAAACGGGGTTCCGGCGGTGCCGGGCCTTATTTCATCCAGCGGTCGAGCCAGTCGTAGAAGGTGCGGTGCCAGTAGAGGGCGTTCTGCGGCTGGAGGATCCAGTGGTTCTCCTCGGGGAAGACCACGAGCTTGGACGGGACGCCCATCATCTGGGCGGCGTTGAAGGCCGCCATGCCCTGCTCGTAGGGGATGCGGTAGTCCATCATGCCGTGGATGCAGAGGATCGGGGTGTGCCACTTGGTGACCATCGACGAAGGGGAGTTGGCGTAGTGGCGCTGGGCCTTGGCCGTGGTGGCGTAAGGCGCGCCGGCCTGCTGCATGCCGCCGAAGGTGACGCCGTCGCCGGCGGGGCCCGTCTTGCCGGGCTCGTAGGCGTATTCCGTCAGGCCGCCGTTGTCCCAGTTGGCGAACCACATCTCCTCGGTGGTGAACCAGAGCTCCTTCTCGTCGAAGATGCCCGCATGGGCGATGAAGCAGTCATAGAGGTCGCCGTGCAGGCCCTCGAGCATATAGGCGGAGTAGCCGCCGTAGGAGGCGCCCACGCAGGCGAGCTTGCTCACGTAGTCCTTGCTCTTGATGTAGCGGCCGGCGCTCAGGTAGTCCTGCATGTTGAGGCCCGGGTAGTCGCCGGAAATCTGCTCCTTCCAGGCCTGGCCGAACGCGGTGGTGCCGCGGCGGTTGGGCAGGATCACGATGTAGCCCTGCTGGGCCATCAGGCGGTAGCACCAGCGGTAGCTCCAGTCCTGGGAATTGCTGCCCTGCGGGCCGCCGAGCACGATCTCGATGGCCGGATACTGCTTGGAACGGTCGAACTGCGGGGGATAGAGGACCCAGCAGAGCATCTGCTGATGGTCTACCGTCTCCACGAACACGCGCTCGTCCTTGACGTCGTCGAGCTGGCTGAGGATGTGCCGGTTCTCGTCGGTGAGCTGGGCGAAGGTCACGCCTTCGGCCGTGATCTTGATGGAGACGAGCTCCGTCGGGAACTTGAGACAGTAGTAGGAAGCCAGCAGCTCCACGCCGTCAGAAGTCGTCTGGACGGCGAAGGGAGAGAAGAAGTCGAAGTTCCAGTCCGGGGCGGTGATACGCTGCACGTCGCCCGTGAGGTCGGCGCAGAAGAGCGCCTGGATGCCTTCGCCCACGAGGGCGTTGAAGAAGAGTTCGCCTTCGTGCCAGACCAGGCCGGCCACGTCGTGGTCGAAGTCGGGCAGGAGTTCGCGGACGCCCTGCACGCGGACGCCGACGTTCTGGCCGTCGGTCTCCTCGGGGAGCAGCTCCACGTCGGCGACGAACAGGCGCTGGCGGTCGGCTTCATAGCCGTCGCGCGCCATCGAGATCCAGGCGATGTGCTTGCCGTCGGCGCTCCACACGGGGTCCGTGTCGTAGCCGCCGTCCGTCTTGACGTCGATCGTGGCGCCGGTCAGGATGTCGTAGATGTAGATGGAAGTATTGGTGCTGAAAGCATACTGCTTGCCGACCTTCTTGCGGCAGGAGTAGACGATGTGGCGGTTGTTGGGCGCCCAGTCCAGCTGCTCCACGCCACCGAACGGCTCGGTGGGCAGCTCGAAGAGCTCGTCCGTGCCGAGGATGTCGACGGAGTTGTCCGGGGTGATCTTGCCGTTGCCGAGCGTGGCGACGTAGCTGCGCGGCACGTCGGTCACCCAGTGGTCCCAGTGGCGGTACATCAGGTCCTCGGTGGCGTAGGCCTGCGCCTTGTCCAGCGCGGGATCGCTGTCCTTGGGCGTCTGCAGGGCCGTGTTCTTGATGCTGCTCACGTAGATGACCTGCTGCTGGTCGGGGGAGAGCTTGAAGTCGCTGATGCCGTTGGGGACGTCGCTGAGCTGGACGCGCTTGCCGAGCTTGTTGCCCTTGAGCGGGGCCTTCCAGAGCTGACCGCCCTGCAGGAAGAAGATGCTCTTGCCGTCGGCGGACCAGCGGGCGCCGCTGACGCTCTTGGCGAAGCGGGTGAGCTGGACCTTGTCGGAGCCGTCTGCGTTGCAGAGGAACAGGTTGCGGCAGCTGCGGTTGGCCGCGATATCGGTATAGGAGACGCCGTACAGGATTTTGGTGCCGTCCGGGGACAGCTGGGGATCGGACAGGCGGCCGAGCGCGAGCAGCGCCTCGGGGGTCATCACGCCGTCCTCGATGCGGATGTCGGACGGTCCGACATAGCCGCTATCTTCTTTCTGGGCACAACTGATTGCCATAACTAGACAGGTTAATGCGATAAGGGTGTGTTTCATCTGATCGTTTTATTTCGTTTTAGCGGATAGTTCTTGTTCCAGGACCATGATCTTGACCGGGCGGTCGCCTCCCAGGTAGAGGTGGCTGCACCAGTTGATGCGGCCGGTGTCGCGGAAACCGCATTTCTCCATCACGCGCCCGGAGGCCGGGTTGTCCACGAAGAAATCGCTCCAGAGCGTCTGGAAGCCCTTCTCTTCGCGGCAATAGGCGATCAGCAGGCGCAGGGCCTCTGTGCAGATGCCGCGGTTCCAGTAGGGCTTGGCGATCCAGTAGCCGAGTTCGGCGTCCTGCTCGCCGATTTCGATGTTGCTTTCGCCCTTCGGGAAATAGCCGATGCAGCCTACCGGTTCGCCGGTCTCCTTGAGCTCGATGGCCCAGGTGTGGTCGTTGAGGAAGAAGCGGCGGATCACCGCCAGGCTCTCCTCCTCGGACTTGTGGGGCGGCCAGCCTGCGCGCGGCCCCACGTCGGGGTCGCTGGCATATTTGTACAGGGCCCCGGAGTCGCACTCGCGCCAGGGGCGAAGCAGGATTCTTGCTGTTTCCATGATTCTTTCAAATATACAAAAATCGGGCGCAATTCCGAGCAGATTTGCCGGAAATTGCCGCGATCTCAAGAAATTTTGCTGTAGTCTTTGATCTCGTATTTCCCTTTGCGCAGCTCCCGGACCAGCGGGGCGTTTTGCGGAGCGGCGAGCTCCGGATCCGCGTCCAGGACCTTTCCGGCATAGGCGCGGGCCTCCGACAGAAGTTGGCCGTCCTTGGCCAGCGAGGCGATGTTGAGGCTGATGGGCAGGCCGCTCTGCTGCGTGCCCTCAAGGTCGCCCGGGCCGCGCATCTTCATGTCCTGCTCGGCGATCTCGAAGCCGTCTTCGGTGGCGCACATCAGGTCCAGGCGCTGCTGGGCCTCCTTGGAGGTCTTGACGTCCTTGACCAGGATGCAGTAGGACTTCTCGGCGCCGCGCCCCACGCGGCCGCGCAGCTGGTGCAGCTGGCTGAGGCCGAAACGTTGGGCGCTCTCGATGACCATCACGGAGGCGTTGGGGACGTCCACGCCCACCTCGATCACGGTCGTGGACACGAGGATGTTGGCGCGGCCGGCGACGAAGGCCGACATGTTGAAATTCTTCTCGTCGTTGGTCTGCTGTCCGTGGACGATGGCGACCTTGTAGTCCGGCAGCGGGAAGGCCTTGACGATGTCTTCGTAGCCCTGCTCGAGGTTCTGGAGGTCCATCTTTTCGCTCTCGAAGATGAGCGGGTAGACGACGAACACCTGCCGCCCGCGGGCGATCTCCTCCCGCATGAACTTGTACATCGCCGCCCGGCGGTTCTGCCCGATGCACATCGTCTGCACGGGCTTGCGGCCCGGCGGCATCTCGTCGATGACCGACACGTCGAGGTCGCCGTAGAGCGTCATCGCCAAGGTCCGCGGGATCGGCGTCGCCGTCATCACGAGAATATGTGGCGGGATTCTGTTTTGGTCGAAGGAGTCCTGCTCCCCAAAACCGTGGCCACCCATGGCCTCGTAAATGGGGGGGACCCGCTGCGCAGCAGTGGGGGGGATGAGCGAAGCGAAGTTTTGGGGGGCAGGAGCTCCTTCGACCAATGGCCCTTTGGCCCAGAGGCGGGCTCTTTGGTCGACGCCGAAGCGGTGCTGCTCGTCAATGACGGCGAGGCCGAGGTTGTGGAAGACGACGTTGTCCTCCAGCAGCGCGTGCGTGCCGACGAGGATGCCCAGGCTGCCGTCCTCCAGGGCGGCGTGGATGGCGCGCCGCTCCTTCTGCGGCGTGCTGCCGGTCAGCAGCGCACAGCGCACGGAAGTGGGCTTGAGATACTTCTGGATATTGGCGTAGTGCTGCTGCGCGAGCACCTCGGTGGGCGCCATGATGCAGGTCTGGAAACCGTTGCCGATGGCTATCAGGCAGCTCAGCACCGCCACCATCGTCTTGCCGGAACCCACGTCGCCCTGCAGCAGGCGGTTCATCTGGTGCCCGCTCGTCAGATCGCCGCGGATCTCCTTGATCACCCGCTGCTGCGCCCCGGTCAGGGCGTAGGGGAGGGCGTTGTAGCACGCGTGGAAGTCCGGCCCGACCTTGGGCATCAGCAGGCCGCGCTCCCCGCGCGAGCGGACATATTTCTGCTTCAGCAGCGAAAGCTGCAGGAAGAAGAGCTCCTCGAACTTGAGGCGGTAGGTCGCCTTCTGCAGCGAATAGCTGTCCTTCGGGAAATGGATGTTCTTGAGCGCATACGGCAGGGACACGAGCCCCCGGTCGCGCAGCACGTATTCGGGCAGCGTCTCCTCCACCTCCGGCAGGCACAGCGCGAGCGCGGCCTGCTGCAGACGGCACATCACCTTGCCGGTGATGCCGCCCGTCTTGAGCTTCTCCGTGCTGGGATAGACGCCCGTCAGCGCCCCCTGCGACAGCGCGCCCTCCTGCGGCACGTCCACCTCCGGGTGCACGATGTTGAGGCGCGTGCCGAAGGCCTGCGGCTTGCCGAAAAAGAGGAACGTGGCGCCCGGGACGAGCCGCTGGAAATTCCAGCGGATGCCCTTGAAGAAGACCATCTCCATCTGCCCGGACGCGTCCTGCACGATCACGGACAGGCGCTTGACCGCGCCCCAGTGGATGGGGTCCGTCTCCTGCGAGACCACGGCGCTGTTGGGTCCGTAGAGCGTGCGGCTCACGACCGTGGCCTGCAGCTGCACGGACGCGAGGTCGGGCGCGATCTGCGCGATGGGCGTGACGCCGCTGCGGTCGATGTAGCGGAAGGGATAGAGGTGGATCAGGTCGGAGAGCGTCTCGATCCCCAGCTCGCGCCGCAGCAGCTCGGCCCTTTTCGGACCGACCCCGCTGAGGTACTGGATGCTTGTGGTCAACTCTCCCATACTCCACAAATATACGAAAAAAGCGGCAAGTGCCGCTTTTCAAATCTATCGTCCGCCTCCGCCGAAACCGCCTCCGCTGAAGCCGCCGCCTCCGCCGAAGGAAGTGCCTCCGCCGAAGCCGCCGAAGCTGCCTCCGCCAAAGCCGCCTCCGAAGCTGCCGCCGCTGAGGGACTTGGAAGAAACGTAGGCGCGGTTGGAACTCGTGATGGCGCGTGACAGGGAATCCATCGAGTAGAGGACGGTGTTGAACGTCCCGAAGTCGTAGCCGACCGTCTGCTCGAAGAGCACCGGGTCGATGTCCTTGAGCTGCTTCGCCACCTTTTCGGCCACGCCCAGCAGGGCGCCGAAGACCAGGTATTCCTGCCACAGGTGGGTCTCGACGGTGTCGCGCTGGCGGGTCAGGGTGAAATCCTCAAGGTATTTCTTGAAGCCCAGCAGGTGCTGTGCTTCCTGCTGGCCCAGCGGGGTGAACTTCTTGGAATAGGGGACCTTCCAGAACTTCCGGGTGAAGACGTCTTCGCTCCGCCGGGTGATGTCCTCCGTCCATTCGTAGAGCCGCTTGCGGTTCTTCTTGGACCAGGCGGAGAACTCCGTGTCCTGCAGGATCTCGTCCTCGCCGCTGGCTTCCTTCATCATCTGCCAGAGCTTGTGCGCCACGATGTCCTGCTCCTCGCTGCCCATCGACTTGCGGTTGAACGCAAGCTCGACCTTGCCGTTGGCGTCCTTCCGGACCTCCAGCTGGCCCTGGTAGATCATCCGGAGGATTTCGGCCGAGGCGAGGGCGTTCTTCTTGCGGTCCTCGCCGAGGCGCGTCAGGGCGTAGTCGGCGGCGAGCAGGTCGCCGTCCATCGGGATGTCGCGCCACCAGCCGACGGCGTCGGGCGACATGCCCAGCAGTCGCTTCTTCTCCCGCTTGGTGACCTTGCCGCTGCTCTGCAGCGTGGCCTTCCAGCCGATCAGGACCGTGAGGATGAAGCCCAGGGCGCCGGAGATGAACTCCAGGAAGTCATCCAGGTAACGGCCCAGGCCTCCTTTTTTGCTCTCGCCGGTGCTCTCCTCGCTGAACGAGGAGCCTTCCCGGGCCTCGTCGAGGTAGTCCCGGAAATAGATGTCACGCACGCTGAGGGAGTGGAAGATTCCCTTCTCGAAGCACATCAGGACGATGACGGAACTCATCCGCTGGAACGGCTCCGTGGATTCGAATCCCACCGTGCCGTCTTCCAGAAAGTAGGAGTTGCCGTAGAAGCCGAAACCCCAGATGCGGGTGTTGGTCGTATCCAGCGGCGTGTCCAGGACTTCATCCGTCCGGACGGTCACGGTGACGTGCTGCGGCGGGGCGGAAAGCCCGGGAGAGACCAACTGGAGGTGGAGCATATCATAGTCGTTGAGCGTCTTGACGGCGTTGTCCATCAGATAGGACGCGTGGTAGACGTGGTGCCCGTATTCGCCGATGCCCCAGCACAGCTCGACGCCGTCGCCCTTGTGGACGATGCCGCAGCGGCCGGTCTTGCGCCGGCGGGACAGGTCGACGTCCCATTCGCCGACGTTGTCGAACGGCTGTCCGTCGTTGAAGCCTTCGTCGAAGACGGAGAAATCGCGGATGCTGATGTCGCCGAGGTTCTCCCGGACAAGGTAGATCTCGGTGATTTCGTCGCCCGTGTCGACATCCCAGACTTCGTGGATCCTGGCTTCGCCGTCCGGGCGGAGCGTGACTGTGATATCCAGGTTGCGGACGCGCTGGTTATCGGCAAAAGCGGCAAAGGTCGAGACCCCTGCCGCCAGTAAGGTGAGCCAGAATTTCATGCCTAGATCTTGAGGGAAGGCATTTCCGTCTTCTTGTCCTCGGTCTTGAGGTAGTCGCGGCCCTTGAAGCCGAAGAGGCTCGCCACGATGGAATCCGGGATCTGGCGGATGAGCTTGTTGTAGTTAGTAGCCGTGTCGTTGTACACCATCTTGCTGGTACGCACCATGTTGGTGTATTTGTCGACGGCGTCCATGGCCTTGCCGTAGTTCTCGTTGGCCTTGAGCTCGGGGTACTTCTCGACCACGACGTCGATGCCGGCGGCGACCTTGCCGATCAGGCCTTCCTGGGCCTCCACATCCTGGGCGGAGCTCCTGGCATCGATCGGACGGCGCTGCGCGATGACGTCGCGCAACGTGTTGTATTCGTGCTCGTTGTAGGACTTGATCAGTTCGACCATGCCGGTGAGGGCATCCCAGCGGCTCTCCTGCTGGACGCCGATGGTGCTCATGGCGTTCTGGCAGAGCTCATCCTGGTTGACGAGCTTGCGCTGGACGGAAATGACCCAGAGAACGATGAGAACGATGACTGCAATGGTAATGATGATACCCATGGTTCGTGTAGTTTAAATGATTACTGGGGATAAAGGTACGAATAAAAAACAAAAAACCGCCCGGTGAGGGGCGGTTTTATTGCTATCGGTACGAGGATTACAGCTGCGGACCAGCGGCGACGAGGGCCTTGCCGGCCTCGTTGGACTCGTACTTGTGGAAGTTCTTGATGAAGCGGCCGGCGAGATCCTTGGCCTTCTCCTCCCAGACGCTGGCGTCAGCGTAGGTGTCGCGAGGATCGAGAATGCCGGTGTCGACACCCTTGAGCTCGGTGGGAACCTCGAAGTTGAAGTAAGGGATCTGCTTGGTCGGGGCCTTGTCGATGCTGCCGTCGAGGATGGCGTCGATGATGCCGCGCGTGTCACGGATGGAGATGCGCTTGCCGGTGCCGTTCCAGCCGGTGTTGACGAGGTAGGCCTTGGCGCCGCTCTGCTCCATGCGCTTCACGAGCTCCTCGGCATACTTGGTCGGGTGCAGCTCCAGGAAGGCCTGGCCGAAGCAGGCGGAGAAGGTCGGAGTCGGCTCGGTGATGCCGCGCTCGGTACCGGCGAGCTTGGCGGTGAAGCCGCTCAGGAAGTAGTACTTGGTCTGCTCCGGGGTCAGGATGGAGACCGGAGGAAGCACACCGAAAGCGTCGGCGGACAGGAAGATGACCTGCTTGGCGGCAGGACCCTGGGACACCGGGCGGACGATCTTGTTGATGTGGTAGATCGGGTAGGACACGCGGGTGTTCTCGGTGACGCTCTTGTCGTTGAAGTCGATCTTGCCCTCGGCGTCCACGGTCACGTTCTCGAGGAGCGCGTCGCGGCGGATGGCGTTGTAGATATCGGGCTCGGACTCCTTGTCGAGCTTGATGACCTTGGCGTAGCAGCCGCCCTCGAAGTTGAAGACGCCCTCATCGTCCCAGCCGTGCTCGTCGTCGCCGATGAGCAGACGCTTCGGATCGGTGGAGAGGGTGGTCTTGCCGGTGCCGGACAGACCGAAGAAGATGGCGGTGTTCTCGCCGTTGAGGTCGGTGTTGGCGGAGCAGTGCATGGCGGCGATGCCCTTGAGCGGGAGGAAGTAGTTCATCATGGAGAACATACCCTTCTTCATCTCACCGCCGTACCAGGTGTTGAGGATGACCTGCTCCTTGCTGGTCACGTTGAAGGCGACGCAGGTGTCGGAGCGGAGACCGAGCTCCTCGTAGTTGTCCACCTTGGCCTTGGCTGCGCAGTACACCACGAAGTCAGGCTCCTGGTCGAACTCGGCCTGGTTCATCGGACGGATGAACATGTTGGTCACGAAGTGGGCCTGCCAGGCAACCTCCATGATGAAGCGGATCTTCATGCGGGTGTCCTTGTGGGTGCCGCAGAAGCCGTCCACGACGAAGAGGCGCTTGCCGCTGAGCTGCTTGAGGGCGAGGCTCTTGACTTCCTTCCAGGTCTTCTCGGACATCTCGTGGTTGTCGTTGGGATACTCCGGGGTGTTCCACCACACGGTGTCCTTGGAGTTCTTGTCCATCACGATGTATTTGTCCTTAGGGGAGCGGCCGGTGTAGACGCCGGTCATCACGTTGATGGCGCCGAGTTCGGTCACCTGACCCTTGTCGTAGCCCTCGAGGCCGGGGACGGTCTCCTCGTTGTAGAGGACTTCGTAGGTCGGGTTGTAGAGGATCTCGGTTGCACCTTTGATGCCATACTTAGTTAAATCGATCTTAGGCATAATGCGTTATTTTAGAATTTATAATAATTAAACCTTTTTCTAACTAACCTTGAAACCGGGCAAATATAGCGTTTTTTCTTCACTTATCAAAGTGATCGCCCTATTCGCACGTCAAATCACCATTATTGAGGAGCTGGCGGCAGAGTGCCATCGCGTCGGCGGGAAGGCCGGACGCGGGGTCCGCGCAGGCGGCGCGGAAATCCTGCAGGGAAGCGCCGGGGCGGGCGGCCCACCAGCGGCGGACGGCGGCCGCCGCGTCGGGGCCGCCGCGCCGTGC
>ONQP01000041.1 GCA_900319975.1 uncultured Bacteroidales bacterium | reverse complement strand
CGGCCCACCAGCGGCGGACGGCGGCCGCCGCGTCGGGGCCGCCGCGCCGTGCCGCGCGGCAGACGTCGCAGCCGCCGCAGTCGGCGGATTCTTCCTGCCCGAAATAGCGCAGGAGCCAGTGGGAGCGGCATTCCGTGCCCTCCGAAACGTATTCGACCATCGCCTCGGCGCGGGCGCGGGCGTTCTCCAGCAGGAAGGTGTATTTGTCCTTCTGGAGGTCGACGTTGCCGGGCATCAGGCGGTCGTGGTGCAGGAAGACCACGCTGCAGCGGTCGCCCGGGATGTACTTGATCACGTGTTCGAGGGAAGTGCGGTAGAGGAGCTGGCGGAGTTGCGGCACGGACAGGCCGCAGGCGGCCGCGACCGGCTCCTCGCGGATCGGGACGGGGTAGGAGAAGATGCCCGGATAACGGCGCATCAGCACCTCCAGCAGCGAGACCATCCCCGGCTCCGGCAGGTCGATGTCGTAGAGGGCGCCGCGGTCGGCGAGAATGCCCACCTGCGTGGCGATCTCCACGTCTTCGGCGAAGGTCAGGTGACCGGAGCGTTCCAGGTACTTGAGCGCATAGTGGACGGGCGCGCGCTCCAGCCGGAAATGCTTTGCAAACGCGTCCAGGTCGAATTTCAGCTGCCTTCCGACGCCCGTGTCGTAGGGAATCTGGAAGAAGATGTGGAGCTTCTGGTAGATGTCGGCGATGTAGTCCAGGGAAGGGAAGGAGACGGCCTGCAGCTGGCGCAGCCGGCGCACGTCCGTGGCGTTCCAGAGCAGGACGGCGTAGGCCTTCTGCCCGTCGCGCCCCGCGCGCCCGGCTTCCTGGAAATAGGACTCCGGGCTCTCGGGCAGGCCCGTGTGCACGACGAAGCGCACGTCGGGCTTGTCGATGCCCATGCCGAAGGCGTTGGTGCACACCATCACGCGGATCTCGCCGCGCCGCCAGGCCTCCTGGCGCTCCGCGCGCACGGCCCCGCCCAGGCCGGCGTGGTAGAACGACGCGCTGACGCCCTGGGCGGCGAGCAGCGCGGCCGTCTCCTCGCAGCGGCGGCGGTGGCGCATATACACGATGCCCGAACCCTCGACGCCGCGGCAGATGTCCAGCAGCTGGCCGCTCTTGTCCTCGCACTTGCGCACGATATAAGAGAGGTTGGGCCGCTCGAACCCGCTCTTGAGCAGCAGCGGCTCGCGGAAGGAGAGCTTCTCCATGATGTCCTCCGCCACGCGCGGCGTGGCCGTGGCGGTCAGCGCGATCACGGGTGCGTCGACGCTCTTGCGTAAATTGTTGATTTCGAGATAGTCCGGCCGGAAGTCATAGCCCCATTGCGAGATGCAGTGGGCCTCGTCCACAACGATGTAGTTGATGGGGAGCAGGGACAGCCAGGACTGGAAGAGGGCGGTGTTGAGCCGCTCCGGCGAGACGTAGAGGAACTTGAAGTCGCCGTAGGCGGCGTTGCCCAGCGCGATCTCCACCTCGCGGCGCTCCATCCCGGCGTGGATGGCCAGCGCCTTGATCCCGCGCGCCTCCAGGTTCTGCACCTGGTCCTTCATCAGGGCGATCAGGGGCGTGACCACGAGGGCGATGCCGTCGCGCATCAGCGCGGGGACCTGGAAACAGACGGATTTGCCGCCGCCGGTGGGCAGGATGGCCAGCACGTCGCGGCCGTCCGCCGCGGCGGAGATGATCTCCTCCTGCATCGGGCGGAAGGCGTCGTGCCCCCAATACCGCTTCAGAACCTCCAATGCTTCCATTGTCACAAAGATACATTTTTGGTGGCACATTTCTGCAAGAAAATGGAGGATTAATGCAAGAATTCCGGTGCGCGCGGATACGCGTGTACCGCGAAAAAGCGTAAATTTGGCTTTATTAAATCCAAGCGCATATGAAACGCATCCTTCTGGTATCCGCCTTGCTGCTGGCGGCCGTCTCCGGCCGTGCGCAAGACCCCGATTTCCACATCTACCTCTGCTTCGGGCAGTCCAACATGGAAGGCAACGCCCGCATCGAGCAACAGGACCGCGAGGGCGTGAGCGACCGCTTCAAGATGATGGCGGCCGTCGATTTCCCGGAAATGGACAGGAAGCAGGGCGAATGGTACACCGCCGTCCCGCCCCTCTGCCGTCCGGGCACGGGCCTCACGCCGGCCGACTATTTCGGCCGGACGCTGGTGGAGAACCTGCCGGAGAACGTCCGGGTGGGCATCATCCACGTCGCCATCGGCGGCTGCCACATCGAGACCTTCCTGCCGGACAGCATCGACAATTATGTGAAGAACCGGGCCCCCGAATGGATGAAGGGCATGCTCGCCGCCTATGACAACGATCCCTACGGCCGCCTGATCTCCCTCGCCAGGAAGGCGCAGCAGGAAGGCGTGATCAAGGGCATCCTGGTGCACCAGGGCGAGTCCAACACCGGCCAGCAGGACTGGCCGATGCAGCTCAAGCGCGTCTATGACAATATCCTGCGCGACCTCGACCTGCGCGGCGAAGTCGTGCCCCTGCTGGTGGGCGAGGTGGTCAACGGCGACCGCGGCGGCATCTGCGCCGCGATGAATCCCATCATCGACGCCGTGCCGCAGACCATCCCGCAGGCCCACGTGATCAGCTCCAGCGGCTGCGACGTCAATTTCGACCTGCTGCACTTCAACGCCGCGGGCTACCGCGAACTCGGCCGCCGCTATGCGGCCACGATGCTCCGGCTGCTCGGCTATCCGGCCCCCGATGGGCCCCGGATGTGGAACTCCTCGCTGGAGTCGCACATCGTGCACCCCGACGGCCGCGTGACCTTCAACTACCAGGATCCCCGGGCCTCGCAGGTGATGCTCTCGGGCCAGTTCCAGGAGCAGGACGTCCCGATGGTGCGCAACGCCGAAGGCGTCTGGAGCGCCACCGTGAAGCCGGCCAGGGCCGACATCTACCCCTACAACTTCGTGGTGGACGGCGTCCGCGTGCAGGATCCCAACAACACCGACATCTTCCCCAACGAGCAGTTCAAGGCCAGCCTGCTGGAAATGCCCTCCAAGGATGCGCTCTACACGCTCAACGACGTCCCGCACGGCCGGGTGGTGTATATGAACTACAAATCCTCCGTGCTCGGCATGGACCGTCCGCTGGTGGTCTACACCCCGCCGGGATACGAGAAGGGCAACAAGAAATATCCGGTCTTCTACCTGGTCAGCGGCACCACCGACACCGAGGAGACCTGGTTCAAGGTGGGCAAGGTCAACGTCATCCTCGACAACCTCATCGCCCAGGGCAAGGCCAGGGAGATGATCGTCGTGCTGCCGTACGGCTACATGATGAACGGCACGCCGGCCCCGACCTCGATGGAGGCGGCCGGGATGTACACCGACTTCACCCGCGAGCTGACCGAATGCGTGATGCCGTTCGTGGAGCGCAACTTCCGGACGCTCAACAAGCGCGAGAGCCGCGCCATCGCGGGCTTCTCCCGCGGCGGCGGCCAGTCGCTGTTCGCGGCCTACAGCCGCCCCGACCTGTTCGGCTGGCTGGCTTCCTACAGCGCCTACCTCACCCCGGAGGTGATGGACGCCTATTTCCCGCAGGTCGGCAAGACCGTCGCGGGCCTGAAGCTGATGTGGTTCGGCGTGGGCACGTCCGACTTCCTCTACCAGAACGTCCTGGACCACCAGGCCTACTTCGACGCCCGCGGCATCTCCTACGAGAAGATGTTCACCGAAGGCGGCCACACCTGGATGAACGCCCGCACCTACCTCGCGGAAACGCTGCAGAAATTCTTTAAATAATAACTATAACCAACTCAATGAGAAAAGTCTTAATGATCATTGCCTGCCTGGCTGGAGCCCTCTCCCTCCAGGCCCAGCCCGCCGGCGGATTCGGCGGCTTCCAGATGCCCAAGATCGACGTCCATTGCTCCGAGAAGTTCGCGGACATCGACTATGCCGGCGACGGCCAGGTCTACCACAAGCTCGACGTCTATCTGCCCCGGATGCAGAAGGCCTCCTATCCCGTCGTCGTCCATATTTACGGCAGCGCCTGGTATTCCAACAATTCCAAGGGCATGGCCGACCTCGGCACCATCGTCAACTCCCTGCTGGACGCCGGCTACGCCGTCGTGACCCCGAACCACCGTTCTTCGCAGGACGCCAAGTTCCCGGCCCAGATCCAGGACATCAAGGGCGTCATCCGCTGGGTGCGCGCCAACGCCGCTCAGTACCGCTTCGACACCTCCTTCATCGCCACCTCCGGCTTCTCGTCCGGCGGCCACCTGGCTTCGCTGGCCGCGACGAGCGGCGACGTGGCCGAGCTGGAAGGCGAAGTGGGCGGCAACCTCGGCTACAGCAGCCGCGTCAACGCCGCCTGCGACTGGTCCGGCCCCGTGGATCTCAACTACATGAGCTGCGGCGGCACCACCGACACGTGGAACCACGGTCCCGAGGAGGCCGTGATGGGCTTCTCCTTCCAGGGCAACGAAGAGCGCTTCAAGGCGCTGAACGCCCCCACCTACATCGACCCGTCCGACCCGCCGGTGGTCATCTTCCACGGCACGGCCGACAACGTGGTCCCGCCCTGCCAGGCTCCGCACTTCTATGAGCTGCTGGACAAGGCCGGCGTCCGCACCGAGCTCTACATGGTCGAGGGCGGCGGCCACGGCTTCAACATGTACACCGAGTACACGCTCCGTTCGATGACCAACTTCCTGGACAAGGTCCGCACCGAGAAGGGCGGCAGCTTCGTGACCGGCACCAACCCGGTGATCACCGACGCCTTCTCCGCCGACCCGTCCGCCCACGTCTTCAACGGACGCATCTATCTCTATCCTTCGCACGACATCCCGACCGTGAAGTATCAGGGCGAGCAGCCCTGGTTCTGCATGTCCGACTACCACGTCTATTCTTCCGACGACTTCATCCACTGGACCGACCACGGCAACATCGTGGACCAGAAGGACGTCCCCTGGGGCAACCCGACGGCCTATTCGATGTGGGCGCCGGACTGCGTGGAGAAGGACGGCAAGTACTACTTCTACTTCCCGAACGCGCCCAAGCGCGGCCGCGGCTTCGGCTTCGGCATCGGCGTGGCGGTCGCTGACGACCCTGCGGGCCCCTTCACGATCCAGGAGAATACGGTCAAGGGCACCGGCGGCATCGATCCCTGCGTCTTCAAGGACAATGACGGCACGATCTACATCATCTGGTCCGGCATGGGCCTGCGCGGCGCCAAGCTCGCCGACAACATGACGGAGATCGAGGGCCCGGCGGTCCGTCTGGACGAGACCTTCCCGAAGGGCCAGACCGAAGGCCCGTTCCTCTTCAGAAGGGGCGACAAATACTATCTGACCTATCCGTGGGTGCGCCTGGACGGCGGCACTGAGACGCTCTGCTATGCGATGTCCGACAACCCGCTCGGTCCCTACGAGTTCAAGGGCGTGTTCATGGAGGAGTCCCCGACCCGCTGCTGGACCAACCACCATTCCTTCGTGGAATTCAACGGCGAGTGGTATCTCTTCTACCACCACAACGACTTCAGCCCGAGCTTCGACAAGAACCGCTCCGTGCGCGTGGACAAGGTGTACTTCCGCGAGGACGGCACCATCATCCCGGTCGTCCCGACCTGGCGTGGCGTGGGCGTCTTCCAGGCTTCCGACGAGCTGAACATCGACCGCTATAGCGAGTGCGTCGGCGCCAAGGTCGACTACCTCGACGAGTTCAACTATTTCGCCGGCTGGAAGACCATCTTCACGCAGCCGTATGACCGCGTGCGCTTCAACGAAGTGGACTTCGGCGCCAAGGCCCCGTCCAAGTTCGTCCTCCGCGCCCGCAGCGAGAAGGGTGCCGCCATCCGCGTCACCGTCGGCGACAAGGGCAAGAACATCGAGATCCCGGCCTGCGCCGACTGGACCGTGCTGGAGGCCAAGGCCAAACTGAAGGTCACCGGCAAGCAGGATATCAGCGTCGAGCTGATCTCCGGCTCCGTCGAGATCGACTGGGTCTCCTTCCGGTAGGCAGGCCCTTATAAGATAATGGAAGGCGGCTGAGGAAACTCAGCCGCCTTCTTCTCGTTAGATAAATAGTCGCGGAAAACCGCGGTCAGTTGCATTATTCGCGGCTGAAGATCAGCACGCAGGTGATGGCGGAGACGATGCCGAGGATCTGGGCGATGCCCGGAACGTGCGCGTAAAGCATCAGCGAGATGGCGGTGGTGATCACCGGGGCGCAGGCGTCGGCGAGCGGCGCGATGATCATCGCCTTGCCGTAGCGGTTGGCGTAGACGAGGGCAAAGGCGCCGATGGCGTTGAGGATCTGGATGCAGAAGGTCAGGTACGGGCCGTTGAACGAGGTGTTGATGGGCTGGGAGAAATCGGTCATCACGAGGGCGACCGGGATCAGCAGCACGGCCGAGATGGCCATGTACACGAAGACGCTCTCGGCGTCGGGGGTGTGGTTGTTGGCCAGCTTCATCACGAAGGCCTGCGTGCCCCAGCAGATGAACACCAGGGAGGCGAGCAGGATCCAGAGATTGTCCTTGGCGATCTCGTCGGACTTGCTGGACAGCGAGAAGCAGATGAGCGCGACGAAGGCCAGTACGATGCCGAGGATGCCGAGCTTGCTGACCCGCTCCTTGAGGAAAATGGTGGAGAGGATCACGGTCACGATCGGCGCGACGGAGATCAGCGGGAAGATCAGGTAGGCAGGGCCGTGCTTGAGGGCCTCGAAGAGGACCAGCTGGCCGCCGGCGCCGAGCAGGCCGACACCCATGCTGAGGATGACGGACTTCGGACGCATGTCCAGCTTGAACTTGATATTGGCCAGTGCTACGAGGGCGCAGGGGATCATGCTGATCGCCCAGACGACGTAGGTCAGGGTCGAAGGATAATCGGGAGTGGAAGAGAAGGCGCCCCAGATGCCCCACGTCACCATGGTGATCAGGGCATAGACAAGCCAGTTGTGTTTTTTTGCCATGTTCTTTCGTTAATTAACTTCAGTGTTGCCTACAAAGTTAAGAAAAGAAAGAATATTTGCAAAAAATTACATCGCGAAAGTTATACCTCTACTATATGGAGCTTGATGCCGGAAGCCTCCACGTAGTCCTTGAAATCGGGGGAGATGCCCGAGTCCGTGACGATCGTGTCGATCTTGTCGAGGGAGGCGATGTGGACGAAGCTCCGGCGGCCGAGTTTGCTGGAATCGAAGATGGCGATGACTTCCTTGGCGGAGTTGATCATGGCCTGGTTGAGGCTGGCCTCCTCGAGGTTGGGCGTGGAGATGCCGTCCTTGATGCTGACCGAGTCCACGCCGAGGAAGAGCTTGTCGCAATAGAAATTCTTGAGCGCCGACTCCGCGAGCATGCCCACGGTGGAGTAGGAGACCGAGCGCATCTTGCCGCCCAGGGCGATGACGCTGAAGCGGTCGTAGTGGTTGAGCGTGATGGCGATGTCGAGGGCGTTCGTGATGACTGTCAGGTCGTTGAAGCCTTCGAGGTTCTTGGCGATCTCCATCGTGGTGGTGCCGGAATCGAGGATGATGGTCTCGCCGTCGGAGATCATTTCCGCGGCGAACTTGCCGAGCAGCTGCTTCTCGCGGGAATGCAGGCGCTGCTTCTGGCTGATCGTCATGTCGTCGTAGTCGCCGGACTGGTGCATGTCCACGGCGCCGCCCTTGACGCGGAGCAACAGCTTCTTCTCCTCGAGGATGGCGAGGTCCTTGCGGATGGATACTTCCGATACGTCGAATTGCTTCATCAGGTCGGTGACGTAGATCTTGCCGTCTGCTTTCAGCTGGTTCAGCAGGAGACTCCTGCGTTCCTCGGCGGAGAATTTCCTTTTCATGACTTTCTGGTAATCGTTGCGGTATTTTTTCGAAAGTAAAGGTACGCTTAATTTTTGTAAAATGCAAGAAATTAACGAAAAAATAGGACGCGACGGGAAAAGTTTTCGAAAATTCATCCATTTTTCGCTTAAAAGTTTTGAAAATTAAGAATCATTCTTTAGTTTTGTAATCGAGTTTATTCCGATAATACTATCTAAAATACGATATGCTGAACCTTAATTGTCACACAATCCGTGAGATAGCCCATCAGCCGAAGATGTGGATGGACACTTACGACATTGTTATGGGCCGGAAGCAGGACATCGAGGAGTTCCTGTCGGCCAATTCGATCAACAAGGACACGGAAATCATCCTTACGGGCGCGGGTTCCTCTGCTTATATCGCGGACACGGCCGTATGCGAGTACATGAAGGCGGGCTTCTACCGCGCCAAGGCCGTGGCCACGACGGACATCGTGTCCGCCCCTTCCTATTTCCTCAGCCCCTCTCCGAAGCTTTTCATTTCCTTCGGCCGCTCCGGCAACAGCCCCGAGAGCGTCGCCGCCTATGAGGTGGCCAACAAATTCTGCCCCGGTTCGCATCACCTGATCATCACCTGCAACCCGGACGGCGAACTCGCCAAGCGGGTTGAGCCGGGCAAGGACCTGGTCATCGTCCTCCCTGACGGGACCAACGACCGCAGCCTCGCGATGACCAGCAGCTTCACCTCGATGCTCGTGACCAGCCTCCTCTGCAAGAACGTGGAGACGCTGGCGGCCGAGCGCGCCAAGCTGCAGGCCGCCGCTGACTTCGCCGAGAGCATCATTGCCGGCGAGGCCGCCGACAAGATTGCGAAACTCGCGGAGAAGAAGATCAAGCGCGCCGTGTTCCTCGGTTCCGGTCCGCTCAAGGGCATCGCCTGCGAGAGCCACCTCAAGCTCCAGGAGCTGACGGACGGCGGCATCGTGTGCGCGTTCGATTCCTTCATGGGCCTGCGCCACGGACCCAAGGCCGTGATCAACGAGGAGACCCTCGTAGTCTACCTCCTCTCCGAGGATCCGTATACGCGCCAGTATGAGCTCGACCTGATCGACCAGGTGGAGCACGACAACCATCCGGCCGCCCAGGTGGTCCTGTCCGTCACCCCGTCCGGCGTGAAGGACATCCTCGATTTCGAGATCAACGCTCCCAAGCCGGAGCAGCTCAAGGACAACGAATATCCGCGGCGCCATCTCAAGAGTAGTTAGTGGAGTAAAAATATACAAGTATTAAAAAAAAGGGTATCATGAAACCGAAACTGAGACAACTTCTGGACCGGGTCCAGACGCTGACCGCCGAAGGACACAAGCCGATGACGCTTCTCGCCGTGTGTCCGAACTCCCCGGCCGTCATCAAGGCCGCGTTCCGCGCCGCCAAGCGCAACAACGCGCCCATCATGTTCGCCGCCACCCTCAATCAGGTGGACAACGACGGTGGCTACACGGGCATGACCCAGAAAGACTTCGTCCGCGTGATGAAGGTCGAGGCCAAGCGTAACAACTACACTGGCCCGTATATTGCAGCGATCGACCACGGCGGCCCCTGGCTCAAAGACATCCAGACGCTGGAGATGTGGCCTTACGAGAAGGCCATGGACGGCGTCAAGAAGTCCTACGAGGCAGCCCTGCTCGCCGGTTATGAACTGATCCACGTCGATCCGACCGTCGACCGCTTCCTTCCGAAGGGCGAGACGATCAAGATTGAGGTTGTGGCGGAGAGGACGATCGAACTCATCACGCACATCGAGAACTTCCGGAAGGCGAAGGGCCTCGCGCCCATCGCCTACGAAGTGGGTACCGAGGAAGTCCACGGCGGCCTGGCCGACGAGACGGTCTTCCGCAAGTTCCTCGTCCTGCTGAAGGAAGGCCTCGAGAAGAACGGCTGCGCCGACGCCTGGCCGTGCTTCGTGGTAGGCAAGGTGGGTACGGACCTGCACACGACCTTCTTCGATCCGGCCGTGGCCAAGGACCTGACCTCCATCGTCGCCGAATACGGCAGCTTCATCAAGGGCCACTACACCGACGACGTGGAGAATCCGCAGGATTATCCCGTCTGCCGGATGGGTGCGGCCAACGTCGGCCCGGAGTTCACCGTGAGCGAGTTCAACGCGCTCGAGGAGCTCGAGAAGGTGGAGGACGCCCTCTACGAGGCCGGCCAGGTGGCGATGCATTCCAACATGACCGCCATCCTGAAGGAGCTGGTCATCGCTTCCGGCCGCTGGAAGAAGTGGGTCCACGGCAACGAGTCGCCGGATGACTTCGCTTCCATCACGCCGGACCGCCAGCGCTGGCTGATCCAGACGGGCGCCCGCTACATCTGGCAGAAACCGGAGGCCGTGGCTGCCCGCCAGACCCTGTACAACAACCTCAGCCTCAACGGTATCGACGCTGAGGGCATCGTCCTCTCCACGATTGAAAGGGCGATCGACAAATATTACGTAGCATTCAATCTGGTAAACCTTAACGATTTGCTGTAAATGAAGAAGTTTGACATCATCGCGCTGGGAGAGCTCAACGTAGATCTCCTGCTCAACAGGATCTGCGGCTTCCCTGAAGTGGGTAAGGAAATCTTCGCCAAGGAGATGACCCTCACCCTCGGCAGTTCCACCGCCATCTTCGCCGCCAACGCGGCGTCCCTCGGAGCCCGGGTTTCGTTCCTCGGCATGGTCGGGAAGGACGATTTCGGCGCCTTTGTCAAAACCTCGCTGAAGGAGCGTGGCGTGGACACTTCGAACCTGATCGAAGTGTCGGCCGCCGCGACGGGCCTGACCGCCATCCTCAACTACGACGAGGACCGCGCCAACGTGACCTATCCCGGTGCGATGAGCATCATGGGCGTGAAGGACATCCGCCCGGAGGCCATCGCGGAGGCGAAGCACGTGCACATCTCCTCCATCTTCATGCAGGAGACCCTCCACCGCGACATCTATGAGATCGTCAAGCTCGTGAAGGAGCAGGGCGCGACCCTGTCGATGGACATGCAGTTCGACCCGGCGGAGAAATGGGATTTCGACTATGCGAAGATCCTTCCGCTGGTCGACATCTTCATGCCCAACGAGCAGGAGCTCATGGCCCTGACCGGCAAGGATTCCGTGGAGAAGGCGCTGGACGTCGTCCGCCCCTACATCAACGTCCTCGTGGTCAAGATGGGCTCCAAAGGCTCCCTGCTGGTCACCAAGGACGGCGAGAAGTTCCTGCCGGCCATGCTCAACCGCAACGTCGTCGACGCCATCGGCGCGGGCGACAGCTTCAACTCGGGCTTCATCACGGCCTTCGTGCAGGGCAAGGACCTGGAATACTGCCAGTATTTCGGCAACCTGACCGGCGCGATCAATACGACGGCCGCGGGCGGCACCGGCGCCTTCTCTTCGAAGCAGGCGATCGAGGCTGCGGCCCTGAAGCATTTCAACCAGACCATCAAACTCTAAAGGATTTATGAAACCTTATATCGCCATAGCGTGTCTGCTACTGGTGGCATGTGCAAAGGCTCCGGTCTCGGGCGACCTTTCGGTCGTCCCGACCGGAGACGGTGCATTCCGCATCGAGAACACCGCGGCGGCCGCTCCGCTGATCGGCGACGCGACCGACCTCGGCTCCGTCTCGGTGGCAGGGGAGCGGGTCACGTTCCGGACGGTAGCCTCGGAGAGCAAGGGCGTCGCCGACGCGTTCGGCCGCGGCACCTGCTTCATCTACAAAGGCGAATCCGTCGACGGCCCCGCGCTGACGCGCGAACTCCGGCTTTCTTTCTACGAAGCGTTCCCTTCGACCATGCTCGTGAGCGCGTCCTACCGCAACGCCTCCGGTGAGGAGGTGGCCGTGGACGGCTGGTCGCTGTGCGACCTGAAGGTTGCCGCCGGCGCGCCGGATCCCAGCTTCTGGTCCTTCCAGGGGCAGTCCACGAGCGCCCGCGAAGACTGGATCAAGCCGATCGACGACGCTTTCTACCAGCGCAACTTCATGGGAATGAACCCCGCCGAGGACCACGTCGACTACGGCGGAGGCGTCCCGGTGGTGTGCCTGTGGCGCCGCGACGCCGGCGTGATCATCGGCCATCTCGAGCCGACGCCGCAGATCGTCAGCCTGCCGGTCGACAAGAAGGCCGGCAACGACTATGCTGAGATCTCCGTCGTCAAGGAATTCGACGAGCCGGCCGTCCTGGCGCCCGGCGCGTCCCTGGACACCTACACCTGCTTCGTCAGCTTCTACAAAGGCGACTGCTTCGGTGCGCTCCGCAACTATGCGCAGCTGCTGGACAAGGTCGGCGTGAAGATGCCCGTGAGCGTGCCCGAGGCCTACGAAACGGCCTGGTGCGCATGGGGTTACGAGCGCAAGTTCACCATCGCCGAGATCGTCGGCACGCTGCCCAAGGTGCAGGAGCTCGGCTTCAAGTGGGCCACGCTCGACGACGGTTTCCAGATTGCCGAAGGTGACTGGGACCTCACCCCGGAGCGCTTCCCCAACGGCGACGCCGACATGAAATATATGGTGGACGAGTTCCACAAGCACGGCCTCAAGGCCGAGCTCTGGTGGACGCCGCTCGCCGCCGATCCCGGCACGGAATTCCTCCGCAAATATCCCGACGCCCTCATCCTGGGCAAGGACGGGCTGCCGCGCAAGATCGAATGGTGGGACAGCTGGTTCCTTTCGCCGCTGGACGAAGACGTCCGCCGCGAGCAGTCCGCGCTGGTCCACAAGTTCATCGCCGACTACGGCTTCGACGGCCTCAAGCTCGACGGCCAGCACCTCAACTGCGTGTCGCCGGACTACAATCCCAAGCACCATCCGGAGGATCCCGAGAAGGATTTCCGCGAGCTGCCCGGCTTCTACAAGCTGATCCACGACACGGCCCGCGCCGTCAAGTCCCATTCCGTGATCCAGTACTGCCCCTGCGGCGACTGCTTCTCGGTCTACAACCTCCCGTACATCGACAAGGCCGTCTCTTCCGACCCGACGAGCAGCTGGCAGATCCGCACCAAGGGCTACGTGCTCCGTGCGCTCGCCCCGCAGCTCGCGTACTACGGCGACCACATCGAACTGTCCGACAACGAGAACGACTATCCGACCCAGCTGGGCATCGGCGCCGTGATCGGCACCAAGTTCACCTGGCCCGCGGACAATCCGTATGTCAAGCATTCCTACCTGCTTACGCCCGAGAAGGAGGCGCTCCTGAAGAACGCCCTCGCCATCTATGAGGACAAGCAGCTGGCGAGAGGGGAGTACGTGCCCGGCCTCTACGACATCGGCTTCGACTATCCCGAGACCCACGTCCTGAAGCAGAACGGCAAGCTCTACTACGCCTTCTACGCTACGTCCGCCCCGGTCGCTTCCGTGGAGCTCCGCGGACTCGAGGCCGGCAAGACCTACCGGGTGGAGGACTACTACAACCATCGCGACCTCGGCACCGTGACCGCTTCCGACAAGACCGTGCTGGAGACGCCGGTCGACGGCAGCCTGCTGATCGAGGTGAGTGAGATAAATCTCTGATAATCTATAATATATTCAATAATAACCAATTACTCAAAAATCCATGAAGAAAGTTTTACTTTTCGGTCTTTTGATGTTCACGACGCTCGTCATGTCCGCCCAGGTGGTGGTCAAGGGCGTCGTCACAGCTGGAGACGACGGCCTGCCGATGGTGGGTGCAAGTGTATTTGAGAAAGGAACTTTGAATGGTACGGTAACGGACGTTGACGGCAACTATACGATCAGCGTCCGGGATGCGAAAGCCATTCTGGTCTTTTCCTCGATCGGTTTCCGGACCGTCGAGATTCCCGTCGGCAACAGAGCCGTGATCGACCAGATCCTTGAGGTCGACTCCCAGCTCATCGACGAAGTCGTCGTGATGGGTTACTCCTCCAAGACCCGGGGTGAGATCACCAGCGCCGTGACCACGGTGTCCGCCGACAAGCTCAAGGACGTGGTCAGCAACAACATCGGTGACATGCTCCAGGGCAAGGTGGCCGGTGTGACCGTGGTGAAGGACAGCGGCCGTCCCGGCGCCGAGCCTTCCATCCGCATCCGTGGCGCTTCCTCCCTGCACGCTTCGCAGGAACCGCTCTACGTGGTCGACGGTATCATCGGCGGCTCCTACGATCCTGACGACGTGGAGTCCGTTACCGTCCTGAAGGACGCCGGCGCGACCGGTATGTACGGTGCGCAGGCCAACGGCGGCGTGATCGTCGTCACCACCAAGAAGGCCAAGACCAACAAGCTGCAGTTCAACTTCAAGGCCAACGTCGGTCTCATCACGCCCGACTTCTCCCGCCAGCAGCTGATGAACACGAAGCAGCTTTATACCTATTATCGCGAGTATTTCCGCGATCCCGAGACGCATCTGGTCGACGACTTCGCCTTCAAGACCGCGCTTCCCGCTTCCATCCTGGAGAACGACACGGACTGGCGCAGCCTGATCATGCAGAACGCCATGCTGCAGAACTATCACTTCTCCGTGATGGGCAAGAACGACTGGTATTCCGGCTATCTGTCCTTCTCCTACTACAAGGAGGACGGTACCATCCGCAACACCGACTATACCCAGGTGAACGTGCGTTCCAACAACACGATCAATCTCACCAAGTGGCTGACCCTCACCGCCAACCTCGACGTCAGCGGCAACATGGGCAGCGGGACGGACGACAACCTCGTGTACTACGTGGGCGAGAACATCCCGTTCGACTCCCCGTACGGTCCTGACGGCAACTACCGTTCCTTCAAGGAAAGCAAGCTCTACGGCCGCTACGACGTGAACCCGATGATCGGTTTCGAGAGCGGCAAGGACGTGCGCAACAACAAGGGCTTCGGCACCGACCTCGACTTCGTGGTCACCGCCAAGCTCGCGCCCTGGCTCTCCTTCGTGTCCCAGTCCCGTGCTTCCGTCGGTTTCTGGCACAGCCACAACCACCGCTTCGCCGAAGTCGAGTACATGAAGGCCGGCGATGAGGTCGAGGATTCGATGAGCTACAGCTACGGCGGCATCAGCACCAACATGTTCAAGGCCGACAAGACCTTCGGCAAGCACTCCCTGGCCGGCCTGGTCGGTTACGAGGCCCAGATGACCTGGAGCAACGACCTGACCGGTTATGGCGAGGGCCTGCCTCTCGGTTTCGACCTCTCCGTGCTCAACGTTGCTTCCGCCAACATGAAAGCCGCGGGCAACCGCGTCAGCAGCGGCATGAATTCCGTCATCTCGCAGGTCAACTACAGCTACGACAAGCGTTACTTCCTGACCGCCTCGCTGCGTTACGATGAGTCCTCCACCTTCGCCCCCGGCCACCGTGGAGCCACCTTCCCGAGCGTTTCCGGCGCCTGGGCCATCAACAACGAGCCTTTCTTCCACTCCGACATCATCACCAACCTCAAGCTGAAGGCCAGCTGGGGCAAGACGGGTATGAAGGACATCGGCCCGTCCAAATATCTCGAGCGCTTCGAGTACAGCACGCAGTATGACTCCCACTCCGCCGCCGTGCCTGTCCAGATGGCCAACCGCGAACTCAAGTGGGAGGAGACGAGCCAGTTCAACGTGGGCGCCGAACTCGGTATCACCGACCGCGTGTCCATCGACCTCAACTACTACCGCAACGTGACGGACGACCTGCTCGTCTACCGCGACCTCCCGCCGACCGGCGGTTTCTCCAACCAGTGGCAGAACCTGGGCTCCGTGCTCAACACCGGTTTCGAGGCTGCGCTCAGCGTGACCCCCGTCAAGACCAGCGAGCTGCGTTGGGACGTGGATTTCTCCATCTCCTACAACAGCAACAGACTCTTCAACCTCGGTGAAGGCGTGCAGTTCATCCAGTCCAACTACCGGAGCCTCTCGCAGATCTACCGCGACGGTGTAGAGATGTACACCTGGTACCTGCGCGAATACGCCGGCGTGGATCCGCAGACCGGCCGCGAGCAGTTCGTGGCTGAGGACGGTTCCCTGACCTATGACTACGCTTCGGCCCGCTTCGTGGAGGCCGGTTCGCCGAACATCCCCTGGCAGGGCGGCATCTCCACGCAGCTGACGTGGAAGAACTTCAAGCTCAGCGCCAACGGCAGCTTCGTGTGGGGCAACACCCTCTACGGCCGCAACCGCGCCAGCCGCCTGGCCACGTTCGTGTCCAACTCCCTGATGCCGTCCAACGAGGACAAGATCTGGCGTCAGCCGGGCGACCAGGCCACCATCGGCCTGCCGGCCTATGCGCTCGCTTCCGTCTATCACACGGGCGACCTCGTGAAGGGCAACTACTTCAAGCTCCGCAACGTGACCCTGTCCTACACGCTCCCCAAGAGCCTCACCAAGAACACCGGCATCACGATCGCTCTCTCCTGCGACAACGTCTTCACCGGTACGACCGTCTGGGGCGCCGATCCTGAAGTGTCCATGTCCGCCGATTCCGGCGTCGCCGGCATGATCGAGTCGCTGGACAACAGGTACCCCAACAAGCGTCAGTACAATCTCCAGGTCAACTTCACTTTCTAAGAGCTTGCTGATATGAAAAAGATATTCAAATATTTCCTCATAATGGTTGCAGGCGCCGGTCTGATGACTTCGTGCGACCTCAACATCGTCCCGGAGGATTCCCTCACCGGACAGCAGATGACCCAGTCCCCGACCGGTATCGTGGACATTCTGAACGGCTGCTACGCCGTGATGAAGGACCATCCGGAGAACTCCAACAGCAACAACTGGTACGGCCGTCAGTTCTACCAGATGTCTGACTTCTCTTCGGACGACGTGGTGTATGGCCACGCCACCACCGACGAGCTCAACATGATCTTCAAGTTCGAGGAGCGGCACGCCGGCCTCAGCAACGTGGCTTCGTTCTGGGCCCAGTCCTACAAGATCATCTACTCGACCAACGTCGCCCTCGACGTCATCTCCGAGGACGCGAATCCGAGCGACGAGACCAAGTCCCTGCACGGCGAGGCCCTCTTCCTGAAGGCCTATGTGATGCACAGCCTGGTCCGTTTCTACGCCAAGCCCTACAAGGAGGCGACCGCCGCCAACGAGCCGGGTCTGGTCATCCGTGAGAACGGTTCCGACGCCGAGCCCAAGGGCCGCGCCTCTCTCAAGGAGACCTACGACTATATCGTGAACTGCCTGCTCGACGCCGAGAAGCTGATGGACGTGGACGTGGACCGTTCGCAGAGCCGCTGCTTCGCCTCCATCGGCGCCGTGCGCGCCCTGCTCTCCCGCGTCTATCTCTATATGGGCAACTGGGACAAGAGCATCGAGTACGCCACCAAGGTGATCAACGATCCCAACTATGAGATCGCTTCCGCCACCGAGTTCGCGGATTACTTCAAGAGCACCTGGACCTCCAAGGAGACCATCTGGTGTCTGAAGATGCTCCCGCAGGACGACAAGGGTTCCGGCTCCGTGGCTTCCATGATCATGAAGGCCGACGGCTGCTGGGGCGAGGAAGGCTATTCCGAGCCGCTGCTCGAGGACATGGGCCGCGGTACCTCCCTGGAGAACGACGACGTGCGCTGGACCTTCGTCTGCGACGTCAACACCAAGAACGGTCTCGACCTCATCCCTTGCTCCAAGCTCTCCTGGCAGGACGGCAAGCCGACGCTCTTCTCGCCGCCTTTCCTGCGCGTCACCGAGATGTACCTCAACCGCGCCGAGGCTTACGCCCACAAGGGTGACAAGGCCAACGCCGTCAAGGACGTCAACGAGGTCCGCCGCCACCGTATGACCGCCAACGTGGACGCCCACCTCTACACCGAGGCCGACGTCACCGGCGATCCCGTGGACTTCGTCCTCAAGGAGAAACGCGTCGAGTTCGCGTTCGAGGCGCACCGCTTCTTCGACCTGATGCGCAACGACAAGGACATCGTCCGCGACTACTGGGGCTACCATACCATCTACACCGCCGGTCAGAGCACCGCTGGCAAGCCTGCCATGGACGCCGTCGGCGTGTACACCCGCCACGACGACACCCGTCTGGTGTTCCCGATCCCTTCCAAGGAGATCGACAACAACCCGAACTGCGAACAAAACCCTGGTTATTAATACGCTAAGATCATGAAAAAGATATTTGCAATCTTCTGCATAGCCGCTATGGCCCTCTTCTCCTCCTGCGTGAGGATGGGAGACCTTGAGCTCGAGCCGGTTCCGGATATCGCGTTCGAGTATACCAGCGACGGCCTGACCCTCACCTTCCACTCGGTGATCGAGAACACCACCGACGTGAATTGGGAAATCATCAAGGCCAAGGGCGGCGCCGCCGAGACGCTCTCCACGGGCGCCGGTGACACCTACACCTATACCTTCCCGGCCCCTGACACGTACTGGATCAAGATGTCCGGTGTCTACAACGGTCAGGAGCAGGTCGTGTCCGGCAAGATTATGGTCGCGAAACCGTCCGCCGTCAAGCTTGACGACGATTCCTTCGAGGATTGGGATGCCGTCCAGTATCCGGACTTCCAGCTCGTCGGCGACGACGGCAAGTCCTTCGGCAAGTTCGACTACAACGCCGACTACGTCTTCTTCTATGTCGCGCTCGACACCACGATCCCCGGCTGCACCGCCGACGGTGCCATCATGAACATGCGCATCGACGCCGACGACCTGACCGGTACCGGCATGTCCACCAAGGGCCTCGGCTGCGACTGGTATCTCGAAGGCAACTTCTGGAACGACAACGAGCGCTGGGCCGACTGGTATGACTGCTCTTCCGGCGATACCGTGGCCGCATCCGAAGAAATGCCGATCGAGCTGGGTACCAAGAAGGTCGAAGGTGACACGGTTTACTTCGAGTTCGCTCTCCCCAGAAAGAATTATGGCATCAAGGGCTCTTCCATGGGTGTATACTTCAAGTTCTACACGGAAGACTGGGAGGACGCCGTCTACATGACCTGCGGCGGCAAGACCACCTATCATTTCGCCCTGGACAAGACTGAATAAAACACGATGAACAACCAGATGAAGACAAGATTCATTGCCCTCACCCTGGGCGCCTGCCTCGCAGCTTCCTGCGGGCAGGCCCCCAAGGAGGAGGCCTCCTACCTCGACACGCTCCTGCTCAAGGACTACAAGCCGATCCCGTGCATGAACCTGCCGGAGCACCATCCCCACAGCGCCAAGTTCAAGGTGTACGACATGCATTCCCATGCCTATGCCGCGAACGTCAAGGAGTGCGAGGAGTGGGCCGCCCGCCTCAAGGAGAACAACATCGAACGGGTGGTCATCAACACCTACGCCTCCGGCGAGAAGTTCGACGAACTGTATGACATGTACAAAGGCGTCTCCGACGTCTTCGAGATGTGGTGCGGCTTCGACATGAGCGCCTGGGGCACGCCCGAGTTCGAAGAGAAGGCCGTGGCCTCGCTCGTGCGCGACTTCGAGAAGGGTGCGCGCGGCGTCGGCGAGGTCGGCGACAAGGGCTTCGGCGACACCTATTTCACCAACTTCGACACGGGCGTCCCGACGCCGACCGCGCACATGAACGACCCGCGCTTCGACGCGCTCTTCGAGAAGTGCGGCGAACTGGGCATGCCGCTGATCATCCATGTCGGTGACCCGATCTGGATGTATGAGCCGATGGACGAGCACAACGACGGCTACGTCAACGCCGAGCATTGGAAAATCGATCCCGACCAGTCCGGCATCCTCGACCTCTACGAGCTCTGCAAGACGCTGGAGGAGTGCTGCGACCGTCACCCCAACACGACGATCATCGCCTGCCACTTCATGAACCTGACCCACGACTACGAGCTCCTGGGCCAGATCATGGACCGCCACCCGAACCTCTGGCTGGACAACTCCGCCCGCCACGTCGAGTCCGCAATCACCCCGCGCGCCACGAAGGCCTTCTACGAGAAGTACCAGGACCGCATCTTCTTCGGCACGGACAACCATCCTTCCCAGAAGATGTATGACCTGCAGTGGCGGATCCTCGAGACGGAGGACGAGCACTTCTACGACTACGAGCACGCCTACCACTGGCCGCTCCACGGCATCGGCCTGAGCGACGACGTCCTGAAGAAGCTGTACTACGAGAACGCAGAAAAGCTCTACGCACAGCTCGCCGCCAAGAGAAAATAGATGAGAAGGATTGTTATATTGGCTCTGAGTCTCGCCTTCACGGGCGGGACTCTTTTCGCGCAGACGGCCCGCGAGGTACTGCTGCAGCGCCCGGAGCTCATCGCCGGCACCGACTACGTCGCTCCGACGGAGCCCCTGCAGCTCGCTCCGGCCCCGGAGGGCTACAGGCCCTGCTATGTCAGCCATTACGCCCGGCACGGCGCGCGCTACGCCTGGCGCCTGGAGAACTATGACATGATCAAGCGGGCGCTGGACGATGCTGCAGGCAAGGACAACCTGACCGAGTATGGCAAGGACTACAAGGCCCGTTTCGACCGCCTGTATCCCGACGTCAAGGACCACTACGGCGAGCTTTCCCGCAAGGGCTGGGACCAGCAGCAGGCGATTGCCGCGCACCTCTTCGAGGCCTTCCCGGAGGCTTTCCCCGACGGGGCGAAGGTCCGCGCCGTGTCGTCCCCGAGCCTGCGCAGCGTGATGACGATGTCGTCCTACTGCCTGGCGCTCAAGGGCAAGAACCCGACGCTCTTCGTGACCGAGGACGTGTCCCGCACCAACATGCCGGCGACCCTGCCGCTCGAGGACGAGAACCCGTTCTACGAAGGCTACGAGCGCGCCACGCTGCCGTTCAAGGTCTCCGACGAGCAGTACGCCGCCGGGTTCTTCGATTCGGAGAAGGTGCTCGCACGCATCTTCAAGCAGCCGCGCAAGTCGGTCAAACGCTCGAAGTTCTATGAGCTCGCGACCCACATGTTCTTCTTCGCCGAAGGCATGAACAGCCTCGACACCGACCTGGACTTCATGGACCTGTATACGCCCGAGGAGGCCATCTCCCTCTGGCGCATCGACAATTACCAGCTCTATACCGAGGCCTGGCCGAAGCACAACGGCTACCGGACCATCATCCGCGACATCATCGCGCGGGCGGACGCGCACATCGCCGCAGGCGAGGGGGGCGCGGACCTGCGCTTCGCGCACGACTACACCTTCATGGCGCTGATGATGTGCCTGGACCTCGACGGCTTCGCCACGGTCCCGCAGAGCCCTGCGGAGGTGGAGGAAATCTTCCAGAGTTACAAGATTCCGATGGGGGCCAACATGCATTTCGTCTTCTTCCGGAGCGACAGCTCCGACGAAATCCTGTTCACGGTCCTGCTCAACGGCGAACCGGCGCATCTCCCGCTTCCGGCGGAGGGATGGCCCTACTACCGTTGGTCCGACTTCAAGGCTGCCCACAGGTAGCCCTTTGATTTGTGGTTGGAATAGAAGGCGGTCGAATCGATAGTCGGCCGCCTTCGCTTGTATCCAGCGGAAAAAGAGTATATTTGCAATCTGTGAAAAACAACGCTTATGGCAGCCAAGAAAGGAAAGATACTTGTCGTCGATGACAATGCCGGCATCCGGAAGGCGCTGGAGATCCTGCTTCCCATGCATTTCGCGGAGGTGAAGACCATCCCTTCGCCCGCCACGCTGGTGTCCACGCTGGAGCAGTTCCGCCCGGACGTGATCCTGCTCGACATGAATTTCAACACCAGCATCAACACCGGCAACGAAGGCCTCTACTGGGCGGGGGAGATCAAGAAGATGACCCCGGACGTGGAGGTCGTGCTCTTCACGGCCTACGCCGACATCCAGCTGGCGGTGGAGGGCATGAAGCGCGGCGCCTTCGACTTCGTCGTGAAGCCGTGGGAGAACGACAAGCTCGTGGAGGTGCTCCTGGCGGCGCGCGACAAGGCCCGCAAGGCGCTGGGCCGCGACGCCCGGCCGTCCGACGCCAAACCGGCCGCCACGGAAGCGGGCGCCATGTTCTGGGGCGACAGCCCCGCGATGGCCGCCATCCGCAAGACCCTCGACAAGATCGCCCCGACCGACGCCACGGTGCTCATCACCGGCGAGAACGGTACGGGCAAGGACGTCCTGGCGCGCGAGATCCACGCCCGGAGCCTGCGCAACGAGAAGGCGATGGTGGCGGTGGACGCCGGCGCCATCACGGAGACGCTCTTCGAGAGCGAGCTCTTCGGCCACGTCAAGGGCGCGTTCACCGACGCGCACACGGACCACGAGGGCAAGTTCGAGCAAGCCGACGGCGGCACGCTCTTCCTCGACGAGATCGGCAACATCCCGCTGCACCTGCAGGCCAAGCTGCTGCGCGCCATCCAGAACCGCAGCATCGTCCGCGTGGGCGGCACGGAAGCGCGCCCGGTCAACATCCGCCTCATCTGCGCCACCAACATGGACCTGCCGGCGCTGGTGCGCGAAGGCCGTTTCCGCGAGGACCTCTTCTACCGCATCAATACCGTCCACATCGCGCTGCCGTCGCTGCGGGAGCGCCGGGACGACATCGTGCCGCTGGCGGAGCGCTTCCTGCTCCGCTTTGCGGAGAAATACCACCGGCCGCTGACGGGTCTCTCGCACGAGGCCGCGGAGCTGCTGAAGGCGCAGCGCTGGAACGGCAACATCCGCGAGCTGCAGAACTGCATCGAGAAGGCCGTGATCCTGTCGGAGGGCAGGGAACTGTCCGTGAAGGACCTGGCGATCGACGCGCACGCCGAGCCGGAGGCCGCGCCCGCCGCGGCGGCCGCCTACGGCGCCGGGCCGGCCCGCAACCCGGCCGACGAGGAGCGCCTCGTCCGCGAGGCGATGGAGGTGAGCCGCCCGACCCTCTATGCCAAACTGAAGAAATACGGCCTGTAACGCATGCCCCTCTGGCTGTCCATATTGCTCATCGTCGTCGTCGCGGCTGCCGCGGCGGCGGGCGCGATGTACTACACGCGCCACAAGGACATCAAGAAGGTGGCCTATATGATGGACGCCCTGGAGGACGGCGAGCTCAATTTCCGCTTCAAGGAGAGCGACCGCTTCAACCGCACGCTCAACCGTATCCGCACCATCTTCGAGAAGCAGCGCCAGGCGCACGAGCAGGATTCCTGGACCAAGCTCATCCGCGTGCTCACGCACGAGATCATGAACACGGTCTCGCCGATCGCCTCGCTCAGCGACGCCCTGGCCAAGTCCGTGGACGCGGACGGGCACAGCGAGCTGGACGTCAAGGCCGGCCTGGAGACCATCTCCGACTCGTCCAAGAACCTCATCGGCTTCGTGCAGACCTATCGCGAGCTCAGCGGCGTGGCCAAGCCCATCCGCAGGGCGCTCGAGCTGCAGGACCTCGTGGAGGGCGTCATCAGCCTCAACAGCGAGTTCCTGGCCTCCTGCGGCGCCACCTGCGCCTATCGGCCGCAGGAGCCCGACCTGATGATCTTCGCCGACGAAGGGCAGATCTCCCAGATCCTGATCAACCTGATCAAGAACGCCCTGCAGGCCGGCGCCAAGAAGATCGACGTCTTCGCCCGGATGGGCAAGGAAGACGACGTCATCATCGACGTGGCCAACGACGGCGAACCCATCCCGGTGAGCAGCCAGGAACAGATCTTCATCCCGTTCTTCACCACCAAGCGGGAGGGCTCCGGCATCGGTCTCTCGCTGGCCCGCCAGATCATGCGCAACCACAACGGCACCATCGAGCTGACGCGCAGCGACATCTCGCAGACCGTCTTCGAACTCCGCTTCCGCTAGGACGGGCTGTAAAGGGAAAGTGTAAAAGGTGTAAAGTGTTTTACAGCGCTTTACACCTTTTGTCGTTTCGCATACGTCTGAAATACAGCGGGTTGCGAGTTTGGCACGGGCCGTGTTGCAGGGGAGGGCAAAATGGAAATGAAAAAGTAAACGATATGGTACGGATTATTTTTGTCTCTGTCCTCTGGGCGGTCATGACCTTTGCCGGCATGCTGGAGTGCCGGGCGCAGATGACCTTGCACGACTGCATGGCCTATGCGGTCTCCAACTCCACGAAGATGCGGATCCAGGAAGCGGATTCCCACGACGCCCGCCTGGCGCGCCGGACCAGCCTCCTGACGCTCCTCACGCCGCAGATCAGCGCGACCTCGAGCGCCTACTCCACCTTCGGCCGCAACATCGACCCGCAGACCAATACCTATTTCAACAAGACGACGTTCTACAACAACTACGACGCCAGCGCCAACATCTACCTCTTCAACGGTTTCGAAGCGGTCAACAACTACCGGATCTCCCGGACGGGCGTCCTGATCGCCGGTTCGCAGGAGAAGCAGACGGAAGCCGACATCTGCCTGGCGGTGATGCAGGCCTATTATAACGTGCTGTACTACAAGCGCCTGGCCGAAGTCCAGGAGGAGCAGGTGGCAGCCGCCGAGCAGGCGCTCGCCAAGGCCCGCAAGCAGGAAGAGATCGGCCAGAAAGGCCACGCGGACGTGGTCCAGATGGAGGCCGAACTGGCCGACCGGCAGTATGACCGGATCAATACCCTCAACGAATACGAGCAGCAGAAGCTCACCCTCGCCGACCTGATGTTCTGGCCGGCGGACGAGGAGCTGGTGCTCGCGGAGTTCGGCGCTGCCGGCTCTGACGAGGGGCCGGCCCTGCTGGGCGACAGCGAAGAATCCGTCGTCGAATTCGCCCTCCTGAACAACCCGGCCGTGAAGATCGCCGACTGGAAGGCGCAGAACGCAAAACTGGAATTCAATACGGCCAAGGGCCAGCTGCTCCCGAGCCTCCGCCTGTACGCCGGCTGGAATACGTCCTACTATACCTATGTCGGCCAGCAGACGCTGCCTTCTTTCTGGAACCAGCTCCGCGGCAACTCCGGCGAGTATGTCCAGCTGTCCCTCAGCATCCCCATCTGGAGCCGGCTGAGCGGCCAGGCGAACGTGTCCCGCAAGCGGAACGCCTACAAGCGGGCCACGGCTGAGCTGGACCAGAAGCGCCGCGAGGTGGAGACCGAAGTCCGCAAGGCCATCCAGGACCGGGACGGCAGCGCCGCCGCCTGGATGCAGGCACAAAGAAAGGCTGAGGTGCAGACCGAAGCCTATCACCTCAACCTCAAGAAACTGGAGCAGGGACTCATCTCCCCGCTGGAGTTCCAGACTGCGAACAACAATTACCTCAGGGCGCAGGCCGACGAGATGTCGTCGCAGTTCAAGTATCTGATCAAGCAGGCCGTCGTAAAGTATTACAACGGGGTCGATTATCTCGACCAGTAGCGCCTACTCGAAAATCTCGGCAAGCTTTGCCTTCAGGTCGTCGCCCCGGAGTCCGCGGGCGACGATCGTGCCTTCAGGGTCGACCAGGATGTTGTCCGGGATGGCCTTGACGGCATAGGCGTCGGAAGCGACGGTCTTCCACTGCTTCAGGTCGGAGAGATGGATCCAGGGCATGTCCCAGTCCTTGATGGCCTGCACCCAGGCCTCTTTCTGGCGGTCGAAGGACAGGCCCACGATCTCGAAGCCCTTGGCGTGGTACTTCCTGTAGACCTCGACCACGTTGGGCATCTCAGCCTTCCGCACCAGGAGGCCCAGAAATCGACGAGGACCCAGCAGCCCTGGCCCAGGTATTCGCTCAGCTTGTGGACGTTGCCGTCCGGGTCGGGCTCTTCCAGGTCCACGAACTTCTGGCCGACGAAGGCCTGCGCGCGCTCCTGCATCTCTTTCATCCGGGCTTCCTCTTCGTCCATCTGCTTCAGGAGGCCGGTCACGACCGGGTGGGAGCCGAAGGGCGTGTCAGCCGCGGCGACGATCTCTCGGATCTTCTCCTCGCCGAGAAGCGAGAAGGCCTGGCGCGCGAAGGCGACCGGCATGAGGTTGTCCATGTTGGCGTCCAGCCTCTCCTTGAATCCTTCGCGGAAAGCGAGGTTCTCGGTACGGTATTGCTGCAGGAGCGTCTGGAATTCCGGATCGGTCTGGGGGACCTTCTCGGAGAGTTCCGTCAGCTTGTTGCCCAGTTCGCCGAGCTGACGGGTCTGATCGGAGACCCACAGGTCGCATTCCGTCACTTTGTTGTTGAGCTCGGATCCCGTCAGGGAGTTGTCCGCGGCGTTGATGGTCACGGGCTCACCGTCGTTGAAGAAAAGGAAATACCAGTCGGAACCGTCGATATTGACGTTCAGCAGGGCGTCCTTCGGAGCCTTGCCCTTCAGCTGGAAGGCGCCGCCGGAGACGACGGTGCTGTCGATGTTCTTCGTGCTGAGCTGGTCGATCAGGTAGACGGTCTTGCCGTCCTCCGGAGCGCCGGAGCCGGACACGTTGTACTTCACGTTGCCGTCGGAGCAGGCGACCGCCCCGATTGCGGCAAAAGCCAGGAAAATAAAGGATAACTTTTTCATATAATGTGGATTATGTGATTTCAACTTGCTACCAGATCAGGTTCCAGGCGGCGTCCTGGGCGCGCTGGCTGTGGCCGGCGTTCATCTTGCCGAAGTTCCACTTGACGCCGAAGAGGACGTAGCGGCCCATCGCCAGCCGGTAGGTGTCTTCCACGTAATTGGCGGAGACCGTACGCCGGAGGTTGCGGGTCTGGTTGAGGATGTCGTGGACGGTGAGGCTCAGGGTGAAGGCGCCGACGTTCTTGGTGACGGAGGCGTTCCAGCGCCATTCCGGCAGGCCGTAGCCGGCGGCGTATCCCTTGAAGAACGCGTACGCGATGTCCGACTCGAATTCGAACTCGTGCGCGGTCATGAAGGAGCCGCGGAAGGACACGTCGTTGTCCAGCGTATTCCGGTTGGGGACGTCCATCTCCGCGGAATAGCGCGCGAAATTGCCGCGCGAAGAGGCGGAGAGGGCGAGCGAATACATCTCCTTGTTGAGCTTGATGGAAGCGCTGGCGTAGGGCGTGAAGACGCGGGTGGAGCCTTCATAGAATCCGCTCTGTCCGCTGAAGAAGCGGTCGCCCGAGGCGTCTCCCCAGAAATTCGCCATGAAGGAACCGTAGTCGAAGCTCGTCTTGTCCGGCGTGGGCATCGTATCGCGGGCCAGGAAGCTGGAGGACGCGACGTAGTCGGCGCTGGCGTTGACGCTCAGGCTCCAGGTCTTCGCCTTGTTCAGCGGCATGGTGAAGGAAGCGTAGCCGTTGAGCGTGTAGAAGGGCTTCCGGGCGTTGACGGGGATGGAGCAGAGGACGCCGTTCGCGTCATACCACTGCGCATTGGTGATGGAATGGAGGCGCATCGCCCCGCGGAGGTTGAAGATCAGCGTGGAGAAGCGCTCGCGGTCGTTCCTTCTCCAGGAGTAGGTGAAGGCCGTGTAGGAGTTCGGCTTCAGATAGATGTTGCCCATGCTCAGGAAGGAGGGGTTGCTGATGTCGAGGACGGGCTGCATCCGGCTGGGGCCGGGCTGGTTGACGTATCCGTAGATGTAGAGCGACATCCGGTTGACGCCCCAGCTGTGTACCGCCTCGATTTCGGGGACCGCGTACCAGTTCCATTCGCCCTGGCCGACCTTGCTCTCGAGCCCGTAGCTCTTGGAGAAGGTCTCCTGCAGGATGCCGTAGGTCTCCGCACCCAGGGAGAGCCAGCTGTCCTCCCCGAACTTGTATTGGGCGGTCAGGTCGTATTCCTGGGTCACATAGTTGGTCCGGTTGACGGAGGAATAGAAATCGTTGCGACCCGCTTCGTCGAAGGCGTCCCGGGTGCGGTCGCGACGGTCCTGGGAATAATCCGCGGAGGCCTCGAGGGTCCATTTCTTGCCGATCGGCTCCGTATAGGCGATGTAGCCGCTGGTCCACGTGTCTTCCGAACGCGCGTTGTAGTGCAGGATCCGGAGATCCTGTGCGCCGGACACCAGAAGGCGGGAGAGCTCGTCGCTCTGGCCGTTTTCGACCGCATAGTCGCGGTTGACGCTCATCTGGAGGTTCCGTCCCTCTTTCCCGCCCAGGTCCCGGAAGGTGCAGTCGGCGTAGATGGACGAGTTCTTGTTGGTCCCCCAGGAATGGGTGCGGCTCTCGGACTCATTGACGACGGCGCCTGCGCGGCGGGTCTCCGCAGTGCCCCGCCGGTCGGCGTCACTGAACGAATAACGGAAGACCGGGCGGATGTGGAACCAGAACTTGCCCTGCTCCTTGGTGAATTCCAGCTGGCCGGTGAACGCCTTGCTGGTGGCCTTGCCCGTCCTGGACTGGGTCGAGAGCATGTCGCCGCCATCCAGCGAGGTCGTGCGGGCCGTCTGCGAGCCGCTGTCCGTATTCGACCAGGTATAGTTGGCGCTGGCCGTAGTCTCGACGTTCTTGATGCGGCTCGTGTTGAGGTTGGCGCCCAGCTGGGCGGAGGTGGAGAGGCCCTGGCCGAGTTCGGAAATCTCGCCGGAGTCGTCCACGATGACGAAGGACATCGCGTTGTCGTCGGCGATGTTCTGGGCGTTGCCGATGACGGTCAGCTGGTCTTTTTTCGAGTAGGCGGACAGGAGGGCGTTGCCGGAGAACAGCAGGCCGCGGTCGTCGCGCAGGATGGCGCCCTCCTTCTTCGCGAAGGTCGTTCCGCCCTTCAGGCCGACGTTGCCGAACCAGCCTTCTTCATATTCTTTCTTCAGTCCGACGTCCAGTACCTTCTCCCGGGCGTTCTCCCGGACGCCGGAGGCGCGGGACGCTTCCGTGTCGCGGTCGATCACGCGGATCTTGTCCACGATGGAGGCGGGGAGGTTGTTGAGGGCGGTGCTCTGGTCGCTGAAGAAGAAGGTCCGGCCGCCGACGGTCAGTTTGTCGATCTCTTCGCCGTTGAACTTGACCTTGCCGTCCTCGGTGACCTCCATGCCGGGCATCCGCATCAGCAGGTCCTTCAGCATCGCGTTGGCGCCGACGCGGAAGGAGGAGGCGTTGAACTCTACCGTATCTTTCTTGACGACGATCGGATTGCCGATGTCGGAGACCGTGGCCGCCTGCAGGAAATATTCGTCCGGCTTCAGCCGGATGGTTCCCAGGTCGACTTCTTCTACCCGGAAGTATCGCTCCTGGATGAACGGCTTGTAGCCCATCATTTCCACATGGAAACTGTATTTGCCGAAGGGGACTTCGCCGAGCTTGGCGGCGCCGGTCGCGTCGGTCAGGGTGAAATTGGTGATGGTGGTGTCCTTGGCGGGAATCACGTAGACGGAAGCGAAGGCGAGCGGCTCCTGCGTGAGGGAATCCAGGACCGTGGTCTTGATCTCGGACAACCGTCCGCGTGTCATGTTGTCGTTGATGATGATTACCTGCGCCTGCAGGGAAGAGCAGAAGGTCAGCAGGAAGAGGAGGAGGGGGAGTTTTCCTTTCATTACGTTTGGTTATTCTTAAAGCGTTGACAAAGATAGCAAGTTTTTCCGAACGTCCTAATCCTTCTCGGAGATAATGTAAAGGCTTTTACAGCAAGTGTAAAGTCTTTACACTCTTTACACTTTTGTCGGAATATGCAAATGTCTGTGAATGAATGATATGCGTGTTTTGGCACGGGCTGTGTTCGGGTCCTGCCAAACAA
>ONQP01000027.1:1011-20235 GCA_900319975.1 uncultured Bacteroidales bacterium | reverse complement strand
CAGGGTAGGAGCAAATCCGGCCTTTTTTGCTCCTAGGGGTCCAGGCGATGGACCTCTAGGAGCACTTTCGCGGCTGGTCGACTGCGTTGAGATGCCCGGTCGGGGCCGGGCAGGGCTTGGCACCGCAGCCTTGCATTACGGGGCTCGCTGCCGGAGAAAGCGGTGGCTGCCCGGGAGGGGTGGAGGGGTTCTCTTCAGGGAGAGGTTGATGGTGGGGAAGCTGATGGAGGCCGGGCCGGAAGGGGATGGGGAGGGGATATAAATAGAAAGGAGCCAGTCAAAAGACTGGCTCCTAGCGGTGCGGACGAGGCTCGAGCCCGCCTGGCGGCGGGCAAACGCGCCATCGATGACCCCTCAGACCTCCCTAGGGGAGCGTGAGGTCGCGAGTTTGGGGAGGGTAGAAATGAAAGAAGCCAGCCCAAAAGGACTGGCTTCTAGCGGTGCGGACGAGGCTCGAACTCGCGACCTCCGGCGTGACAGGCCGGCATTCTAACCAAACTGAACTACCACACCAGGTTGTTTCGTTTCCGAATGCGGATGCAAAGATAGACATAATTTGGGAATCCGCAACACTCTTTCGAAAAAAAATTTAATTTCCCGAAAATGGCGGCCGGGCTGGCCCCCGTTTGGCAGAGAACGGAAATTACATTATATTTGTACACTTATATATAACCAAGGAAATAGTTTAAACTGTATATGAAAAGGTTTTCCCTGATCGCAGCCTTGCTGTTGTTCTCTCTATCTTTCGTCGCGTCGGCCCAGATGACGGACGATCAAGTCGTTAATTATGTGAAGACGGCGGTCGCCGCCGGGAAGAGCCAGGAGCAGATCGGCCGGGAGCTGCTTCTCCGTGGCGTCACGCAGGAGCAGGCGGAGCGCGTCAGAGCGAAGTATGAGGCAGCGCAGTCGCAGGAGACCTCCGTCACCGAGCAGGCGCTTGTCCAGGGTTCCATCCAGCGCGAATCCCGCGAGGAGGCGCTCTCCAACGGCGACGGTTTTACCGACGCCATGGCCGCGCAGGCCCCGGATCCCGAAGAGGGCGTCGGCATCAAGATTTATGGCCACGACATCTTCCGCAATCCGGCCCTGACTTTCGAGCCGAACGAGAATGCTGCCACGCCCCAGGACTATCGCCTGGGCCCCGGTGACCAGCTGGTCATCGACATCTGGGGCTACAGCGAGGGTTCCTACACGCGGACCATTTCGCCGGAAGGCCGGATCAACATCAGCCAGATCGGTCCCATCCAGGTGGGTGGCCTGACGATTGCCGCCGCGTCGGAGAAGATCCGCAAGGCGTTGATATCCAAGTATTCCAGCCTGGGCGGCAGCAACCCGAACACGTCCGTCAGCGTGACCCTCGGGCAGATCCGCACGATCCTGGTGAACGTGATGGGCGAGGTCCGCACGGCCGGAACCTATCGCCTGTCCTCGTTCTCGAGCGTGTTCCACGCCCTGTACCGCGCCGGCGGCGTGACGGCCCGCGGCTCGCTCCGCGCCATCAAGGTCGTTCGCGGCGGCAAGGAGGTCGCCAACGTCGACATCTACGAATACCTGATGGCCGGCAAGGCCGAGACGGACATCGCCCTGCGCGAAGGGGACGTGATCATCGTCCCGCCCTACGTGGGCCTGGCGACCGTCAGCGGCGGCGTCAAGCGCCCGATGGCCTACGAAATCCTCGGCAACGAGACGTTGGAGACGCTGATCGGCTATGCCGGCGGCCTGACCAACGATTCCTATAAAGAAGAATTCCGCGTCGTCCGCCAGACCGGCCCGGAGCGCGAAGTGTACAACGTCAAGGCTTCGGCCGCCCGCGACTTCGTGCTGGCCGACGGCGACAACGTCTCGGTCGGCGCCAACCTGGACCGCTTCTCCAACAAGGTGGAGGTCCGCGGCTACGTGTTCCGCCCGGGCATGTACGAGCTCGGCAAGGAGATCGCTACCGTGCGTCAGCTGGTCTCCGGCGCCGGCGGCCTGAAGGAAGACGCCTTCACGGGCCGCGCGTTCATCCTGCGTGAGAAGGACGACCTCAGCCTCGAGACGGTGACGCTCGACCTGGCCGGCGTGCTGTCCGGACAAGTCGACGACATCCTGCTCCGCAAGAACGATATCCTGGTCATCTCCGGCATCCACGAGATCAAGGACCGCGGCACGCTGACCATCAACGGCCTCGTCGCCAGCCCCGGCGTCTATCCGTTCGCTGACAATACGACGATCGAGGACCTGATCCTCGAGGCCGGCGGCCTGCTGGAGGGTGCCTCCATGGCGCGCGTCGACGTGTCCCGCCGGGTCGTGGATCCGCGCAGCATGCAGCCGACCGACGTGATCGGCGAGATGTTCTCCTTCGAACTGAAGGACGGCCTCGCCCTGACTGACAGTGAATTTACCCTGGAACCCTATGATATCGTGTCCGTCCGCCGCAGCCCCGGTTCCCGCAGGCAGTCCTTCGTCATCGTGAGCGGAGAGGTCGCTTTCCCGGGCTCCTACGTCCTGCTGACGGTCGGCGAGCGCCTGTCCGACGTGATCAACCGGGCCGGCGGCGCGACCGGTCACGCCTATCTGCGCGGCGCGACCCTCACCCGCGTGATGAACGAGGAGGAGCGCAAGGTGCAGCAGGCCACGCTCCGTCTTGCGAAGAATGCAAATGAGCAGGAGGGCGAAATCGACCTGTCTGACGTCGTCCTGTCGGACACCTACTCGGTCGGTATCGAACTGGACAAGGCCCTGGCCCGTCCGGGGTCCGAGTATGACGTCATCCTGCGCGAGGGCGACCGCCTGTTCGTCCCCGAGATGCTTTCCACGGTCCGCGTCAGCGGCAACGTGGTCTATCCCAATACGGTCATGTATGTGCCCGGCAAGCCGCTTTCCTATTATATCGAGGCGGCCGGCGGCTATGGATTCCGCGCCGCGCGCAACAAGACGACGATCGTCTATATGAACGGCACCTCCAAGCGCGCCACGCTGGGCGCGAAGATCGAGCCGGGCTGCGAGATCATCGTCCGCGAGAAGCCGAAGCGCCGGGAAGTCTCCACCGGCGAGGTGGTGTCCGTCGCCACTTCCGCCACCTCCCTGGCCACGATGGTCGTCACGCTCATTTCCATGATTTCCCGTAACAGCAAATAGTTCTGCCGTATGGAAGAGAAGAATTACGCCGGACCGCAGCTCGCAGAAGAAGAATACTCCGAGGTGGACATCATGGAGCTGGTCCGCAAACTCCTGAAAGAGTGGAAGCTGATCCTCAAATGGTGCGCCGTCGCCGTGGTCGTTGGCCTCGTGATCGGGTTCAGCCTCCCCAAGCAGTATACGGTGTCGTCCAAGCTGGCTCCCGAGGTCGTCTCGAAGAGCAGCAGCAGCCTGGGTTCGCTGGCCAGTCTGGCCGGCATCAACCTCGGTGCCATGAATACCTCCGATGCGGTCTATCCGGACCTGTATCCCGATATCGTCAACTCCACGCCTTTCGTGGTTGAGCTTTTCCCGGTGCAGGTGGATTTCGTCCGCAAGAAGGAGGAGATGACCACCGACTTCTACACCTATCTGCTGGACCATACCCGCGTCCCTTGGTGGTCCTATGCGCTGAACGCCCCGAAGGCGGCGCTGGGCTGGTTCATCGGGCTTTTCCGCGAGAAGACGGAACCGGTGGAGGGATTCGCCGAACTCAATCCGTCGGCGCTGACCGACGAGCAGGACTGGGTGGCCAAAGCCGTCCGCTCCTGCATCTCCCTGTCCGTGGACAAGAAGACATCCGTGATCAACGTGTCCGTCACGACGCAGGATCCCCGTGTCTCCGCCCGCATCTCCGAGGAGGTGATCTCCCGCCTGAAGACCTACGTGGTCAATTACCGCACGCAGAAGTCCCGCCAGGACGTCGCGTACTACCAGCAGCTCTACGACGATGCGCAGGCCGCATACTATAGCGCCCAGTCCCGTTACGCCCGCTATGTCGACTCCAACCAGGGCGTCGTGCTCCAGCGCGTCAGGACCGAGCAGGAGCGCCTGCAGAATGAGATGAACCTGGCTTTCCAGCTCTACAACACCTGCGCCCAGCAGCTGCAGGGCGCCAAGGCGAAAGTGCAGCTGGAGACGCCCGTCTTCACGGTGATCAACCCGCCGCAGGTGCCGCTCAAGCGCAGCGCGCCCTCGAAGGTGACCATCCTGGCCGGTTGCGTTTTCTTTGCCTTCCTGCTTGCGGCGGTCTGGGTCCTCTGGGGACGTGACATGCTCGCGGGCCTCAAGAAGAAAGAGGAAGAGGACCAGTAGTGGAAGAATACATAGAGATCAAAGGCGCCAGGGTCAACAACCTCAAGAATCTGACCCTGCGGATTCCCCGCGGCAAGTTCGTGGTCATCACTGGCATATCCGGTTCGGGCAAGTCCTCGCTGGCCTTTGACACGCTCTATGCCGAGGGTCAGCGGCGTTTCTCCGAGAGCCTCTCGTCCTATGCCCGGCAGTTCCTGGGCCGGATGACCAAGCCCGACGTGGACGGCATCGACGGCATTCCGCCGGCGATCGCCATCGAGCAGAAGGTCAGCACCCGCAATCCCCGTTCGACCGTGGCCACGACCACGGAGATCTACGATTTCCTGCGTCTGCTGTTCGCCCGCATCGGGCGGACCTATTCCCCGGTTTCGGGGGAGGAGGTCCGCCGCGACGGCGTGTCGGACGTGATGGACTGGCTCGCCGGGGCGGGGGAAGGGACCTTCTACGTGCTCGCGGACCTGAACTGGGATGCGCGCACGGACCGGGTAGAGCTGCTCCTGCAGCTCAAGGAGGACGGCTATAACCGCCTCTATGTGGACGGCAAACCCTGCAAGATCGATGACGCCCTGCAGCAGGGCCCGGACGCGCTGTCCGGCGTCTGGCTGCTGCTGGACCGCGCCCGCCTGTCGGGCGCCCCGGCCGGCGACACGCGCACGCGTCTGCTCTCTTCGGTCGCCGACGCCTTTGCGCGCGGCGACGGCCGCATCGCCATCGCTGCCGAAGACGGCCGCCTGCAGCACTTCTGCAGCCGCTTCGAGCGGGACGGCATCACCTTCCGCGAGCCGGACGAATTCCTGTTCAGTTTCAATTCGCCGCTGGGCGCCTGCCCGACCTGCGGCGGCCTGGGCAAGATCATCGGCATCAGCGAGGACCTCGTGGTGCCGGACAAGACCAAGAGCATCTACGAGGGGGCCATCGCCTGCTGGCGCGGCGACAAGATGGGTTGGTTCAAGGACCACCTGATCGAGGTGGCGTCCCGCTACAACATCCCCATCTTCGAGCCCTATTGCAACCTCTCCGACGAGGTCAAGGACCTGATCTGGAACAGCAAATACGTCGAGGGTGACGACACGTCGATCTTCGGCATCAACGAGTTCTTCACCTGGGTGGAGAGCCAGCGCTATAAGATCCAGTTCAAATATATGCTCAGCCGCTTCAGCGGCCGCGCCACGTGCACGGCCTGCGGCGGCTCCCGCCTGCGCCGCGAGGCCCTCTGGGTCAAGGTCTGCGGGCACAACATCCACCAGATCCTGAAAATGACGGCCGAGCAGGCGCTCGACTTCTTCCGCGACCTGCCGCTGAGCGCGACGGAGCGGGAGATCGTCGCCGAGCCGGTCGCCGAGATCGTCTCCCGGTTGCAGTGCATCGTGGACGTGGGCCTGGGCTACCTGACCCTCGACCGCGCCTGCAACACCCTGTCGGGCGGCGAGAGCCAGCGCGTCAACCTCGTGACCGCGCTGGGCTCCAGCCTCGTCGGCTCGATGTACATCCTGGACGAGCCGAGCATCGGCCTGCACCCGCGCGACACGGAGCGCCTGATCGGCGTGCTGAAGCGCCTGCGCGACATCGGCAACACGGTCATCGTGGTCGAACACGACGAAGAAATCATCCGTGCAGCCGACCTGCTCATCGACATGGGCCCGCTCGCGGGCGTGCACGGCGGTGAGCTCGTCTACGCCGGCAAGGCCGCCGCGGCGAAGCCCGCCGACATCGACCGCTCGCTGACCCTCCAGTACCTGAACGGGCAGAAGCTCCGCTATGTGCGCGAGAAGCGCCCCTGGCACTACAGCATCACCGTGAACGGCGCGATGGAGCACAACCTCAAGGACATCGACGTCCAGTTCCCGCTGGGCGTGCTCACCGTCGTGACGGGCGTCTCGGGCTCCGGCAAGTCCACCCTCGTGGGGGACATCCTCTACCCGGCGCTGTACAGGCGGATCCACGAAGCCGGCGACCTGCCGGGCACGCACCGCGGCCTGTCGGGCAACCTCGACCGCATCACGCGCGTGGAATACGTGGACCAGAATCCCATCGGGCGCAGCTCGCGCTCCAACGCCGTGACCTACCTCAAGGCCTACGACGCCATCCGCAAGCTGATGGCCTCCCAGCAAGGCGCCAAACTGGCCGGCCTGACGGCCAACCATTTCTCCTTCAACACCGAAGGCGGCCGCTGCCCGGAATGCCAGGGCGAAGGCGTCGTGCGCATCGGGATGCAGTTCATGGCCGACGTGGAGATGGTCTGCGAGGAGTGCGGCGGCAAGCGCTTCAAGCCCGAAGTGCTGGAAGTCCGCTACCGCGAAAAGAACATCGACGACATCCTCAATATGAGCGTGGACGAAGCCGTGGCCTTCTTCTCCGAAGGCGCGGAATCCGACGCGAAAGCCGTCGCCGGGCTGCTGCAGCCGCTCCAGGACGTGGGCCTGGGTTATATCAAGCTCGGCCAGAGCAGTTCGACCCTGTCGGGCGGCGAGAGCCAGCGCATCAAGCTGGCCTATTTCCTCTCCCTGAGCCGGACCAAGGGCAAGGGTGAGAAGATCCTCTTCCTCTTCGACGAGCCGACCACCGGCCTGCATTTCTTCGACGTGGAGAAGCTCCTGCAGAGCTTCGACGCGCTGCTCGCGGCCGGGCATTCGCTCATCGTCGTGGAGCACAACGTGGACGTGATCCGCGCGGCGGACTGGGTGATCGACCTCGGCCCGGACGCGGGCGACCGCGGCGGCCGGGTCGTCTTCGCCGGTACGCCGGAGGATCTCGCCCGACAGGACACCTTTACAGCACATTATCTATGAAGAAAATAGCCGCCCTCACGATGGTCCGCAACGACGACTTCTACCTGCGCAAGTGGGTGGAATACTACGGCGCGCAGCTGGGCCGGGAACACCTCTATGTCTTCTTCGACGGCACCGACCAGGTGATCCCGTCCTTCTGCGAGGGGACCCACGCGGAGGCGCTTCCCCGGATCGGCAGCGACATCGTGTCCAACGACAAAGGACGCGTGGCCGTGATGAGCGCCAAGGCGGCGGAGCTGTTCGCTGCCGGCTATGACCTGGTCATCGGCACGGATGCGGACGAGTTCGTCGTGGTGGACCCCGCCAGGGGCCTGTCCCTCGCCGAATACCTCACGCAGCAGAAGATCGGCGTCTCCTTGTCCGCCCTGGGCCTGGATTTCGGCCAGAAACTGGGCGAGGAGGGCGACATCACGGATGCCGAACCCTTCCTGCGGCAGCGCCATTACGCGCAGATCGGGACGCGCTATACCAAGGCGTCCGTCCTCGCGCGGCCGTGCGACTGGGGCTCCGGCTTCCACCGCGTAAAGGGACACAACTTCCACATTGGCAAAGATTTATACTTGCTCCATTTCGGCTACTTCGACATGAAGCGCCTGCAGGACCGCTTCCGGGATGCAAGCCGGCTGGAGCTGGGCTGGGAAGCCCATATGCACAAACGCGCGCGGACCATCCGCTATGTCACGGATCTCCCCGCACGCGATTTTGAGCGCTGGACGCGTTTTGCGCGCGTCTGCCAGACGCTCTGCCGGCCGCCTTACGCGCTCAACAAGCCGGCCATGTTCGAACTGAAAATCGTCGTCCGCATCCCGGAACGATTCCAAAACCTTATCTGAAACTTATGCAGGACAAGATCCTCTGTTGCATCTTCAATCATAACGAGAACGCCGGCGCCATCGCCTGGTGGGAGCGGCTTTCTCCCTATTTCGATACCGTCATCCTGGACAGCGGCAGCGAGCCGCCGTGCCGCCACGAAGGCGCGCTGGTCCTGGACAACATCTATTACTCCGGCCTGATGAACAAGGCCTGGGAACTGCTGCTGGAGAAGGACTACCGCTGGCTGATGATCCTGACCAGCGACCTCGAGATCAATGCCTCCAACACGAAGCGCCTGATCGCCGGGATGCAGGACATGGTCCGGACGGTCAACGTCGGGCTTTACCAGCCCAGCGGCGCGCTGTCCCTGCACGGCCGCTGCCGTGGGCAGAGCCTGTGCCATTTCACCTGGCGCCTCCGCCCGGTCAATTTCCAGGAGGGATGGTTCCACCTGGCCTGCCGGGAAGTGCTTGAAGAAGTGATGCCGATCGACCTGTCCGTCAACCGGCTGGGCTGGGGCATCGATGTCGCCCTCAGCCGCGCCGCGCTGCACAAGAAGATGCTCGTCCTCGTGGACGACCGCGTGCGGGTGATCCATCCGCGCGGATCCGGATACAGCAACGAAGCTGCCGAAGAGCAGATGTGGCGCTGGTTCGCCACCCTGCCTGACTATGTCTCGCAGGAGCTCCGCACGTTGCGGGATCCGGTAGAATACCGGAAATAAAGCTTATTCTCCTTTCACGCGCTTGCGGACGTGGTCGATGATGTCCGCGTCTATCCTTTCGTCGAATTTGCGCGCCCAGAACTGCGGAACGGAGTCCAGCAGCTCCTCGTCGCCCTTGCGGAAAGTCCAGGGGTGCCGGACGCTCGAGCCGCGCGTCCAGTCGATGAAGTGCATGTTGGACGAATTGTGGATGTCGACGTTCTGCACGTGCTTGGTGGCGTCGTACAGGCGTTCCCGGAAGGGAGAATTCCAGATGACGGTGGCCAGGAAGATCTCGTCGGGCGTGTTGGTGTGCCGGAAGACCTTCTCCAGCCAGGATTCCTTCGAGAGCACGTATTCGGCGCACGGATGCGTGATGCTGAACCACTGGGAGGCCATGTGGAAATCGACGTCTTCGTTGATCCGGACGCCCAGGGCCATCAGGATGCCCTTGACGGTGACGTTGATCAGGTTGGTCAGGAAGAAACCCGCTCCTTCCGGGAGCACGGTATAGTAGTGGACGCGGTTGAGCGTGTGCGACTTGAATTCCCAAAAGTTCAGGAATTCGCGGTCCGGATGTGCGTCGAAGAAGGCGAACATCTCTTCCTGCGGCTTGATGGGCAGGTCCTGCCCGCTCAGCAGATGATAGAAGGCGTAGTGGCCGGGTACGGCGGCTTTCAGCAAGGCCAGCTCGGCCCGCATGATGCTGACGCCGCCCCAGTGGACGCAGATGCGCGGCTCGATGAAATGGACCTGGGAATGGACGCAGCAGCCTTCCAGCGCCTTCGCGCCGAAGGGGGCCTTGCGGTCGATATGGATGTAGATGTCGTTGCGGGGGTCGTCCAGCAGGGACAGGAGGATGCGGATTTGCTTGGGTTGGCAGTGCGCCAGGATCAGAAATGCGTGTTTTGCGTTGTTCATAGTGTAGAAGTCAGATGCTTTTCGAGGCGTTCGATGACGTCGGCGTCGACCCGCTGGTCGAATTTGCGGGCCCACAGGCACGGAGAGGCCATCAGCAGGTCCCAGTCTTCTTCCCGGAAAGTCCAGGGATGCCGGACGCTCGGGCCGCGCGTCCAGTCGATCAGGCGCAGGTTGCCGGACAGGGCCTTCCGGTCGGCGGCTTTCTGCTCCTGGTGCAGGGTGGCGTCGAAAAGACGCTCCTTGAAAGGGGAATTCCACAGCAGCGTGGCCATGAAGACCTCGTCCGGAACGCTGGTGTGGCCGAATACCTGCTCCAGCCAGTCCTCGCGGGACACGACATAGCGGGCGAAGCCGTCCGTGATGCTGAACCACTGGGAGGAAAGATGGAAATCGATGCCCCGGTTGATCCTGGCGCCGAGGCGCATCAGGATGTCCTTGACCAGTTTGTTGAGCTTCTTCGACAGGATGAAGCGGTTGTTCTCGGGAAAGAGCGTATAGTAGGTGAAACGGTCCGTGTAGGATGCTTCCATCAGCCAGCATTGGAGGAATTCCCGGTCGGGGTGCGCCTGGAAGAACGCATGGATCTCGTCCTGCGTCTTGATCGGGAGATCCTGTCCGCTGAGGAGGTGATAATAGGCGTGGGGCGTGGCCGTGGCGGCCTTCAGCAACGCCAGCTCGGCGCGCATGACGCTGGGTCCGCCCCAGTGGACGCTGATGCGCGGCTCGACGAACTGGACGGCGGAACGGACGCAGCAGCCCTCCAGGTCTTTCGCGCTGAAAGGGGCCTTGCGGTCGATGTGGATATAGATGTCGTTGCGGGGATCGTCCAGCAGGGAGAGCAGGGTGCGCAGTTGACGGAGGTGCGTGTGCGCCAGAATTAGATAAGCGTGTTTTTCATAATTCATGGCGCAAAGATACGCAAAAAAGACGGATTTATCGCGCTTTCAGGTGCTTTTCGAGCCGCTCGATGACCCGGGCGTCGACCCTTTGGTCGAATTTCCGCGCCCACAGGCAGGGGGAATCCGTCAGCAGGTCCCAGTCCTCTTCCCGGAAGGTCCAGGGGTGCTCGGCCGTGCCGCGCGTCCAGTCGATCAGGCGTAGGTCGCCGGGCAGGACCGTCCGTTTGTTTTCCTGCCGTTCCAGATGGATGCTGTCGTCGAAAAGCCGCTCCCGGAAGGGGGAGTCCCAGACCACGGTGCCGATGAAGACCTCGTCGGGCATCGTGGTGTGGACGAAGCGCTTCTTCAGCCAGGCTTCGCGGGACACGACGTGGCGGGCGCAGGCGTCCGTGATGCTGAACCAGGAGGAGGAGAGGCGCAGGTCGAGGTCGCGGTTGATCCCGCCGAACGGCTTCATCACGCCCCGGACCAGCTTGTTGACGAACCTTCCCGGCTGGGAGCCGTTGTGCTCCGGGAAGAGGTAGAAGCTGGTGGCGCGGCGCGTCTCGGAGGGGTCCGACGGCCAGAACTGGAGGAATTCCTGTCCGGCGTGCGCCGCGAAAAACGCGTGGATCGTGTCCTGGTCCTTGATGGGCAGGTCCTGCCCGCTGATCAGGTGGTAATAGGCGTGGGGCGCGGCCGTGGCGGCCTTCAGCAGCGCCAGCGTGGCGAGCATCATGTTGGAGCCGCCCCAGTGGATGCTGAAGCGCGGCTCGATGAAATGGACCCGGGAATGCACGCAGCAGCCTTCCAGCGCTTCCGCGCCGAAGGGGGCCTTGCGGTCGACGTGGACATAGATGTCGTTGCGGGAATCGTCCAGCAGGGAGAGCAGGGTACGCACCTGCGCGGGCTGGGTATGCACCAGGATCAGATAGGCGTGTTTTCCATTGTCCATATCCCAAAGATAATCATTCTTGGCGGAACTTGTAGCTGTGTTCGTCCGGACCGCCCACCGTCAGGTCCACTTCTACGCGCGAAGCGCGGGGCAGCGGCGGCAGCGGGATGGAGAACGAGCAGGTCTCTCCGCGGATCCCGCAGACGAATTCCAGCGTCGGGCGCGGCGCGCCGAGCACGTCCGCCGGCGTGTCGTTGGGATAGCACCACAGCGTGGTGCCGGGCTCCTGGGTGAAGAATCCCACGTCGCAGGGGAGTGGAGCCCAGGCGCCGGCGTCCAGCAGCTCCGTCGGGCGGAAATCCTTGTCCCGCAGGATTTCCGCCCCGGCGGGCAGGTCGCGCAGCCGGATGCGCGGCTCCTCCAGCAGGTCGAAGCCGTCCATCGTGTTGCTGACGCTGGCCAGCACGATGCGGCAGAGCAGGGGCTGCAGGACGACCGTGCCTTCCTGCTCGTGCGTCGTGCAGCTGCCGCCGAGGACGGGCCGCTGCGGGTCGTCGTCCACGAAGGAGAAAAGCAGCTTCTCCATCGCGTCGTAGCGCGACAGCGCCTTGGTGTTGAGCTTGTGCGGACTGTTGGCGATGGCCACGACCCGCTTGTCGCCTTGCAGGGTGGGGAGGCTGATCTCCGGGCGCAGCGTGTCCAGGCACGTATACTGCTCCAGGGCGCCGACGCCCTCCGTGTCGTAGACGAAGAGGTCCACGCGCCCGACTCCGGCCCCGCCCGCCTCCAGGCGGATGCGCGTGGCTACGGAGTCGGCGACGGGAGCCGGCCCGTCTGCGGGCTCCGGCTCCGGCGGCGTCTCCTTGCGGCACGAACCCAGCAGAGCCGGCAGCAAACACAGGTAAGTAAAGTAGCATAGCAGAAGTTTCCCTGCACTGCGCAGAGGGCGTCGGTGCCGAAAGGAACAAAACAGGCGATCAGTAGACTGCCGGCTCATGGGGTTGTCCGAGTTTTTCATACGGTCGCAAAAGTATGCGACGGCCGGCAATGCTCCAAGGACCTGTAAGAATCGTACGGGGGTAATTGTGAAATATTTCCCGTTTGGCGTTCTGCCAAACGAAAAGACCCGCATTCCTGCGGGCCTTTCCTGTATCATTAACCTCCGAAGTTGTCGTAGAGGATGTTCTCCGGCGGGACGCCGAGCGAATCGAGCAGTTCGTTCACGCACTTGGTCATCATGGGAGGACCGCACATGAAGTACTTGATATCCTCGGGGGTCTCGTGGTCCTTGAGGTAGGTCTCGTACATCACGTTGTGGACGAAGCCGGCGGTGTACTTGACGCCTGCGGCATCCGCTGCGGGATCCGGACGGTCGAGGGCCAGGTGGAACTTGAAGTTCGGGAACTCCTTCTCGATCTCGGCGAAGTCCTCCAGGTAGAAGGCCTCCACGAGGGCGCGGGCGCCGTAGAAGAAGCTGACCTTGCGGCCGGTCTTGAGCGTGCGGAAGAGCTCCATGATGTGGCTGCGGAGCGGGGCCATGCCGGCGCCGCCGCCGACGAAGATGTATTCCACGTTGTCCGGATCGTTCTTCGGCAGGAGGAACTCACCGTAAGGACCGCTGATCATCACCTTGTCGCCCGGCTTGCGGGAGAAGACGTAGGTGGAGGCGATTCCCGGAGGCACGCCCGGCACGAACTTGAAGACGCCCTTCGGCTGCGTGCGGTCGAACGGAGGCGTCGCGATACGCACGTTGAGCTTGATGATGCCCTTCTCGCCCGGGTAGGAAGCCATGGAGTAGGCGCGGATGGTCGGAACCTCGTTCTTGAACTTGAGCGGGGTGATGCCGAACTTGTCCCAGTCGCCCTTGTAGATGTCGGCCACGCCCATGTCGGAGAAGTCGGCCTCGTAGGCGGGGATGTCGATCTGGATGTACTCGCCGCTCTTGAACTCGAGCTCTTCGCCCTCGGGGAGCTTGACGGTGAATTCCTTGATGAACGTAGCGACGTTCTCGTTGGAGATCACCTCGCACTCGAGTTTCTTGACGGACAGGGCGGATTCGGCCACCTGGATCTTGAGGTTGTCCTTGACCTTGACCTGGCAGCCCAGGCGCCAGCCGTCCTTGATCTGCTTGCGGTTGAAGAAACCGGTCTCGGTCGGGAGGATCTCGCCGCCGCCCTCGAGCACCTGGACCTTGCACTGGCCGCAGTTGGCCTTGCCGCCGCAGGCGGAGGGGAGGAAGATCTTCTGCTCGGCAAGCGTGTTCATCAGCGAGTTGCCGGGATTGACCTTGAGGGTTTTCTTACCGTTGTTGATATCGATGTCGACCGTACCGGTCGGGGTGATCTTGGCCTTGACGTAGAGCAGCAAGACCACCAGCAGCAAGGTCAGGATGACGATGACTGCGATAGAAGCGATTATTGTAGGTGTCATTGCGTGCTCCTCCTAAAGTTGGATACCCATAAAGATCATGAATGCCATACCCATCAGGCCCACCGTGATGAAGGTGATGCCGACGCCCTTGAGCGGGGCGGGGACGTTGCTGTAGGACAGCTTCTCCCGGATGGCGGCGAGGCTCACGATGGCGAGGTACCAGCCGAGACCGGAACCGAGGCCATAGACGAGCGGCTCGCCGAAGCTCGCGAAGTCGCGCTGCTGCATGAAGAGCGAACCGCCCAGGATGGCGCAGTTCACGGCGATCAGCGGCAGGAAGATACCGAGCGAGGAGTACAGCGAAGGAAGGAACTTCTCCACGAACATCTCGACCAGCTGCACGAAGGCGGCGATCACGGCGATGAAGAGGATGAAGCTCAGGAAGCTCAGGTCCACCGATGCGAACTGGGGGCCCAGCCAGCTCAGTGCGCCGGGCTGGAGCACGAACTTGTTGAGGGCCCAGTTGATGGGCAGGGTGAAGAAGAGGACGAAGATCACAGCGAGGCCCAGGCCATTGGCTGTCTTCACGTTCTTCGATACCGCCAGGTATGAGCACATACCCAGGAAGTATGCGAAGATCATATTGTCAACGAAGATTGACTTGACGAATAAGCTTACGTATTCCATAGGGCGACGCGATTATTTCTCCTGAAGGTCCTTGTCGCAGGCGCGGTGTACCCAGATGATGCATCCGAGCAGGATCAGCGCGAACGGCGGCAGGATCACGAGGTTGTTGGGAACATAGCCGGCAGGCAGGACCTGCAGGCCGAACAGGGTGCCGCTTCCGAGCAGTTCGCGGAAGAAGGCGACGATGACCAGGATGAGGCCGTAGCCCAGACCGTTGGCCAGACCGTCCAGCAGGGAAGGGATGGGCTTGTTGCCGAGGGCGAAAGCCTCGATGCGGCCCATCACGATACAGTTGGTGATGATCAGACCGATATAGACGGAGAGCTGCTTGTCGATGGCGTAGGTGCCTTCGCCGGCCTTGAGGATCTGGTCGACGAGGATCACCATCATGGCGACGACGACGAGCTGCACGATGATACGCACACGCATCGGGATGGTGTTGCGGAGCAGCGAGCAGACGAGGCTGGAGAGGCCCGTGACGACGATCACGGAGAGGGCCATCACCAGCGCGCCCTTCAGCTGGACCGTGACGGCCAGCGAGGAGCAGATACCCAGGATGAGAACGGTAATCGGATTACCCTTCAGGATCGGGTTGAGGATCGTTTCTTTGAGTTTCTTGTCCATGGATTATTCCTCCTCTGCTTTATGGTTTTCACAGTGCTCGCAATCATGCTCGCCGTCCTGGCAGCAGTCGGCGGCTCCGTTGCCGAGGTGGCTTTCGTAGGCCTTGAACCAGACGTTGAGGGCCTCGTTCAGACCCTTGGAAGTCATGGTCGCACCGGAGATGGCGTCCACCGCGTTGGTGGCGCCGGCCTCTTCGGCGTTCTTGCCGAGGTTGAAGAGCGTCTCGCCGCCGAAGGCGACGGTCTTGCCGACGAACTTCTCGCGGAACCAGGCTTCGTCCTTGATCTTGGCGCCGAGGCCCGGGGTCTCGGACTCATGGTCGAAGTAGGCGCCTGCGATGGTCTTGCAGTCGGGCTGGAAGGCGATGTAACCCCACACGGGGCCCCAGAGGCCTGCGCCGTAGACCGGAATCACGGTGTAGCCGTTCTTGAAGACATAGACCGGAAGGGTGGCCTCGCCGCCGGCCTTGATGGCCTTGTTCTGCGGCTTGAGGTTGTCCACCAGCTCGATGCTGGCCTTCTCGGTGGAGGGGGTGCCGTTTTCCTGGCCGTCGAGGCCGATGGTGTAGGCTTTCTCGATATTGTCGGCGTACAGCTGGAGGACGCCGGCGTTGTTGGTTGCGTAGAGTTCGTCCGTGGGCTTGATCTGCGCGGCGGCCATCATCTGGCGGAGGGTCTCCGCCTTGGCGTTGGCTTCCTGCGAAGGCTTCAGCTTCATCGCCGTGAAGGCGAGGACCGCAGCCACGACTACGACCACGAGGGTGGTGTAGATGACAGTATATGCGTTGCTGTTGGTATTCATAGGGCTAGGCGGTTTTGAGTTTCTTGGCCTTGCGGGAGATATGGGCGCTGGTGACGCAGTGGTCGATCAGCGGGGCGAAGATGTTGCAGAGCAGGATGGCGAGCATCATACCCTCGGCATAGCCCGGGTTGAACAGACGCACCGTGACGCACAGGGCGCCGATCAGGAAGCCGTAGATCCACTTGCCGCACTCGGTCTGGGCGGAGGTCACCGGGTCGGTCGCCATGAAGACGATACCGAAGGCGAAGCCGCCGTAGAGGAGCTGCATGTAGGCAGGGATGGTGGAGATGCCGGCGAGGTCGGCGATGCCGCCGACGAACAGGACGCCGAGCACGCCGCTGAGCATGATCTTCCAGCTGGCGATGCCCGTCCAGATGAGGATGGCGGCGCCGAGGAGGATGGCGATCACGGAAGTCTCACCGATGGAGCCGGGGACCGTACCGATGAAGAGGTCCCAGAAGCCGGTGCCGTACTGGGCGGAAGCGCCGTCCAGCGCGAGCGGGGTGGCGCCGGTGAAGCCGTCCACGACCTGCTCGCCCTGCTTGAGGGAAATCCAGCAGTTGGAGCCGGACATGTAGCTCGGATAGGAGAAGAAGAGGAAGGCGCGCGTGAGGATCGCCGGGTTGACGATGTTCATGCCCGTGCCGCCGAAGACTTCCTTGCCGAAGATGACCGCGAACGCGACGGCGACCGCGAGCATCCAGAGGGGAATGTCCACCGGGACGATGAGGGGAATGAAGAAACCGGACACGAGGTAGCCTTCGCTCACTTCCTCGCCGCGGATCTGGCTCGAGGCGAACTCGATGCCGAGGCCGACGATGTAGGAAACAAGGAAGAGGGGCAGGACCTTGAGGAATCCGTACCACCAGTTGCCGAGGATGTTGAGGGAGGTGTCGCCGATGGCGAGACCGTGCTGATAGCCGACGTTCCACATGCCGAACAGGGCAGCGGGGACGGCGGCGATCACCACCAGGATGAGGAGGCGCTTGAGATCGATGGCGTCACGGACGTGGGAACCCTTCTTGGTGACGGTCCCGGGCACGTGCAGGAAAGTCTCAAAAGCGTCGACCGTAGAGTGCAGCCAGTATAATTTGCCGCCTTTTTCGAAAATCTTGTTCATACTTTTAAGCCATTTCCTTGAGCATCAGGTTGATGCCCTGTTCGATCATTGCCTGGATATTGTTCTTGCTCGGGTCGACGAACTCGCAGGTGGCGAGGTCCTCGGGGAGCACTTCGTAGATGCCGAACTTCTCCATCTTCTCGATGTCGCCGGCCAGGCAGGCCTTGGCGAGGAACACCGGGTAGATGTCCATCGGCAGCACGCGGCCGTAGTAGCCGTCGTTCATCAGGAACGCGCGGGGACCGCCATGCAGGTTGGTGTCCATGTTGTACTTCTTCTTGGGCATGAGCCAGGAGAAGTAGCTGCGGTCGGCGCTGAACTGGTGGGCGCGGATCGGGTTGATCCAGCCGAGGAGTTCCTGGTCCGTGCCTTCGCGCAGGAGGGTGACCTGGTTGTCGAAGAAGCCGAGGTAGCCGGCGGTGCCGACGGTCTTGCCGCTGAGGGCGTCGCCGCTGACGACGCGCAGCTGCTCCGCCGGGGTGTTGCCCCAGAACGGCGTGAAGGCGTTCATCGGGGTGCCCGGAAGTGCCTCGACATAGGCGCACTCAAGCGCCATCGGACCGGTCACGGCCACCTTGCGGCGCAGGTCGAGCTTGCCCTTGGTGAAGAGCTTGCCGATGGCTGCGACGCCGGCCAGGGACACCGTCCAGACGATGTCTTCCTTCCGGATCGGCGCGACGTGGCTGATCTGCACGCCGACGTTGCCGGCGGGGTGCTTGCCCTTGAAGGTGTTCAGCTCACAGTGCTGCAGGGATGCGAACGCGGACGGCTTGTTGCCGTCGAGACCCACGCGGACCTGGCCCGAAGTCAGCTTGGACAGGGCGCAGATACCGGCCTGGACGTCTGCCAGGGCGTCGCCGAAGCAGTAGTTGCTGTCTGCGGCGAGGGGGGCGGTGTTGAAAGTGGATACGAAGATGTCGCGCGGGGTCGCGGCGGGGTCGGCGATGATGCCGTAGGGGCGCTGGACCAGCCACGGCCAGAGGCCGCTCTGGAGGAGGGCCTGGCGGACCTGCCCGGCGTCCAGTTTGGCGGCGTCCTTGACGCCGAAATCGACGGATTCCCGCTTGCCGTCCGACTCGATGAGGATGGCGAGCAGTTTGCGCTTGTCTCCTCTGACGATCTCCTTGACCGTACCGCTCACCGGCGAGCAAAGGAGGATGTCAGCGTTCTTTTTGTCTGCCATGACGGGGGAGCCGCAGAGCACGGGGTCGCCTTCCTTGACCAGAAGTCGGGGGAGAAAACCCTTGAAGTCAGTCGGTTGGACCGCAACGATGCCCGGCGCTATCGTCTTTGAGACACGGAGCTCTGCTTCTCCCGAGATGGGGATGTTCAGGCCCTTTTTCAAAACGAAAGTTAGTGACATGAATATAACGTTATAAGATTTCTCAAATCGCGCCGCGAAGATACCACTTTTTTTTGTAATTTCGTGCCGCAATGATGGATAAAGTGACAACGATTCTGGAGGATTTGAACGACGAGCAGAGAAGAGCCGTCGAATGTGTTGAAGGACCTGTGCTGATTGTGGCGGGCGCCGGCTCCGGCAAAACCCGCGTACTGACGAGCAGAGTGGCATATATTCTGGCGCAACAGCCTGATTCCCGCATACTTGCCTTGACTTTTACGAAGAAGGCGGCAGGCGAGATGAAGGAGCGTATCGCGCAGATGGTGGGGGACAAGAATGTCCGCCGGGTCGTGATGGGCACTTTCCATGCGGTGTTCGTGCGTTTCCTGCGCGAATACGCGGAGTTCCTGGGGTATCCGCAGAACTTCACCATCTATGATACGTCCGACTCGCAGAGCGCCATCAAGGCCTGCGTGAAGGAGATGGGCCTGGACGACAAGATCTACAAGCCGCGCGACGTGCTGGCCCGCATCTCGATGGCCAAGAACAACCTCATCACGGTCTCGGCCTACCAGGGCAACCCTGAGCTGCAGACGCAGGACAGCCACACCAAGCGGCCGCGCCTGGGCGAGGTGTACGCGCGCTACCAGGAGAAGCTCAAGCAGAGCGGGGTGATGGATTTCGACGACATCCTGCTGAATATGAACTACCTGCTGCGGGACAACAAGGAGGCGCTCGAGTCGATCGCCGGCCGTTTCTCGCATATCATGGTGGACGAGTACCAGGACACCAACGTGTCGCAGTACCTGATCCTCAAGAAGCTGGCGCAGTTCCGCCGCAACATCTGCGTGGTGGGCGACGACAGCCAGTCCATCTACGCTTTCCGCGGTGCGCGCATCGAGAACATCCTCAATTTCAAGAAGGATTATCCGGAGTGCAAGATCTACCGCCTGGAGCGCAACTACCGCTCCACGCAGGTGATCGTGGACGCCGCCAATTCGCTCATCGCGCACAATGAGGGACGCAT
>ONQP01000027.1:0-987 GCA_900319975.1 uncultured Bacteroidales bacterium | reverse complement strand
CTCCGAGATCATGGACCGGATGCGCAGCGCGCAGGCGCAGTACCAGGATTTCGCGATCCTCTACCGCACCAACGCCCAGTCGCGCGCGCTGGAGGAGCAGCTCCGCCGGCGCAATATTCCTTATATGATCTATTCGGGCAATTCCTTCTTCGACCGCGCGGAGGTCAAGGACATGATGGCCTACTTCAAGCTGGTGGTCAACCCGCGCGACGACGAGTCGTTCCGGCGGGTGGTCAACAAGCCGGCGCGCGGCATCGGCGACAAGGCCCTGGAGGCCGTGGAGGCCGTGGCCCGGCAGCAGGGCTGGCCGCTTTTCCAGGCAGCCCGCGAGGTCCCGAAGGTGCAGCAGTTCTGCGAGATGATCGCCAGGCTTTCCGCGCTCGTCCCGACGACGGACGCCTGGGAGCTCGCCAAGAAGATTGCCGACGACAGCGGTCTGTATGCCTTCTACAAGCTGGACACCTCCATCGAAGGCATGTCCCGCGTGGCCAACCTGGACGAACTGGTCAACAGCGTCGCCCAGTTCGTCGAGGAGCGCAAGGAGGAGGCGGAGGATTATGCCGCCGAGGGCGGCGAAGTGGGCCCCTTCACCCTGGACGACTTCCTGGAGAACGTCTCGCTGCTGAGCAACGTGGACGTGACCGACGACGAGGATACCAACAACAAGGTGGCCCTGATGACGGTCCACTCGTCCAAGGGCCTCGAATTCCCGTACGTGTTCGTGGCCGGCATGGAGGAGAACCTCTTCCCGAGCCTGTCGATGCTCTCTTCGAAGAACGAGATCGAGGAGGAGCGGCGGCTCTTCTATGTGGCCGTGACGCGCGCCAAGAAGGCGGTGCGCCTGTCCTTCGCCGGCACGCGCATGCGCAACGGCAAGCACGAGTCCAACGCGCCGTCGCGCTTCATCAAGGAGATCGATCCGCAGTATATCGAGAATCCGCTCGAGGACGCCGATTTCGACAACAGCGGCGTCACGCACGAGTGGGG
>ONQP01000036.1 GCA_900319975.1 uncultured Bacteroidales bacterium | reverse complement strand
CTGCTCACGGAGAAATTCGGACTCGAATGGGGCAGCACCGTAGCCGCCCTACGCTGGAACCATGTCTTCAACAACCGGCTGTTCGCCAACAGCACCCTGTTCTTCAACCGCTACCGGCTGACCATGGGATTCTCCCACGACGAGAAGACGGTCAAGGGAGAAAAGCCGTCACTTGAGGAGGATCCGCGCATGACCGGATTCGCTGCCAAATACCGTTCCGGCATCCGGGACTTCGGCGGCCGCATCGACTTCGACTGGACGCCGACGCCCAGCCATCTGGTCAAGTTCGGCGCCGAATACACCCGGCACAATTTCCGTCCGGAGAACCTCACCTCCTCCGTCGTCGTATCCGAGACCACCCGGCTTGAAACGCCGAAGTTCAAGGCTACCCCCTACCTCGGCGACGATGCCTCGGCCTATGTCGAGGACAATATCTCGCTGGGGCGCCATTTCACCCTCAATCCGGGCCTGCGCCTGAGCTGGTTCCAAACGCAGGGGCAGCACTACCTTTCCCTGCAGCCCCGTTTCTCCGCCAAGGCCGCGCTGGATGGCGGGATGGCGTTCAAGGCGGGATATTCCCGGATGGCGCAATATGTTCACCTGCTCTCCTCCACCAACATCTCGTTGCCGATCGACCTGTGGGTACCGATCACCAAGGACATCCGTCCCGTCACGGCCGACCAGTATTCCGCCGGTGTCTATTACGACGGCCTGCCGGGTTGGGAATTCTCCCTGGAAGGCTACTGGAAAGAGATGAACAACCTGATGGAATACAAGGAAGGCGTGATGTTCCTGGCCAGTTCCGCCGGTTGGGAGAGCCAGGTCGAGACCGGACGCGGCCGGGCGCGCGGACTGGAATTCTTCATCCAGAAGACCAGTGGGAAGACCACCGGCTGGATTTCCTACACCCTGTCCAAAAGCGAACGGTGGTTCCCCGACGGGACCATCAACATGGGACAGCCTTTCCCGTACAAATATGACCGCACGCACGCGTTCAACCTGATGCTGAACCACAAATTCTCGGAGAAGGTGGACGTCTCCCTCTCCTGGATCTTCAGCTCCGGCCACCTGATGACGCTGCCTCTGCGCAAATCCTTCACGCTGGTTCCCGATCCGACGACCGGGAAGACCGAGATGGAGCAGGCCTACTATGTCGAAAGCCGCAACAACTACCGCCTGCCGCCTTCCCACCGCCTCAACATCGGCGTCAACCTGCGCCACCGCACACGCCGCGGCAACGAAGCCGTCTGGAATTTCTCCCTCTACAACGCCTACAACGCGATGAACCCCCACTTCATCATCCCCGACACGGGACTCGACACCAGAGACCAGGACGACGGCAGCATACCGCTGATCAAGGTCACCATCCTGCCCATCCTGCCCGCCTTCAGTTACACCTACAACTTCTGACACGTATGAAAAAGAATATCATCATACTCCCCCTGCTGGGGCTGCTTGCCGCCTGCTCCAATCCGCTCGACTACCAGTCCGGCCAGCCCGCCAGCGTCATCGCCATGAACGCGATGCTGCGTACGGATGAGACGCAGCATACCGTCTGGATGAGCGTGAGCCATGTCAACGAGCTCAGCACGATGGAAAATGCAAAGCTGACCTGCTACATCAACGACCAGCTTGTGGCAGAAGTGACAGAGGACCTCACGGAGGATGAGAAGCATCTTCAGGACGCCTATTTCTACCGCTATTATGCCCGCCCCTACCGGTTCAACGCCGAGATCAAGCCGGGCGACAAGGTCCGGTTGGAAGCCGACTGGTACGGCCTGCACGCCAGCGTCACGGCCGTGGCGCCCCAGGCGCCTGTGCTTGCCGCCGTCGATACCGTACGGACCGACAAATCGCCGTACAGCTCCGAAGAGGCGACCTACTCCGCGCTGTTATGCCGGCTGCGGCTGGAAGACCGCCCCGGCGAATCCAACTGGTACCGGCTGTGCGTTTCCTACGAAGCCGACGGAAAAGATGGGGTGGGCACCCCCGAAGAAAGTCCCGCGCACTGGCAGGGCGGCATGCCGTTCAGCTACTACAAGGACGAGATCCTCAACGACGGATTCCGGACGCCAGATGACGACAAGGCCATGTCCAGCCTGTTCGATCTCCTGAGCGGCCACATCTACAGCAAGTATTGCATCTTCTCCGACAAGGCTTTCGCAGACAGGACGGCCGACGTAGAAATCAACATCTTCGATGACTACCTGAGCCGGCCGTGGCTCGTCGGCGCATGGGAAGAAGACAAGGAAATCACCCGGCTGCGCCTGAAATTCGACCTCCTGTCGCTTCCCTACGAGGAATACCACCATCTGTGGAGCCTGACGAACGCCCAGAACACCGGACTGGACTGGAGCATCCTGTCTGAGCCTGTCCGCCTCCCCGACAACGTGCAGGGCGGCCTCGGCCTCGTCACCGTCTCTACCGTCTCCAGCCTGACGCTGGACCCGGTGCCTGTAAAGGAACTCGAATCGAAGATTCTTCCGGAAGCTATAGAGAACTGAAAGCCGTTTCCTTAAGGATTTCCGAGACCGTCGGGTGGGCGAAGACAATGCGCTTCAGCTGCCCGGCGGTCATTCCGTCTGCGACGGCGATGCACGCCGCGGACAGGATCTCGGAGCACGGGTTGCCCAGCATATGGACGCCCAGCACCTCCTGGCGCTCCGCGCCGCAGATGATCTTGCAGAGGCCTTCGCCCCGCTCGTTCTCGGCCACGAAGCGGCCGGAGAACGCCATCGGGAGCTTCCGCACCGTGTGCGCGATGCCGCGCGCCACGGCTTCCTCTTCCGTCAGCCCGACGCCCGCGACCTCCGGGTTGGTGTAGACCACGCCCGGGATGGCGTCGTAGCACATCTCATCGGCCTTGCCGAGGATATCGTTGACCGCCACCTCGCCCTCGCGGGAAGCCGTGTGCGCCAGCATCGAGAAGCCCGTCACGTCGCCGGCGGCATAGACGCCCGGCACGCTGGTGCGCATCTGCGCGTCGACCTTGATGCCGACGGGCCTGCCGGCCTTGTTGAGCGACAGCTCCACGCCCAGGCGCTCCAGGCCGAAGCCCTCCAGCCGGGCGCGGCGGCCCACCGACACGAGGATCCTGTCCCCGCGCACGCGGCAGGTCTCGCCTTCCGGCGTCTCATAGACCACGGTGTCGCCTTCGACCGCAACGACCTTGCAGCCCAGGCAGAAGGTCACGCCCTTCTTGGCGTACTGCGCCTGCAGCATCGCGCTGATCTCGCCGTCCATCGGACCGAGGATCTTGGGCAGCATCTCCACGACCGTCACCTTCGTGCCGACGGAGTTGAAGAAACTGGCAAATTCCATCCCGATCACGCCGCCGCCGATGACGACCAGCTCCTCGGGACGCTCCTCGAGCGCGAGGATCTCGCGGCTGGTCACGACCGCGCCGCCGAGCCCTTCGCGCAGGCCCGGAATGGGCGGCACGACGGCCTCGGAGCCGGTGCAGAGCAGCAGCTTCGCCGCCTCGTAGGTCTGCCCGTCGGCCGCGACCGTGAAGCCGTCGGCGCTGCGCCCGGTGATCTCCGCCTGCGCGGCGACCACCTCCACGCCCGCGCCTTTCATCTGCGCCTTCACGCCGGCGACGAGCTTGCGGACGACCTTCTCCTTGCGCTTGAGCACGGCGCCGAAGTCCAGCGACGGCGCCTCCACGCTCACCCCGTAACGGTCGGCGTGCTGCGCATAATCATAGACCTTGGCGCTGTAGAGCAGGGTTTTGGTAGGGATGCAACCTTCGTTGAGACAGACGCCGCCGAGGGCATTCTGCTCGAAAAGGACGACCTTGAGGCCGGCAGCGCCGGCACGCTCCGCGGCAACGTACCCGCCGGGGCCGCCGCCGATGATGGCTAAATCGTACATATATGACCGGAAAACGCTTTCCTAGAACTGGAAGCTCCGCGAAGGAGCACTGAAGGAAGAAATCGTCGCGGTGGCGTTGCGGAGATAGAATACGATGGTATTGTCGTCATCCGCCTTGTACATCATTCCAAGCGAAGGGTTCTTGTCCAGCATGTCCTGCTTGGCCTCGATGCGCTCGTCCGGGATCAGCTCGCACTGGATGCGGATCCACTCGGTGCCGGAAAACGCGCAGATCTCCGCACGGGGATTGGCGATCAGCTGCTTGTAGACGTTCTTGACCTTGCCGGTCTGGATATAGAGCTTGCCCTCGAAGATCTCGGCGGTTCCGAAAGGACGGACGCGCGGCTGGTCACCCTCGACGGTGGCGAGGTAGTAGGTGCCGCACTTCTTGAGGAACTGCTGAGCCTGGGCGGCGTTCTCGGGATTGGGCGTAGTCTGTTCAATCATGGCGTTCGGAGTAACGGGAGCATTCTCGGACGGCTTGGGGGCGCAGCCCGCCAGAAGCAGGGCCGCAGCCGCGAAAAGGGGGAGGATGGTCTTTTTCATTTTCAGTGTATTAATTCACAAATATAACAATCTCTCCGCTAAGAAGCAAACGTTCAGAGCTCCGAGGCAAACTGGCCGAGCGGCTGGCGCTGGTCGTGGTTGGCTCCGGCCGGGGCGGCGGGCACGCCCACCGGGAAGAGGCACACGACCTCGTAGCCTTCCGTCTCCGGGAAATCGGCCTTGATGCGCGCCGGGTCGAAGGAGCCCACCCAGACGTTGCCGAGGCCCAGGGCCGAGGCGGCCAGCATGATGTGCGTCCCGACGATGGCGGCGTCCACTTCGGCGCCGTTCTTGCCGTCATACTTGCGCACCCAGGCGGCGTCCGGCTTCGCGCCGACCATGAACACCACGGGTGCCCCGTAGGTGTAGTCCGTCGCGCCCTTCAGTTTCTCGAGCCCCTCCGGGCTCTTGACCACCCAGACATGCACCGGCTGCTTGTTGGCGGCGGTCGGCGCCACGCGGGCCGCCTCCAGGATCTGGGCGACCTGCGCGTCCGTGAGCGGCGTGTCCTTGTAGCTGCGGCAGGAATAACGCTCCCTGGCCAGGGTCATGAAGGCGGGTTCTTTCGTACCGCTCCGCTCCGGAACGTCCGCGAAAGCCGCACGTCTGTGGATGTGGGTGATGTCACTGATCCGGTCCCAAAAAGTCTTTTTCATGGCGATTGCGTTTTAGTGTTCGCCACAATATACTATTTTTTCCGTATTTTTACAGGAAAACTGACACATAATGAGACTGAAATCCCTCTGTTTACTGCTGATTACAGGCTTTTTGGCCGCCGCCTGCGCCCCCGACAAGGCCAAGACCGTCAAGACCTGCATCTTCCCGGGCGACTACCCCGACCCGACCATCCTGCGCGACGGCAGGAACTTCTATATGACCCATTCTTCGTTCACCTACTTCCCCGGCCTGCTCGTCTGGCACTCCACCGACCTGCGGCACTGGGAGCCGGTGGCGCGGGCCGTCGAGGACGGCGACTATTCCATCTTCGCCCCCGACATCTGCAAGGTGGACGGCAAATACTACATCTACTACCCGACCAGCCGCGGCGAGAACTACGTCGTGGTGGCCGACCGGCCGGAGGGGCCCTGGAGCGCCCCGGTCAAGCTCGACGTGGGCGGCATCGACCCGGGCCACGTCGTGGCGGAGGACGGCCGGCGCTATCTCTACACCAACAACGGCTGGGTCACGCCCCTGACCCCGGACGGCCTGGCCGCCGCGGGCAAGCCGCAGAAGGTCTACGACGGCTGGGAATTCCCCGCCGAATGGGAGACCGAGGGCATGTGGCTGGAGTCGCCCAAGCTCCTGAAACGCGGCGACTGGTACTACCTCGTGAGCGCCGAGGGCGGCACCGCCGGCCCGGCGACCAGCCATATGGTCGTGGTGGCCCGCAGCAAGAGCGCGCTCGGCCCGTGGGAGAACAGCCCCCACAACCCGATGGTCCACACCTACAGCGCCGACGAAGCCTGGTGGTCCAAAGGCCACGGCACCCTCTTCGACGACGCGAAGGGCAACTGGTACATCGTCTACCACGCCTACCGCAACGGCTTCCACACCCTGGGCCGCAGCACCATCGTCGAGAGCGTCGAATGGACGGCAGACGGCTGGCCCGTGCTGACGGAGAAAGACGGTGCGAAATGGGAGCAGGACGGCCTGCAGGGCGACTACGACAGCCTGCGCGACTACGACGATCCGCTCCTCTGGGCGAAATGGCAGCCTGGCTACGCCGGCGGCACCCTCTGGACGACCACGGCCGTGGACGCCTCCTATGAGGTCACGGCCCGCTTCGCCATCCCGGAGGGAAGCCAGGCAGGCCTGTTCCTCTTCTACAACGAAGAGGCCAACATCGGCCTGACCGGCAGCGACCCGGCCTTCGCCGTGCGCATCCGCAACGAGCGCAACGTCGTGAGCGTCTGGGAGCAGGCGGGCGACGGCGAATGGACGCCCGTGATGGAAGGACAGGATGTGTCCGGAATGCACCACAACCGCTACCAGGGCTTCTTCGCCCTGCGTCCGGCCTACCTGCTCGGCGACGGCGCCGAGCTGCTGGACTTCACCTACAAGCCGCTTGGCTAGATGGGATAGAGCTCCGCGCCCACGAAATCGAACAGGGCCTGCGGAGCGATCTTGAACTGGAGTCCGCGCTGCCCTGCACTGATGTAGATATAGTCGTAGAGCAGCGCGGATTCGTGGATATAGGTCGGGAACGCCTTCTTCATCCCGATGGGGCTGCAGCCGCCGCGGATGTAGCCCGTGGTGGGGAGCAGTTCCTTGACGTGAAGCATCTCGCAGCTCTTGTTGCCGGAGATGCGCGCAGCCACCTTCAGGTCCACCTCGAAGTCGCCCGGAATCACGCACACGAAGAAGCCGGTGCGGTCTCCGCGCAGCACCAGCGTCTTGAATACCTGGTCGATATCCTCGCCCAGCTCCGCCGCAACATGCTGCGCGCTCAGGTCCTCTTCCGTATAGTCGTAGGGGATCAGTTCATAGGGGATGCCGGCGGCATCCAGCAATCGGGCTGCGTTCGTCTTTATCATTTTGGCACGGACCTTGCAATCAGTAGATGCGAGTTGAATTTCATTGGTTAATAATTTTTGGTTAGAATTGAGAAAGAACCGCGATGTGAATCGCGGTTCTTTTCATTTCCCACCGCACTTGTCACAAAAATAATCATTCCGGGGGTATATTCAATCCTTTTTTTTCTTACCTTGCAGACTGCATACGCTTAGTTAGTAGTCTTCTCTTTTATGATCCATTTCGAAAGCGACTATCTGGAAGGGTGCTGTCCGCAGATTCTCGAGGCGCTCCGGGAGACCAACCTGGAGCAGACCCTGGGCTACGGCGAGGATCCGCATTGCGCGAAGGCCGCGGACATGGTCCGCTACGTCTTCGACTGCCCGGACGCCGAGGTCCACTTCCTCGTCGGCGGGACACAGACCAACGCCACCGTCATCGCCTCGCAGCTCCGCCCGCACCAGGGCGTCGTGTGCGCCGCCAGCGGACACATCAACGTCCACGAAACCGGCGCCGTGGAACAGAGCGGACACAAGATCCTGGCCCTGCCCGCCACGGACGGCAAGATTTCCGCCGACCAGGTCCGCGCCCTGCTCGAGGCGCACCAGCGCGACTTCAGCCGCGAGCACACCGTGCAGCCCGGCATGGTCTATATCTCTTTCCCGACGGAGCTCGGGACCATCTACAGCAAGCGGGAGCTCGAAGCGCTCCACGACGTCTGCCGCGCCTGGGACATCCCCCTCTTCGTCGACGGCGCGCGCCTCGGCTACGGCCTGGAGGCCTCCGGCGTCGACATCCTGCCCAAGGACCTCGCCCGCCTCTGCGACATCTTCTATGTCGGCGGCACCAAGCAGGGCGCCCTGTTCGGCGAAGCCGTCGTCTTCACGCGCAGCGCGCTCGCCGAGGACTTCCGCTACCTGATCAAGCAACACGGCGGCATGCTCGCCAAGGGCCGCCTGCTCGGCCTGCAATATGAGGTCCTGATGAATGAAGGGCTGTATTTCAAGCTCGCCCGCCACGCCGACCGCCTGGCCGACCGCCTGCGCGCGGCCTTCGCGGCCAAGGGCATCCCCTTCCTGGTGGAGAACACCACCAACCAGGTCTTCCCCATCCTCCCGACGGCCGCCCTCGCGCCGCTTGCGGAGCAGTTTGGCTTCGAGCTGTGGCAAGAGGTGGACGACACGCACGCCGGCGTGCGTTTCTGCACGAGCTGGGCGACCCCGGAGAGCGCCATCGATGCGCTCGCATCCTACATTGACAAGAATCTATAAAACCACGCCATAATGAAACAGAAAAGGTTCATCCTCCCGGAATCCGAGATTCCTACCCAATGGTACAACATCCAGGCTGACATGGTCAACAAGCCGCAGCCGATGATCCACCCGGGCACGAAGCAGCCCATCAAAGCCGAAGACCTCTATCCCCTCTTCGCCGAAGAATGCGCCAGGCAGGAAGTCAACCAGACCGACCGCTGGATCGACATCCCCGAGGATGTGCGCGAGAAGTACTCCTACTACCGCTGCACCCCGCTGGTGCGCGCCTACGGCCTCGAGGAGGCCCTCGGCACCCCGGCGCACATCTATTTCAAGAACGAGAGCGTGAACCCGCTCGGCTCCCACAAGCTCAACTCCGCCATCCCGCAGGCCTACTACTGCAAGCAGCAGGGCGTGACCAACGTCACCACCGAGACGGGCGCCGGCCAGTGGGGCGCCGCCCTCTCCTACGCTTCCAAGCTCTACGGCCTGGACTGCGCCGTCTACCAGGTCAAGATCAGCTATGAGCAGAAGCCCTACCGCCGCAGCATCATGCAGGTCTTCGACGCCCTCGTGACCCCGTCGCCGTCCATGTCCACCCGTGCCGGCAAGGACATCCTCACCGCCGATCCCAACCACCAGGGTTCGCTCGGCACCGCCATCTCCGAGGCGGTCGAGCTCGCGATGAGCACCCCCAACTGCAAATATCTCCTGGGCTCCGTGCTCAGCCACGTCTGCCTGCACCAGACTGTCATCGGCCTGGAGGCCGAGAAGCAGATGGAGATGGCCGGCGAATACCCGGACATCGTCATCGGCTGCTTCGGCGGCGGCTCCAACTTCAGCGGCATCTCCTTCCCGTTCCTGCGCCACAACCTGCTGGACGGCAAGAAGACCCGCTTCATCGCCGCCGAGCCGGCATCCTGCCCCAAGCTCACCAAGGGTGAATTCAAGTACGACTTCGGCGACGAGACGGGCCTGACCCCGCTCATCCCGATGTTCTCCCTGGGCCACGACTTCCGCCCGGCCAACATCCACGCCGGCGGCCTGCGCTACCACGGCGCCGGCGCCATCGTCTCCCAGCTGCTGAAGGACGGCCTGATCGAGGCCACGGACATCCGCCAGCTCGACTCCTTCTCCGCCGGCGTGCTCTTCGCCCGCGCGGAAGGCATCATCCCGGCCCCGGAGTCCTGCCACGCCATCGCGGCCGCCATCAACGAAGCCAACAAGTGCAAGGAGACCGGCGAGTCCAAGGTCATCCTCTTCAACCTCTCCGGCCACGGCCTCGTGGACATGACCGCCTACGACCAGTACATCTCCGGCACCCTCGCCAACACCGGCGACTGATTGCCGTCAGCCTGATACGAAAAGGCCCCCGGATTGCTCCGGGGGCCTTTTTTGTATTTGAAGCTCAACTACCAGTTGAGGATCTTCTTGAAGTCGTAGGCTTCGGGATCGGCGACATACTTCTTCGCAGCCTCATAGTCTGCCGGGGTGATGAAGTGGCAGATGAAGTTGTAGTAGTTCTGCGCGATGCCGCCTTCGATCTCGACGCGGCGCGGCGGGATCTTGCCCTCCTCGTTCTGCAGGTCGTGCAGGTAGAGCGGCTTGGCGTTGCCGAAAGCGTCCACGTAGACCATGCAGCCGGTCTCGCCCTTCTTGAAGAGCTCGTACACGCCCATGGCGAGTTCGGAGCAGTAGGTCAGGTCGAAGCCGATCGGATCCTGGCAGCGGACGTCGTAGCCGATCTCGACCGGACGGGTCTTGGCCTTGAGGCCGAGCTTCTTGAGCTCCTTCTCGAGCAGCTCGTTGAAGAGGACGGCCTTGCTGATCTTGCCGAGCTCGGGGTGGCCGTGCTCGTCGTAGGTCATGTGCACGCCGGCAGCCTTGATGTCGTCGGCGGCCAGATCGTGGAACACGCCCTCAGCGACCACCACGGTGCCGTAGCCGATACCGAGGATGTTGCGCTTGAGGATCGTGGAGACGGTGAGCTTGATGATCTTGTCGATGGTGATGTCCGTCTTGTTGAACATCTCCGGGATGATGGTCATCGGGGCGTGGGTCGCCTCGCCGATGCCAAGGGCCAGGTGACCGGCGCTGCGGCCCATGGCGCTGATGAGCAGCCAGTTGCCGGAGGTGCGGGCATCCTCATACACGGTGCGGGCGATGTGGGCGCCTTCGTCCTTGGCGGAGTTGAAGCCGAAGGTCGGGGCGTTGTTCGGCAGCGGAAGGTCGTTGTCGATCGTCTTGGGCACGTGGATGTTGGCGATGGGGTATTTCTTGTTCTCGAGGAACTTCGCGATGCGGTTGGCCGTGGAGGCGGTGTCATCGCCACCGACGGTCACCAGGAGCTTGATGTTGTTGTCGGTGAACAGGGAGAGGTTGAAGTTCTTCTCAAAATCCTCGTCGGTCGGCTTGAAGCGGCTCATCTGCAGATAGGAGCCACCGCGGTTGAAGTAGGCGTCGGCCTTGAAGAAGTCGAGGTCCTCGGTGCGCGGGTTCTGGCTGAACAGGCCGCTGTAACCACCGTGGAGGCCGATGACACGATAACCGCCGGCCAGGAAGGTCTTGGCAACAGAACAAACGACGGTGTTCATGCCCGGAGCAGGGCCACCGCCGCAAAGGATGATAATGGAATCTTTCATTTGTATACTAAACTAACTATTTGAATTTCCTTAGAAATCCTGCGAATTTACACATTTTCTGCGGGATATGCAAGAATCATAGCTAGAGCATGTTGAACATCGCATCCTGCACGCGGCCGTTCTTGGCCGGGTTCATCTTGCCGAAGCTCCACTTGACGGAGAACATCGCATAACGACCCATCACCAGGTTGTATCTGTCCTCAACGAATTCCGCCTCGACCGAACGCCGCAGGGAACGCTGCTGATTCAGCAGGTCAGCAACGCTCAGGCTCAGGGTAAACGCCTTGACCGTCTTGCTGACGCCCAGGTTCCAGGTACAATACGGTTTGTTATAACCGGCACCGTAACCCAGGAAATGTGCGTACCCGATATCCGAGTTGAACTCCCAGCCATTCAGGGTCTCGTAGCGCAGTTCGAAGTCATAGTAGAAATTCCAATAATCCGAGTTCGCGGAAGGATCGAGGCTGTAACGGCGCCGATTGTTGCTGACGGACGAATACACTGACGCCGAGAAACGCTCCAACGAGTACTCAAGATTCACATACCCCCGGCAATATGTCTGCTTGGAACGGCTCTCGGCGAATCCGCTCTGTCCGCCGTAGAAGCGGGAGCCGCCCGCATCTCCCCAGAAGTCCGCCATGAAAGCATTGTAATCGAAAGTCGTCAGATCCATTCCGGCCCGGCGGCCGCACGCCTGATAACTGGTGCTCGCGGACATGTCGAAGTTCATCCCGAGGCCAATGTTCCAGTTCTTCGACGGGCCGAGCGGCCGCTGCCAGGACATGGAGCCGGAGACGCCGAGCGTCGGCTTTCCGGTGTTGACCGGCACGGAATACCGCACTCCGTCCGCATCGAACCAGGACGCGGACACGACACCGCGATGGGTCATCGAGCCGCTAAGATACAATCCTATATAGGAAAACGTTTTCTTGTCATTGTAGCTCCAGCTTATGGAGGCGTTGTGCCGGAACGACGGCTTGAGATAGACATTTCCGGTGGAAATCTGAAGCGGGTTCGAGATATCCAGTATGGGCGCGATCCGGGTCCCGGAGACCTGGTTGGTTTCCCCATCGTAATCAATGTAGAAGCTGTGCCCGTTATCGCCGCCACGGATGGACAGATACGGCGACCAGTCGTGCAGCCACTCGCCGATGCCCGTAGACGCGTCCCGGCCCAGCGAGCGGGTCCGGACCTCATTGCGGGCCTGAGCGTGCTGCACGCCGAAGAAGAACTGCTTGTCATCCTTCTTGTACTGTACCTGGAGACTCTGGTTCAGCAGGAGATAATCGCTGCGTGAAGACGAGGAATAATACGCGTTGGCCGAGCCGTCGGCGTTGAAGGCATCCTTACCGGAGGACTGCCGCTGCCAGCGCGTATCCGCGATGGCGGCCAGGCCCCAGCATTCGCCGAAAGGCTCCAGATAGGAAAGGCTGCCGCCGATCATCTGGCCGTTGCCGGCGCCTTCATAACGCAGCTGGCGTGGCGTGACGTCGCCGGAATACCAGGTCCGGGAATCCTCCTCGCTCCAGCTGCTGTTGTTCTTGAAGTTATAGGCAGCGACGAGGGACAGGGTGCGGCGCGCCTTGCCGAGATCCTTGACACCGACAGAAAGATTGCCATTGGCCCGGAAAGCTTGCTGCCTGGCGGACTGGCTGGCGATGGCGCGATTGAGTTCCACACCCTGGCCATCCTGGGTGACGGACTCTTCTTGCGAAGACGAGCCGCCGTTGCTGAAGCGGAATTTGGGTCTGAAGGAGAAATTGAACTTCTTGGTGTCTTTCTTTCTAAGTTCGAAACCGAGGTTGATGCGATTCTCATGGTTCAGATAGCTCGACAGGCTCTCCGAAGACAGGGGGTCCTCCCCCACCACGGCGGACAGACGCGAAATCCGCTGCCGGGTAACCTTGTCGTTGTAATTGTAACTGACGCTGGCCGTAGACTCCATCCCTTTGATGCGGTCGGAGTTCAGGTTGGCGCCGGCCATTGCGGAAGTCTTCAGCCCGTCGAACAGCGAATTGTAATCCAGATCCTCCAGGTCATCTTCCCCGCCGATATAGATGAGGTTGGGACTGCCGGGTTCCTGGGCGTTCTGGCCGTTCGCGATCAACGTCAACTGATCCTTCTCGTTATAGCCGCTGAGCAGGAAATTGCCGCCGAACAGGCCGCGCCGGTCATCGCTCAGGCCCGCATCTTCGCGCCCCTGCCGGTAACCGCCGCTCAATTTGGCGTTGCCGAACCAGCCCTCCTTGTATTCTTCCTTCAGTTCCAGGTCCATCACCTTCTCCCGGTTGTTCTGGGACATGACGCCGGAGAAGGCCGCCTCTTCATTTTCCCGGTCAATGACCTTAATCTTGTCCACAATCTTGGCCGGAAGGTTCTTGAGGGCTGCGGAAGGGTCATTGAAGAAGAAGGTCCGGCCACCGACGGTAATCTTGTCCACCGGTTCGCCGTTCACCTTCACCGTACCGTCTTCCGCGATCTCCATGCCGGGCATCTTCTTGATCAGGTCCTCCAGCATCGCGTTGTCGCCGACATGGAAGGAGGATACGTTGTAGATCAGCGTATCCTGCCGGACCTCGATGGCATTTCCCACCGCAGTGATGGACGCAGCATCGATAATCTCAGGGTTTTCCTCCAGCTTGATGACACCGAGGTCTTCCTCATAATCGCGGAAGTTACAGTCTTTGGCAAAGGGCGTGTAGCCGATCAGTTCCACGTTGAGCCGATAACGCCCGGTCGGCACGTCGGCGATCTCCACGGCGCCTTTCTGGTCCGAAAGCGCGAAATGCGTGATGGTCGTGTCGCCCTGACGGTTCAGATATACCGTCGCGAAGGGCAGGGGTTCTTCGCTCCGTGCATCTTGCACATGGAGCTTGACCTTGACGTTACGATTGTTCACGAACATGTCATAGTCCATCACATACACTTGCGCATGGGCAGCGCCTGCCAGCAGGATGCCCGCCAAAAGGGCAAGGAAAGTTTTTCTCATTCTGGTATTTTTTTGATTAGGTAAATATGCTCATTATTTGTGACAAAACCAAAGCCGGGAGCGGAGAATGGCTCTTCCGCTCCCGGCAATAGGCTGCTACTTCTGCATTTTAGAATTTATAGAGGACGCCGATGGAGAGATCGCTCTTTTCGCCAGCGGATCCCGAGAAGGAGAAACCCCCTTCGCTGGTGCCGGTCACAGAGAGAGAGGCGAAGCCGAGGTTTGATTTCAAGACAAAATGGTCGTTGAGATCGTACGTGAGCGCCGGCACAATATAAGCCCCGTAGATGGCATAATCGGAAGAGTGCATCTTGGGAGCGAATCTCAGGCCGAATTCCGCCCACAGCGCGAAGTTGCCGCTCCGGAGCGGAGAGTAAGCGGCATAGGGATTGATGACGACCACGTTCGAGTTTGATGTGGATTGGTAGTCATATCCCACACGCTCCGTCTTGCTCTTCGACAAGCTGTAGGAAATCCGGCCGCCGATCGCCCAGTTGTCATTCAGGAGATACCCGACTGCCGGCTGGACGTTGAAAGACCAGGAATTCTGTTTGACGTCAGCATTCGAAGAGTTTTTGACGGCGCCCGAAATGGAACCACCGACATAGACCTGCGCCGAAGCGATGAAGCAAAGCGACATCAGCGATGCCACAATAAGCGTTTTTAAAACAGAAGATTTCATAATGATTTATGGTTTGATCACATTTTGCGTATCGGCAAAAACCATACCGCAGCAAATACAAACCGGGAGCGGAGATATCTCTCGCGCTCCCGGCAGATCCATTGAAAGCGAAATCACCGTTGCTGGGACCGCTTGAGGTTCAGGACGACCGTTCTTCCCCTTGTCGCCGTACTTCGCCGTGGATTCGGCGTCCTTCAGGACCTCCATGGAATCGATCGTGGCCGGATCGATCTTCTCGAACTCGGCGCGGCTGACTTCCTTCTCCTCGCCCCAGGGCTGACGGACAATGAACAGCAGGATGGCATCACCTTCACCGGTATAGCGCAGGCGGACCGCGGATCCGGCCCCAGCGTTATCGCCATCCTTGTAGTTGAGCGTCGCGCTGAACGTTCCTGCTTCTTTCAGGGTGACGATGACCACACCGTTCTTCCCCTTGTCGCCGTACTTCGCCGTGGATTCGGCGTCCTTCAGGCCTGGCTGATCTCCTTCTCCTCGCCGGAAGCCTGGCGCAGGATGCAGAGAGGCTCCGCGCCCTCTTGCGTAACTCGCACTTTTACACTACCTTTGTCTGCAGGAACAAACACGGTCTGCGCCTGAAGGCTGAGACCCAGACATACGAGCGGGAGCAGATACAGCACCCGCAGCCCTCTCATCAGAGGGGATTTGGATTTTGACATCATAGTAATACGATTTTTAAGGATACTGTGATTAAAGCTGTTGGCAACCGAGTAGCCGCTCTTGCTGACAGCTTTTCTTATAAGTAAATACTGATATTCTTTCAGGTTGGTCCCGCCCCGGAGCACGGCGTCGTCCGCCTCGTACTCATGCAGCTCCTGCAGGTCCGCGCGGAGCATCCAGATAGCCGGGTTGAACCACTGCAGCGCCGACATGAAGTCCACCAGCAGCAGGTCCACGGAGTGCCGGTAGGCGATGTGCGCCTTCTCGTGCGCGATGATGGGCGCATGCTGCCCCTCCCAGTCCTTGCGGGACAGGACGATATACTTCATCCAGCTGAACGGGTCGATGTCCCGCTCCGTGACGATGATCCGGCAGCCGTCCTCCTCGCGGATCTGCTCCCCGCGTCGGATGATGCGGAGGATGGAAAGGACGGACACCAGCGCGCGGAACAGCACGAAGGCCACGCCGGCGAAGAAAAGGACGGCCAGGGCCACCTGCCACCAGGGGGTGGCGGGCGCGGCGGCGACCGGCGCAAGCGCCGCGTCCGCCGCGGCCGCGCCCACCTCGATGGGCGGCATCTCCACAACCTTGCGGACGGTGATGATGCAGAACGGCAGCAGGAAGCTCAGCACCGTCGCGCCCAGCAGCACCACGCGGTTGAAACGGTGGAAGGTCTCCTTCTTGAGGAGCAGGCGGAAAAACATATAGAAAATGGCCAGCGCCACCGCCACCTTCGCCTCGTAGATCAGGAAAGTCATCATAGCTTAATTCTCCTTTTCAATCAGGTCGATCAGTTCCTTGAGCTGGTCCACGGAGATCTTCTCCTCCTTGACCAGCGCCGACACCGCATTGATGTAGGAATTGTCGAAATATTTGTCGATCAGGCCCACCAGCGAGCGCTGCTTGTACTCCTCGCGCGAGACTTTGGCGAAGTACTGGTAGGTGGGGCCATACTCCTTATGGTCGATGAAACCCTCGTCCTGGAGCGTGCGCACCTGCGTGGAGAGCGTGCTGAAATGCGGTTTCGGTTCCGGGTAGAGCTCCCGCAACTCGCGCACGAACAGCGGCCCCTTCTCCCAGAAATGGTTCATGATGACCTCTTCTTTTTTCGTCAGACGTTTCATAAGCGTACGATTGTTCAGCGCAAATATAACTAAAAAATTTAGTTGCGCAACTATTTCAAGTAAATATTGAATTATTTTTTTTCGACAGCCCGCGCCGTCAGCGCAGCATCCGCTGCGAGAGATACGCTTCGAAAGCGGCCCGGTAGGCGTCGGAGACGTGGATGAACGTGTCCCCGATGGAGATGTCGTTGGTGCCGCTCACGGAGTCGATCTTGTCCAGCGCGACGATATAGGAGCGGTGCACGCGCATGAACGCGCCCGCGGGGAGCAGCTCCTCGACGGCCTTCATCGTGATGTGCGTGACGAGCGGACGCTTCTCCGAGCAGAGATGCAGCAGGACATAGTCCTTCATCCCCTCGACATACTTGATGTCGGTGAAGGCGACCTTGCGCAGCTGCCCCTCGGACTTGACGAAGATGGAATCCTGCTGCCCGGAGTTGCCGCCGGCAGCCGCCTCGGCGGCCTCGGCGCCCTCCACGAGCGCGAACCACTGGCGGGCCTTCTCGGCCGCCTCCAGGAACTTCTGGTAGCGGATCGGCTTGAGCAGGAAGTCCAGCGCGGACACTTCGTAGCTGTCGAAGGCGTAGTCCTTGAATGCCGTCGTGAAGATGATGCGCGTGCCTTCCGGAATCATCCGCGAGAGCTCCATCCCGTTGAGGTCAGGCATCTGGATGTCCAGGAAGACCAGCTGCGGCCGCTGCGCGCGGATGGCCTCCAGCGCGGCGACCGGATCGGTGAACGAAGCTTCCAGCGAGAGGAAGGAAGTCTTGGAGATAAAGTTTTCCAGCATCTTGACGGCCAGCGGCTCGTCGTCGACGACCATGCAGCGCAATTCTTTCATCCAACGATATTTTTCAGGACGATGCGGACGGAATAGGTGCCGTCCTTCTCTTTCTGTTCATAGGAATAGGCGCCCGGGTAGATGAGCTCCAGCCGGCGCTTGAGGTTCTCCACCCCGATGCCGGAACCGATGTGGTCCTCGCCGCCCTTCTCGAAGGTGGAATTCTCGCACTCGAACACCAGGTCCCGGCCCTCGGCGCGCAGCCGGATGTGCACGAAAGACGCCATCCGGGCGTTGACGCCGTGCTTGAAGGCGTTCTCGATCGGCGAGATGAAGAGCAGCGGCGCGATGCGCACCTCCTCGGCGGGCAGCTCCCAGGCGGTCGTCACTTCCGTGAGCTCGTTGCAGCGCAGCTGCATCAGGTGGATATAATTGTCCATGAAGGTCACCTCGCCAGCGAGCGGGACCTTGTCGGTGTCGGTGTCGTAGAGGGCGTAGCGGAGCGTGTCGCTGAGTTCGCCGATGCTCTCCTGCGCCTTGTCGGGGTCGATCTGCGTGAGCGAGGAGATGTTGTTGAGCGTATTGAAAAGGAAGTGCGGATTGAGCTGGTGCTTGAGCCAGGTCAGCTCGGCCTCGGCCGTCTTGCGCTTCTCCTCCTCGAGCTGGACCTCCATCTTGTGCATGCGCACGATGTAGCGGATGCCCACGGCCGCCACGATGAAGACGCAGTGGAAGAGCGCCGAAGACAGGGCGTTCACCACGTGGAAGGCCCAGAACTCGGACATCTTGATCGGGATGTGCTCAGCCACTTCCTGCGGGATAGGGGCAGGATGCAGGAAGTGCCGGTTGAGCACGATCAGGAGCACGACGTTGACGATCCAGAACCACTTCTTGCGTCCGTCGTGGAACAGGAAATGCGGCACCAGCAGCCAGTAGTTGATCAGATAGACCACCAGGCAGGGCCACATCATGAAGAAGGACCCGCGCATCACGCCCCAGGCGTGGTTGGTGTTGCCGGACACGAAGATGTTGACGGCGGCAGGAAGCAGAAAGACGGCAGCCCAGACTGCTATCTGGGCCACTGTCAGGACGGAGTTTTTGTTTTGCTTGCCCATATCAGGACAAATATAATGATTTTCTGCGAGTTTACATACCCATACCCATTCCGGCGCCGCCGCCCATCAGGCTGCTGCCCAGGCTCTCGGTCGTGCTCTCGGCGTTGAGCAGGTCGTCGTTCTTGATGGTCTTGCGGGTGCTCTTGACCCGGACGGAACCCTGCTTGCCGAAGCTCCAGCTGATGCTGATGTTGAGGTTCTGCATCGGGATCACGTTGATGCTCTCGGAGCGGAAGTCCTTGCCGGAGGTATAGCTGCGCATCTCCATGCCCTTGCATCCGTTCAGCGGCATCGTATAGTTGACGCTGATGCCGAGGCGGTCGTCGAAGAAGGTCTTGGTCAGGCCGACCATGGCCATGCTCATGCCGGTGCTCCAGCCCTGGAGGGAGTAGTTGCGGCCCATCGCGACCACGTTGGCGCTCAGGCGGAAGTCCGCGGGCAGGGTCTGCTGGAAGCCCAGCATCGCGTTGTAGCTCAGACCGCTGTTGTGCTGGTCCAGCACGGAGCTCGACAGGTCGGTGTAGTTGAGGCCGCCGTTGAGGAAGATGCGGGTCAGCGGGCCGGCGTTCCAGTTGATGAAGGCGTTGAGGCCGGTGACGCTGGTGCGGACGATGTTGCCGTAGGTCGTGTTGAGCAGGTTGTTGGCGTCATAGAAGCTATAGGAGGCGATGCCGTTGGCGGTCAGGGTCTCACGCAGGGTGAGGTTCACGATCCACTTGGGGCTGTAGACATTGTAGACGAGGCTGATGTTGTGGCCGCGCTCGACGTCGAGGTCGCCGTTGCCGTAGGTGCGGGCGGTCGGGTCGGAGATGTCCACGTAGGGGTTGAGGTAGCTGATGCCCGGACGGCTGATGCGCATGTTGTAGGACAGGCCGAGGTTCTGCGTCTGGCTGATGTTGAACTGGAGGCTGGCCGTAGGCACGAGGCTGCCGTAGCTGGTGCTGAAGTCGTTGCCCTGTCCGGCGGCGTAGTTGACGTCCTGCCAGGTGTACTCGTAGCGGACACCGCCCATCAGGCTGAAGTCGCCAAGCGTGGCCTTGTACTCGGCATAAAGGGCGCCGATGCGGTTGCTGAACTTGTAGTCGAGGCTGCCGGCGGGGTTGTAGACCCACTCGTTGCCGTTCCACAGATAGAACTGCTGGAAGGAGCTGTTGAGGCGGCTGATGAACTTGGCGCCCGTGCTCAGGGTGCCGGTGGCGCCGAGCGGCGTGGTGAAGTCGGCCTGGACCGTGTGGTCGGAAGAGCCCTGGGTGCCGTCCGTCTTGCGGTCGGTCAGGTCGAATCCACCCTGCCCGGCGGCGGAGAAGGTGTTCTCGGTCAGGGTCGTGGTCGGACGGCCGGAGAACTGATAAGAGAGGATGAAGCTGCGGCCCGGGACGTCGCTCCAGAGGTGCTGATAGTCAATGCCTGCGGTGATGGAGTTGGAGCTCATCTTGGTGTAGGTCGTGCCGTCGTAGGAGAAGCCGGTGCCGTAGACGCCGCCGCTCATGGAGGTGGAGGCGAGGCCGTCCATCGTGGTGCCGAAGACCATCAGGCCGGCGGTCGCGGAAACGAGGTTCTGCGGGTCGATCTCGTAGCTGGCGCTGAAGTTGCCCATTCCCATCGGCATGGTCATCGCGGATTCGTTGTGGTTGAGGGTCGTGCCGCCCAGGTTGCCGAGCATCTCGCGGGTCACGTCGGTCGTGGTGCCGGGCATGCTCATATACATGCCGTTGCCGTTGAGGCTCCAGGAAAACTTGCCCTTCTGCTGGCTCAGGAAGAGGCCGCCGCCACCGCCGCGGGTGCTGCCCATCGCGCGGAGGGAGCCGTAGAAGCCGTCCGCCACGCTCTGTCCGCCCGTGGCCTCGCGGTTGGTCACGAGGTTCAGGACGCCGCCCACGCCTTCGGCGTCATAGCGGACGCCCGGGTTGGTGATGACCTGGATGTCCTTGACGGAGCTGGCGGGCATCATCTTGAAGATCTGGGAAGGATTGCCGGAGAACATCTGGCTCGGCTTGCCGTCCACGGTGACCTGGAAGCTCGAGGAGCCGTTGACGGTGATGTTGTCCTGGCCGTCGACGGTGACCATCGGGACCTTGCGGAGCATCTCCAGCACGGTCGTGGTCTTGGAGTCCACGTCGTCCGCTACATTATAGGTCATCCGGTCCACTTCCATCTTCACGAGCGGGCGCTGCGCGGTGACCGAGGCGCTCTTGAGGGTCTGGACGTCGTCGACGATGAGGATCTCGCCGAGATTGAAGCTCTCTTCTTCGCCGAGCTTGAAGGAGAGGCGGCGGTCCTGGCGGCCGATGCCGCTGTACAGCAGCACATATTCGCCCGCGCCGGTCAGGCGCTGGCAGAACTTGCCGTCCGCGTCGGTCGTCGTGAAGGCGACGGGCTTCTCCGTGTCCGGAACCTTGAAGAACTGGACGACGGCCGCCGGTTCGCCCTGGCGGGTGAGGGAGTCGAGGACAGCGCCGCAGACGACGGTGCTCTGGGCGTGCAGGGCCGAGGCGGCCAGCACGGCGATGATCAAAGAGAAGAGGATTCGTTTCATATCTTTTGCGTTTTGTTTCGATTTCTGCTGCAAAAGTAGCCTGCAGGCGGCCCGGGTTCAACGGTTTTTCGACGAACGGCCCTTCCCGTTCGACGAAAGCGCCGGCCGGCGGGAGGCCCTTCGACGAATCCCCCTCCCCTTTCGACGACCGGGCCGGCGGAAATAAACAATGTCCGCAAGACGGTGAGGTCTTGCGGACATGGATGGGATTGTCTGCGGGATCAGTCGGCGGACCGTGCCATCTCGCGCAGGATGCCGGCGTGATAGCCGACGTGGACGGACTTGACGATGCCGTCGGGCGAGACCAGGACGAACGTGGGAATCGCGCCCGTGCCATAGGCCCGGAGGACGCCGGCGTTGCCGACCGGATCACGCCAGTTGTCCCAGAAGATGCCGTGCTGCTCCGTCGCCATGCGCCAGGACGCATCCGCGTCCAGGCTGATGCTGATGACGGTCACCCGCCCCTCGAACTCCCGGCTCACTTCGCCGAGTTCGGGCACGGACATGAAGCAGGGGCCGCAGCTGAACTGCCAAAAATCCAGCAGGAGCCATTTCCCCTGGAATTCGGAGAGGCGCCGGGTCTTTCCGTCCAGGTCGATGAACCCATAATCCGGAATGGGAGACCCGATCTCCACCTTTTCAAAGGTCTGGAGAAAAGCGAGGATTTCCTTCCCTTCCCGAGAAGATTTCTGTTCGTCCGAAAGGCGATCATAGACACGCAGGATTGCCTCCCGGTCCAGTTCTCTTCCCAGCGAAACGCTCAGCGCCAGACCGTGGAGACGATTGAGGGCGAAACGACCGATTTCTACCGTTTCGAGCGCCTTCAGCTCCTGCTGCGAAATTCTGTCTGCAATCTCCGAACTGGCCGCATCGGCCTGGTCTGCCAGCGCCTCCAGGGAATCCATCTGCGCCTCCGTCAGGTAACCGTTGCTGACCACGGCCTGGCAAAATGCCGACTGACTGCTCTGGCACTGCTGCCAAAGCGGGCGGCTGTCGATCTGCCGGGCCAGTGCCTTAAACGTATGGGGGAAAAGTTCATCTATCTTCATATCCTTATTTTTTTACCTTTTCATCACTTCCCGAAAGAAGCCTCCCCCTCATATCTATGTCCCCTTAAAGGGGGACAGATATAGAGGGGCGGTGAGGCTTCAGAAGGGCGCTGCCTGATAATAGGTCAGTTTGTCTCTCTGCACCTTGATGATCACCTTCTGCTTCAAGGCTTCGTTCAACAGCTGGTTATACTTGAACGGGATGGCGATACCCGACAACTGCATCACCCGTTCACGATACACCTGGGCCTGCACCTCGCACTCTCCCTGCAAGGCGTCGTTGAAAAGACGGGGCACATCAAACGACCCTTTGCCGGTTTCATCATACACTCTGTATGCCTGATTCAAGGGCGGCAGTCGCTCCTGTCGCTGACTGCCACGGCTTTCGTCCGAGGGTTCGCCAGACACCACGGGTAAGCCGTCGTCGCCCACCTCGAAGTACATCGGCTGTTCAATGTCATACTTACGGGTAAGCGCCTGCTGCACCTTGAAGATACACTGCGGCATCAGTTTCTCACACGCATACACCTCAAAGGCTTTGTTCATCAGTTCCGTACCGATCCATCCGCGCAGGTTGTGGTCATCCGATCCCTTGTTCTGGTGGAGCACGCACACGATACAGCAGTTGTGCTCCGTGGCTAAATGCATCAGTTCCTCCATTACCTCCTGGGCCAGCACACCGTCGTTGATGTCGTTCACCAGGTCGCGGATACCGTCGATCACCACCAGATCGGGATGCCCCCTCGCAATGGCCTCTTTCAGTAGGTCGCGCCGTTCTTTCCAATCCACACTCCGCACATTGAAAATGTCGAAACACGCCTCACCGGAAGAGGTGTCAATCATCGGCAAGATACGGTTTTTCAGGATGTCCTGTGTCGATTCGTCGCTCTGTTCCGTGTCATACCACATTACCTTCAATCCCTTTTCTTCCTCACGATGGAAGTTCAGCACGTCGCGCATCACGCAACAGGCCATCAGCATCGACACCACAAAGGTCTTTCCACTCTTCGCCTTACCGGTGATGCCTACCAGTTCACGGCGTGGAAAACAGCGTCTGCCGAACAGGCGGAAGAGGAAGTCCATCGGTTTGAGCTCTTTTTCGGGTGTGATTCGCAGTTCTTCCAGGAGCAGCATCTTCGGACTCAGCGCCGTCTCTTCTCCTGCATGTGCCAGTTCGGCATCCAATTGATTGTTTACATTCTCTTTTTTCATCATCTTCTACATTTAGAAATCTGCTGCGAAGTTACGAAAG
>ONQP01000030.1 GCA_900319975.1 uncultured Bacteroidales bacterium | reverse complement strand
GGAGCACAAGGCGGAGCTGGACTCCATCGCTGCCCTTCGGGCCGCCGCCGATACGCTTGGCGCCGTCCTGCCCGAGCCGGGTACGGCTCCGGCTCCGGCCTCCATCTACAAGGATGCAGCCCTTGAGAGCGCCCACCAGGCGGAGGGTACCATCCTGACGCTGGAGAACGACAAGGTCGCCCTCGCTTTCACGACCAAGGGCGCGCAGCCCTGGTCCGCCCGGATCAAGGATTTCAAGACCTACGAGAAAGAGGACCTCTATCTCTTCAAGGAAGGGATGAGCACCTACTCCGTCAGCGTCTATGCCGGTGAGTTCATCAAGACTTCCGACTTCGTGTTCCAGGTGGCCGAGCAGACGGATACCACGCTTGTGATGCGGCTTCCGTTCGCTTCCGGCGGCTATATCGAGCAGCGCTACACGCTGCACGAGGATAGCTATCAGGTGTCCAACCTGCTTTCGTTCGTTGGCACGACCGGCGTGATCCCGCGCAACGTCAACATGTTCGACCTCGACTTCAAGGTCACGGTCCCGCGCATGGAGAAGGGCTACAAGAACGAATCCACCTACTCCAAGCTGGACTATTATTTCGAGGGCGAGAAGAAGCCCAGCGAGATCGGCCGTGGCCGCAACGGCTCCCGCCGCGTGGACAACAGGCTCAGCTGGTTCGCTTTCCAGCAGCAGTTCTTCTCCACCATCCTGCGCGCCCCGAACGAGTTCGCCTCCGGTGCGCTGGAGATCCAGTTCGCTTCGCAGGACGATCCGGACCACAACCTGATGACCTGCTCCGCCCAGATGCGCGCCGACCTGCCGGCCGGCGGCGAGGGGAGCGTGCCGTTCGAGTTCTACTTCGGTCCCAACCACTTCAAGACCTTCAAGGCCATCGGCCACAAGTATGAGAAGATCATTCCGCTCGGCGGTTCGATCGTGGGCTGGTTCACCCGCTACGCGATCATCCCGCTGTTCGATCTCTTCCACAATACCCTGGGTATCGCCAGTTTCGGTCTGATCATCTTCCTGATGACCATCGTCATCAAGCTGGTGGTCTCTCCGCTGACCTTCAAGTCCTACGCTTCTTCCGCCAAGATGAGCGCGCTGAAGCCGGAGATCGACAAGATCAACGAGAAATATCCGAATACCGGCAACCAGCAGGAGATGATGAAGAAGCAACAGGCGACCATGGAGCTGTATAAGCGGGCGGGCGTGAGCCCGATGGGCGGCTGCCTGCCGACCCTGCTCACGTTCCCGATCCTGTGGGCGATGTTCCGCTTCTTCCCGGCTTCCATCGAGCTGCGCCAGCAGTCTTTCCTGTGGTGCCATGACCTGTCGGCTTACGATTCCATCGTGGACTTCGGCAGCCGCGTGCCGCTGATCGGCGACCACATCTCGCTGTTCGCCCTGCTGATGGCGGTCACGATGTGGGGCTATTCGAAGATGACGATGGCCAACCAGCCTGCGGGCAATGACCCGAGCGCCTCTTCGATGCGCTTCATGACGCTGTGGATGATGCCGATCATGATGTTCTTCATCTGCAACAGCCTTTCCGCCGCCCTGAGCTACTACTACCTGCTCTCGCAGCTGATCGCGATCGTGCAGACCTGGCTGATCCGCCGCTCCATCAACAAGGACGAGATCCTCGCGAAGGTGCGCGCCTCGGCGGGCAAGCCGCTGCCCAAGAGCAAGTGGCAGCAGCGCCTCGAGGAGGCCCAGAAGATGCAGGAGCAGCAGATGCGCCAGCAGAAACGCAGATAATGATTCAGGAGAATATTATAGCAATCAATAAGGAACTGCCACCGGAAGTCAAGCTGGTGGCAGTTTCCAAATTCCATCCCGCCGAAGCCATCCGGGAGGCGTATGCCGCCGGCCAGCGTCGCTTCGGCGAGAACCGTCCGCAGGAATTTGCCGCCAAGGTCGAGGCCCTCAAGGACCTCGACCTGGAGTGGCATTTCATCGGACACCTGCAGACCAACAAGCTCAAGATGGTGCTGCCTTACGCGCACCTCGTGCAGTCCGTGGACACGCAGCACCTGCTGGACGCGATCCAGGACTGGGGCAAGGCCAACGGCCGCGTGGTCAGCATCCTCCTCGAGATGCACATCGGTGCCGAGGAGACCAAGCAGGGTTTCAAGGAGGAGGAGGTCCTCGACATCCTTTTCCGGGCGGAGAAATTCAAGAACATCCGCTTCTGCGGCCTGATGGGCATGGCCTCGCACACCGACTGCGAAGAAGACATCCGCGCGGACTTCGCGCGCATCTCCGACTTCTTCGCCTATCTGCGCGACCTCTTCCCGGAGCTGTCCGATTTCAAGGAACTCTCCATCGGCATGTCCGGCGACTGGAAGATCGCCCTCGACTACGGCGCCACCATCGTCCGCATCGGCACCGCCATCTTCGGCGACCGCCAGTACTGATCCGGCGCCTCTGCCTCTTCCAGACCACGCAATCTGTGGCTCCTCCAATTGACATGCAGCCAAAGCAGATTGGTGCTCCCAATGACAGACAGCCAAGACAAATGGTACTGCCTGTTTTTCGTTATTTGCTCAATGTCAATATCTTATGCGATTACACGGGGTAAAAATAGACCCCGTATGATTTCATATCATTCTGACTATTAGCATGTTGCGAAAAACACCCCTCTACGCAATGTCCGGCGGTGGTGCCAGGTCCTGCCCGGCCCCACTCCGTCATGCCCGACCTGATCGGGCATCTTTTGGAGGGACCGTTTTTGCAAGTGTTTGTCGGTGAGGAAATTATGATTTTGCCTTGGGGATTTTTCCCCTAAGCAAAACTGGAAGTTGTTGATAATAAATAATATACAAATACGGGGTGTGCCGGAGAAGGGGCCGGTTTGGAGATGGGTGAATAAAGGGAGGTGGTGATGGGAGTGTTGGAGGCGGGCGGATGTCGGGAGGATGAGCAGGGAGGATGAGCAGGGAGGCGGAGCAGGGGGAGGGGAGTCGGGGAATTTTTGTATCTTTGTAGGATATGAGGATTCTGGTTACGAACGACGATGGATATGATGCCAAGGGGTTGCGGACGCTGGTCGGCATCCTGCGGAAGTATGGGGAGATCACGGTGGTCGCGCCGAAGCGGCCGCAGAGCGGGATGTCGATGGCGGTGACGATGGGGTTCAAGCCCATCGCGGTCAAGCACATCTCCGAGGAGGAGGGGGAGGACTGGTGGTATCTGGACGGCACGCCGGCCAGCTGCATCAAGTTCGGGATCGACAATGTCCTGATGCCGGCGCGCCCGGACCTCGTGGTGAGCGGCGTCAACCACGGCAGCAATGCCGCGACCGCCGCCATCTATTCCGGCACGATCGGCGCCGCGATGGAGGGGGCCGTCAACGGGATTCCCGCCCTGGGCGTGAGCCTGGATACTTTCAACCCGGATGCTGATTTCTCCGGCGTGGAGGCCCTGCTGCCGAAGATCCTGGACCAGCTCCTGCCGCAGATGCAGGGGCACTACGGTCTTTTCTACAACATCAATTTCCCGGCCCGGCCCGCAGCGGAACTCCGCGGGGTCCGGCTGACCCGGATGGGGTATGCCCACTGGGAGCACGAGTATCAGGACTACGGCCGTTTCCTGGAGAGGCTCGGCCGCGTCCCGTCCGAGGAGGATTGCCGCTATGTCGCGCATCTGGAGTCGGATGAGGAGCTCTATGTGATGGCCGGCGACTTCACGGACAACGGGGACAATCCCGCCGACGCCGACCACCTGCTGCTCGACCAGGGCTATGTGACCATTACCCCGCAGAACATCGACAACACGGCCACGGCCGAACTCGACCGCCTATGCGTTACTATCTGATAGCCGGAGAGGCTTCCGGCGACCTGCACGGCAGCAACCTCATCAAAGGGCTGCGGGCCGAAGACCCCGCGGCGGAGTTCCGCTGCCGCGGCGGCGACCTGATGCAGGCGGCCGGCGCGACGCTCGCGCATCACTATCGCGAGGGCGCCGTGATGGGCGTGACGGACGTGCTGGCCAAGGGCGGCCGCCTGCTGCGCAGCCTGCGCGACTGCAAGGCGGACATCCTCGCCTGGCGGCCCGACGCGGTGGTCCTGATCGATTATCCCGGATTCAACATGAAGATCGCGAAATGGTGCCACGCCCGCGGCATCCGTGTCTTCTATTATATTGCGCCCAAGACCTGGGCTTCCCGCGCCGGCCGCAACCGCAAGCTCAAGGCGTGGGTGGACCGGCTTTTCATCGTATTCCCCTTCGAGATCCCTGGCCGGCTCGCGCCAGGGCGAAATCCGCCGGATGATGCCGGTCTGCATGGAGGTCGCCGACCGCCTGTCCGCCCGGCCCGGCTGGGAGGGCGTGCGCTTCGTCGTGGCGGGCGCGCCCGCCCGCAGCGAAGCGGACTACGCGCCGTACATCGGCGGCCGCACCAACGTGGACCTGGTCTTCGGCCGGACCTACGACGTGCTGCGCTACGCCGACGCTGCGGTCATCAATTCCGGCACCGCCTCGCTGGAGGCCGTGCTCGTCGGCACGCCGCAGGTGGTCTGCTGGAGCAGCTCGCCCGTCACGGTCTGGGTCGCGCGCAACGTCCTGCGCGTGATGGACCACATCAAGTACATCTCCCTGGGCAATCTCTGCATCGACCGCCCCGCGTTCCGCGAACTGATCCAGGAAGACTTCACCGCAGAGGCGGTGACGGCCGAGGTCGTCCGCCTCGTGGAGGACGGCGGATACCGGGAAAAGATGCTTGCGGACTACGCCGACATCCGGCAGTCGCTGGGCGGCAGCGGCGCCTCGCGCGCCGTGGCCCGCGCGATGATCGAAGAACTGGATGAATTATTGCAAAGGGGTTGATTTTCATCGTAGAAAGTTGTATATTTGCACGCTTTTTGGTTAGAAGTATCGATTATTCGATTTATTAACAACTTATAGTCTTTAAAACAAATGGTTAAACTTGGTATTAACGGCTTCGGCCGTATCGGCCGTATGGTCTTCCGCGCCGCGGTTGAGAATTTCTCCAATGATATCGAGGTGGTCGGCATCAACGACCTGCTCGATCCTGACTACCTCGCTTACATGCTCAAGTATGACTCCGTCCACGGAGCTTTCAAGGGCGATGTGAAGGCTGAGGATGGTGCCCTCATCGTGAATGGCAAGAAGATCCGTGTCACCGCCGAGATGGATCCCGCCAACCTGAAGTGGAATGAGGTCGGCGCCGAGGTCGTCGTCGAGTCCACCGGTTTCTTCCTCACCGACGAGTCCGCCCGCAAGCACATCCAGGCCGGCGCCAAGAAGGTGATCATGTCCGCTCCTTCCAAGGACAGCACCCCGATGTTCGTCTATGGTGTCAACCACAAGACCTACGCCGGTCAGGACATCATCTCCAACGCTTCCTGCACCACCAACTGCCTTGCTCCTATGACCAAGGTCCTCAATGACAAGTTCGGTGTCGTCCGCGGCCTCATGACCACGGTCCACGCTGCTACCGCTACCCAGAAGACCGTTGACGGTCCTTCCAAGAAGGATTGGCGCGGTGGCCGCGGCATCCTCGAGAACATCATCCCGTCCTCCACGGGTGCTGCCAAGGCTGTCGGCAAGGTCCTCCCTGAGCTGAACGGCAAGCTGACCGGTATGTCCCTCCGCGTTCCTACCTCCGACGTCTCCTTCGTCGACCTGACCGTCGAGCTCGCCAAAGAGGCCAGCTACGATGAGATCTGCGCCGCTATGAAGGCCGCTTCCGAGGGTGAGCTCAAGGGTGTCCTTGGCTACACCGACGAGGCCGTCGTCTCCACCGACTTCCGCAACGATTCCCGCACTTCCATCTTCGATGTGAAGGCCGGTATCCAGCTCGACAAGACCTTCGTGAAGGTCTGCGCCTGGTACGACAACGAGTGGGGCTACTCCAACAAGGTGCTCGAGATGGCCAAGGTCATCGCCGCCTAAGAGTAAGTCACGACAGACATTTTTTGCTGAAGGATGGCAGATTTCTGCCATCCTTTTGCTATCTTTGTCATTGAAAACCAATTTTTAGATAAACATGAAGCGAATCCTCCTTTTAGCAGCCTCCGTGGCATGTCTGGCCCTCTCCGCATCGGCCCAGCGTTCCAACGGGGTTGTGATGCCTGAATTAACTTTCACCACGGTCAAGGCCGCCCCGGTCACCTCCATCAAGAACCAGGCGAGCAGCGGCACCTGCTGGTCTTTCTCCGCCATCAGTTTCCTGGAGTCCGAGGCCATCCGCCTGTGCAACATCACGGACGAGTCCAAGTACCCCGACTTCTCCGAGTTCTTCGTGGTGTCGACATCCTACAAGGAGCGCGCTGAGAAATATATCCGCCTGGACGGCAAGCTCGGCTTCAGCGCCGGCTCCGGCGCGGGCGACGTCTTCGAGGTCGTCCGCGACCACGGCATCGTGCCGAACGTCGAGATGACCGGCATGAACTACGGTTCCCCGCTTCCGCAGCAGGCCGAGATGGACGCCGTGCTGCTCAGCTACGTGCAGGCCGTCTCGCGCAACACCCGTACCCTCTCCACCGCGTGGAAGCGTGGCTTCGACGCCGTGGTGGACGAGTACCTGGGCAAGGCCCCCGAGACTTTCGTGGTGGACGGCAAGACCTACACCCCGGCGACCTATCGCGATGCGATGAAGATCAACCCGGACGACTACGTCGAGCTGACTTCCTTCACGCACCATCCGTTCTATACCTGGTTCGCGCTGGAGGTCTGTGACAACTGGCGCGGCAGCCAGTCCTACAACGTCCCGATCGACGAGCTGATGGCCGTGGTGGACAACGCCCTGGACAACGGCTACACCGTGTGCTGGGGTGCCGACGTGAGCCACGACGGCTTCACCCGCGACGGTCTGGGCATCCTGATCGACGTCAAGGCCACCGCCGCCGGCTCCGACCAGGAGCACTGGGTCGGCAAGGAGGAGGGCAAGCCCGCTCCCGTCGTCGTGGTCGAGTCCGTCCCGACGCAGGAGTCCCGCCAGCTCGAGTTCGACAACAAGACGATGACCGACGACCACGGCATGCACATCTACGGCATCGCCACGGACCAGGACGGCAAGAAGTACTATATGGTCAAGAACTCCTGGGGCGAGACCGGCAAGTACAAGGGCATCTGGTATGTCACCGAGGCCTTCTTGAAGGCCCAGACCCTCGACATCACCGTCCATAAGTCCGCCCTGACCAAGGACCTCAAGAAGAAACTGGGCATCAAATAAGTGATGACGCTGAAGAAATACATCCCCGACTGCCTGACCGCGATGAACATCGTCTGCGGGCTGGTCGGGGTTGTCTTTGTCCTGCACCACCGGCTGGACCTCGCCTTCTATTGCATGCTGGCCGCGGCCGTCTTCGATTTCCTCGACGGGTTCGCGGCGCGCCTGCTGAAGGCCTATTCCGACCTCGGCAAGGAGCTGGATTCGCTCTGCGACCTGGTCAGCTTCGGCTTCCTGCCGGCGCTGATGCTGTGTGAGCTGATGCGGACCTACCGCTTCGACACGAGCTGGATCTGCTGGGTGCCGCTGGTGCTGACCGTCTTCAGCGCACTGCGCCTGGCGAAGTTCAACGTGGACGAGCGCCAGACCGCAGGCTTCCTGGGCCTGCCCACCCCGGCGGCCGCCCTGCTCTGCGGCGCCCTCTGCTGCTATTGCTGCTTCTCGCCGCTCGAGTTCCTTTCCACCTGGGTGTCCGGCCCGGTCTTCATCCCGGCCCTGACGCTCTGCCTGAGCTTCCTGCTGGTGTGCGAGGTCCCGATGTTCTCGTTCAAGATGCATCGCGACGACAGCCGCACCCTGTGGACGAAGCGCCTGACGCTGGTGGCCTTCTTCGTGGCGGCCGCCCTGCTTTGCCTGATCGCCGGACACCACTGGTCGCTGACCGTGGTGCTCGGACTGCTCTTCTATATTCTCAACAACCTGGTTTACGCGCTTTTCAAGCTATGATCTCCGAGATTTGCCGACGTGCGGCCCGCCCGCTCCTGCTTTTGCTTCTGTTGTTGCCCGTCTCCTGCGGACGGCAGAAGGCCGCGCCGCGTCCCACCATCCCGCTGGTGCGGGAGATCCTGGCGGAGCGTACCGGCCCGCGCGCGGAGCTGCTGCGCGGCCGTGAGCCCCGCCCGACCTCGGACATCACCCTCATCGGGACCGGGTTCTCCTGCGACCGTCTGGCGGAGCAGTTCTCCTTCCGCGACAAGCAGGACAATGTCAACGCCTCCTACCAGGCCGACGGCCTGCCGGACTTCGCCGGCGAGACGTTCGCCTGCATCGAGGACTCCGGCTCCTACGAGTCGGTCCTGAACGCCATGGGCGCCGATGTGCTGCGTCGCTGGACGGTGCAGCGCGTCCTCGCGGCCCTCGATACGGCCGTGCACATCAGCCCGTACGACCTCGAAGGCCTTTCCTCCAAGCGCCGTTCCAAGGCCATCGTGCTGGCGGACCCGTTCCTGGCCGAGTACGGCGGCTTTGACGTGGACACGCTCCTCAGCACGACCAATTGCCAGATTCCGGTCATCCGGCCGGTGGAGCTGATGATCGACCGCGCTTTCGCGAACAACGGACGCGGAGACCTTTCCGTCGCCATCCTCTGCGACCCGCAGTATGCGTCGGCGGACATCTACGAGAAAATTTTCGCCCGGAAGGCTGCAGCGCAAGGCCTGAAGGGCGCCACTTGCGTCGTGGCTCCTGTCGCCCGACGCGACAGCGTGTTGCACACGTTCCTGCGCGACTACCTCGATGCCGGCCAGACCAAGCCGCTGGACGCCATCCTGGTGGACGATCTGTCCGTGAGCCTGGATTCGCTCAAGACCGAGCTGGCGGAGATCGTCTCCGTGATGAACGAGAGTTCGATGACGATCGGCCGCCTGATCACGCGCGATTTCTTCCTCACCGGCGCGTTCGAGGAAGTGTCCGACTGCTGCTATTCCTTCTTGCGCGAACACAACCTTTTTACTCACAATATTGCCAAACCTCAGGTGATGGTGCTCCGTCCGGTCCGCAAGCCGGAATCCGAAGACGACGCGATCATCCTGATCCCCGGTTCATATGTACAAAATTAGCATCCTGCCCGAAGAGATAGAGAAAATGCCGCTGGGATCCTTTCCCGGCAAGATAACGGTCATAGACAAGAACGGAATCGATTTTGTGCGGGCGATCGCCTATCTGGGCACGCAGAAGATCATCGGTTTCGACACGGAGACGCGTCCGGTCTTTTCGCCGGGCCAGCGCCACAACCACGTGGCCCTGCTGCAGCTGTCGGGCGCCGAGAAGGCGTATCTGTTCCGCGTCGGTTCGATGGGGATGCGCAAGCTGCTTTGTGCCGTCCTTTCCAATCCCCGCATCCTCAAGGTGGGTGCAGCCGTGCACGACGACGTGCGCGGGCTGCAGTATTACCGCAAGTTCGAGGAGCGCGGTTTCGTGGACCTGCAGAAGATCGCCTACGAGTGGGGGATCCGGGACAAGAGCGTGAAGAAACTGGCCGCCAACATCCTTGGCGTGCGGATTTCGAAGTCGCAGCAGCTGTCCAACTGGGAGGCGGACGAGTTGTCCGCCGCGCAGCAGATGTATGCGGCGACGGACGCCTGGGTGTGCCGGGAGATGTATCTGAAGCTCCTCAAGTCGGAGAAGCATCCGCTGACGCCGGAGGAGCTGAATCCGCCGCAGCCGCAGCCTGCGCAGGCTCCGAAGGAGGCGCAGCAGGCGGCGCCGCAGGCGGAAGGAGGCGAGGCGAAGCCGAAGAAACGCCGCCGCCGGCATCGCCGCAAGGCCAAGAAACCCGCGGAGGCAGTAGCACAGCAGGACAATGGTTAAAGTCATTCTGAAACACGGGCGCGACGAGTCGTTGCGCCGTTTCCATCCGTGGGTGTTCAGCGGTGCTGTCGCCCAGGTGCAGGGTACGCCCGCCGAGGGCGACATCGTCGGCGTCTACAGCGCCGAGGGGCAGTTCCTGGCCTCCGGCCACTGGCAGGTTGGCTCCATCGCCGTCCGCATCCTTTCTTTCGACGCCGATCCCACCGCCCCCGAATTCTGGACCGATTCCATATCCCGTGCTTATGCCGCGAGGCAGGCCGTATGCCTTTCCGGACAGGATACGGATACCAATTGCTTCCGCCTGATCCACGGAGAGGGTGACGGGCTGCCGGGGCTGATCATCGACTGGTATGACGGGGTGTGCGTGATGCAGGCCCATTCGGTCGGTATGTTCCGCGCCAAGATGCAGATCTGCGAGGCGCTGAAGGCCGTGTTCGGCGAGCGCCTGAAGGCCGTCTACGACAAGAGTTCCGGCACGGCGCCGTTCAAGGCCGGGCTGGAGCTGATCGACGGCTACCTCTATAAGGCGCCGGGTTTCGCGTCCAGCGAGACGGTGGTGCTGGAGAACGGCCGCAAGTTCCTCGTCAACTGGGAGGAGGGGCAGAAGACCGGCTTCTTCCTGGACCAGCGGGACAACCGTGCCCTGGTCGGCAAATATGCCGCCGGGCGCCGTGTGCTCAACCTTTTCTGCTACACGGGCGGCTTCAGTATCTATGCGCTGACCGCCGGCGCCGAGCGGGTCGACTCCGTCGACTCCTCCGCCCGCGCCATGGACATGGTCGAGCGCAACATCAAACTCAACGCCGACGAAGCGACCTATACCAACTACTGCGAGGATGCGATTGAATTCTTGAGAAAGATCCCGGAGGGCAAATATGACCTGATGATCGTGGACCCGCCGGCATTCGCCAAGCACCGCGGCGCGCTCAAGAACGCGCTCCGCGCCTACCAGCGGCTCAACGCCGCCGCCATCGCCAAGGTGGCGCCGGGCGGCCTCGTGTTCACGTTCAGCTGCTCGCAGGTCGTTGACAAGATCACCTTCGCCAACACGGTCTTCTCCGCCGCCGCCCAGACGGGCCGCAGCGTGCGGATCCTGGACCGGCTCTGCCAGGGCGCCGACCATCCGGTCAGCATCTATCATCCGGAAGGGGAGTACCTGAAGGGCCTCCTGCTCTACGTAGAATAGCTATCTGGCGTCCGCCTCGATGAGCTCCAGCAGCTTGTCGATGGCTTCGCTGTCGGGGATGTGCCGCAGGACGGGTTGGCTCTTGCGGTAGATCGTCACCTTGCCGCCACCTTCGCCCACATAGCCCCAGTCGGCGTCGGCCATCTCGCCGGGGCCGTTGACGATGCAGCCCATCACGGCGATGACCAGCCCCTTGAGGTGGGCGGTGCGCCGCTGGACTTCCTCGAAGGTGGTCTGCAGGTCGTACATCGTGCGGCCGCAGCCCGGGCAGGCGATGTATTCCGGCTTGTAGAAACGGCGCCGGGCCGCCTGCATGATTTCGTCTTTCAGATATTCCGAGAGGCCCGCGGAGGCGGGGATCTCGTCGATTTCGCGTTTCAGCAGCTTCGGGCCCCACGCGATGGCGGCGTCCAGCATCACGTCGCCCTTGCGCCCTTCCGCCAGGTACTGCGCGACGGGCAGTTCGTTGACGGGCGGCTCCGTCAGGGAGACGCGGATGGTGTCGCCGATGCCCTCCTGGAGGAGCGAGGCGATACCCACGCAGGACTTGATGCGGCCGCTGTCGCCGCCGCCGGCCTCGGTCACGCCGAGGTGCAGCGGGAAGACCACGCCGCGCTCCTGCATCCGCTGCGCGAGCTCGCGGTAGGCCTCCACCATCACGACCGTGTTGCTCGCCTTCAGCGAGACCACGACGTTGAGGAAGTCGGCCGCGATGCACATCTCCAGCCACTCCATCGCCGCCATCGCCATCGCGTGCGGCGTGTTGCCGTATCGGTCGGTGATGTAGCGGCCCAGCGAGCCGTGGTTGAGGCCCACGCGCACGGCGGTGCCGTGCTCCTTGCAGACCGCGAGGAAGCGGGCGAACTGTGCGCGCGCCTGGTCGTGGTCGGGGTGGAAGTTGCCCGGGTTGATGCGGACCTTCTCCACGACCGGGGCCACGGCAATGGCCGTCTCCGACGAGAAATGGATGTCCGCGACCAGCGGCACGCGGCAGCCCGCTTCGCGCAGGCGTCGCTTGATCTCCGCGATGTGCGGGACGTCCTGGCGGCCCGGCACCGTGATGCGCACCATCTGTGCGCCGGCGGCGACGAGCTGGAGGGTCTGGGCCACGGTGGCCTCTACGTCGGAAGTATGCGTGTTGCACATCGTCTGGACGACGATGGGATGCCCGGCGCCAATGATGAGCGAATCACCGACCCGGACGGGGAGTGTCTCAATGCGAGCCATATACAATTTCTTTGGCTTCCTGACGAAGCTGCCGGTTGGTCTTGCCGGAGCGCTTGGTCAGCTGGAAATGCACGCCCACCGTGGCGATGACGTCCATCGGATAGGCGTAGCGGTAATAGATCGGGCTGTAGTAGTCCGGGTTATAGAGCGAAGACCAGGACCAGCGCAGCAGCGCGTTGAAATGGATTTCGACCGGGTCGAACATCAGCGCGAAGCCGACGCCGCCCTGGAAGCCATATTCCCAGCGGCGCTCGTAGGACCGGAAGGCGTTCTCGTATTCCGGATCCAGCTTGGGGCCGGACCGGGAAATGCTGTTGCGCCATCCGCCGTACACGCCAACGGTCGCCATCAGTTTGAGGGGATAGAAATCCTTGTGATACTGCGCCAGGGCCGGGATCTCGAAGACCTCGATCGAGCCCTGCTCGGCGCCTTCCACGTCCTGTGAACTGCCCGTCTCGGGATCCCGCTTGAAACCGAATCCTTCATAGCCGTGCGCGAAGCCCATCACCAGGGCGAAGTTGGGCATCCGGTCGAACATCTTGCTGAACTTGGAGAACGTGACGCTCATGTAGTTCGGCGAGATCTGCCAGGCGCGGTTGTGCTTGGACGGGGCGTAGTACATATTGTTGAAGCTGACGCCATAATTGACGCCGATCAGGACATAGTCGTTGATCATCTCCTTCCGGGAGTCCGTCTCCAGCGTGTCGGCCCATTCGACTTCCTGCGCCCGCACGGAGGTGGCGCACAGGAGGAAGAGCAGCAGGAGGAGCGGCGTGGCTTTGTCGTTCTTCATCGTGTCATTCGTTTTGGAAGAGGGCCCCGACGTAGACGCTCTGCGAGAGCTCGACGCTGGCCGGGATGTTGAGGTGTTCGCTGCCGCTGAAGTCCAGGAAGACGACCTTCTCCGGCTGGCGGTGCTCCAGCAGCGAACCGGTGTCGACGATCGAGTTGCGGTTGCCGTCCTCCGTGATGCGGATGCTGTAGCGTCCGGCCTTCAGGTAAGGGAAGCTGAGCGTGCCGTCGCGGTCGATGACATAGCTGCGCAGGACCTTGTCGCGCTTCTCGCCCAGCAGGTCCACGATCAGCTTGCGGTCCACGCCGGTCAGGTCGAGCTCAAGGCTGCTCAGCGTCTCGTCCTGCGGGAGGCTGACCTTGACCACGGTGCTGTCGGACCAGAATCCGTTGATGTCGCGGAAAGCCCGATAGGGGAGTTTCATCGAGTATTCGAAACCGGGCAGGAGCTTGTCCTTCGGGCGCAGGATGTAGCGCCGCAGGTTGAGCGAATCCTGCTCCACGGTGAACTCGGCGCGCGTCTGGCGCTGCCGGGTGTTGATCGAGACGAACTTGACGGAGTCGAACTGCGCCCAGATGATCGGGTTGCGGAATTCGAGCTCGAAGCCGTTCTGCTCCACGGTCTCGGGCGACGCCGAGAATTTGTAGACGCAGGTCGTGTCTTCGTGCTTGATGTTGCGGCGGACGGGCTTGGAATAGGTCCGCTTGTCCGGCAACAGCGGCAGCTTGACGATTTCCTGCGCCGGAGTGAGCCGGCCCAGCGAGTCCGTCTTGCGGTAGTTGACGTAGATGCGCATCGTGTCCGGCGCGGCGCGGCGGCTGTTGATCCACAGCTCGAGGCTGTCCTGCAGGATGTTGAACTGGCTGATCACCTGGTCGGCGCGGAAGCCGCGGATCCACAGCGAGTCGATCCAGGCGCCCGGCGCCATGAAGGTCAGGTAGGCGGAGCGCTCCGAGGTGCGCACCTTGTTGACGATGTATTGCTTCGTGGGCTTCTCGCGGAAGAGCTTGAGCTCGTGCTCGCTGCGGCGCGCCTGGCAGCGGAGCGTGTCCAGCATGTCGTATTTGAGGATTTCCGGGACGGTGTCGCTGGCGACCAGGACCGGCCGGATGAGCGAGTCGATGAAGGCGACGGTCTCCGTCTCGGGCTCGTAGATGTTGTTATTGTTGGCGTCCTTGATCGCGTAGATGCGGTAGAGGGTGTCCTGGATGAAGGGGAGCACGAAGAAGCCCCAGTCGTCGGTCTTGACGGCCGCATAGGGGCGGTGCTTGAGGACGGCCGAGTCGGCCAGGTCCTTGTAGAGCAGCACGGTGGCACCCTTGACGGGGGCGAGCGTGTTGCAGTCGCGCACGGTGCCCGTCATCATCATCGAGTCGATCTGCTCGCCGGTGGAGAAGACGTAGGTGTAGCCCGGGAACATATTGCCTTCGTTGGCGTCTGCGATGGCGTCCGTGAAGTTCAGCGTGTAGGTCGTGTTCGCGGCGAGCGTGTCTTCGAAGGTGACGATGAGGTCGCGTCCGCGGACGCGCGTCTTGGGTGCGTGCTGCAGGGGCGGAGACAGGAAGATGTTGCCGGGATTCTTGATGTTGAAGTATTCGTCGAAGGAGAATACGAGCGAGGCCTTGACCGTCGGGACGCGCACGGCGCCCGGGAGCGGCTTGATGTCGATGATGAGCGGCGGGATGGTGTCTTTCTTGCCGCCGGAAGGCGCCTGCGTCGTGTTGGCGCAGGACGGGGCAAAGAGCGGCAGCAGGCAGGCGCCGACGAGGAAGATCAGGGGAAGGAATCGCTTCATGGCGTCAGATGTCTGTGCGGATCACGTCCTGGATGCCGTCGATGCGGGACAGGCCGTCGACCATCCGTTCGAGGTTCTTCTTGTCGCGGACGAGCAGCTCGATGAAGCCTTCGAACAGGCCGTCCTCCGTGGAGAGCTGCAGCTTGCGCATGTTGATCCCGAGGGTCCGGGAGATGAAGCTGGAGATGTCGTTGAGCAGGCCGAGCCGGTCGATGCCCTTGAGCGAGATCCGGATCGGGTATTCCTGCTGGACGGCGCCCCACTGCGGGACGACCATCCGGTTGCCGTATTTGCTGGCGAGGCTCTCCGCCACGGGGCAGGATTTCTTGTGGACGATGACGAGGTTGTCGTTCATCGAGAAGCCGATCACCGGGTCGCCCGGGATGGGGTGGCAGCATTCGGCGATCTTGTACTGGATCGGGCGGGTGGTGTCCTCGCGCTTGGGGGACTTGCGCCGCTCGCCGCCGGAGAGGTCCTTCTCGTCGATGATGGCCTTGAAGTCCTCCGGGCCGAGCAGGCCCAGCCCGATGCGGAACCACAGCTCGTCCTCGTCGCGCAGCTGGCTGTAGTCGAGGAACTTGCGCACTAGTTCGCGGGAGCTCTGCAGGCCCATCAGGCGGATGCGCTCTTCGAAGATGCGCTCGCCCTCCTTGGCGATCGCGTCGAAGTCGCCGCGGAAATATTCGATCACGCGGTTGCGCGCATAGCGCGTCTGGAGGAAGGAGACCCATTCAATCTTGGGCCGGGCGTTCTCCGCCGTGATGATCTCGACCTGGTCGCCGGCCTTGAGGGTGTGCGAGAGCGGGACGAGCTTCATGTTGACCTTGGCGGCGATGGCCTTGTTGCCGATCGCGGTGTGGATCAGGTAGGCGAAGTCGAGGGCCGTGGCGCCGCTGTGGAGCGCCTTCTGTTCGCCCTTGGGCGTGAAGACGACCACCTCGCTGCTGAGCAGGTCCTTGTGGATGATGTCCAGCAGCTCCAGGGCGCTGACGTCGCTGCTCATCAGGATCTCCTGGACCTCGGCGAGCCATTTGTCCATCTCGGAGTCGTTCTCGGAGATGTAGCCGTCGTTCTTGTAGGCCCAGTGGGCGGCGATGCCCTTCTCCGCGATGTCGTCCATGCGCTTGGAGCGGATCTGCACTTCCACCCAGAAGCCGGCGTGGCTCATCAGGGTGCAGTGCAGGGCTTCGTAGCCGTTGCTCTTGGGCTGGGAGATCCAGTCGCGGCGGCGGCTGAGGTTCTCGCGGTAGAGGTGCGTGATGGTGGAGAAGATGAGGTAGGCCTGTCCGCGCTCGGCCTGGACGTTATTGCTTTCCTGCGGCTCGAAGATGATGCGGACGGCGTAGAGGTCGTAGATCTGTTCGAAGGGGACGCGCTTCGTGCGCATCTTGTACCAGATGGAGTAGGGGGTCTTGATGCGCTTGCGGATCTCGAAGCGGTAGCCCGCCTGCTTGAGCGCCTCCTCGATCGGTGCGATGAAGGTGTCGATGTCCTTGTCGCGCTGGGCGATGTTGCCCTTGATGCGCTCGGTGATGGCCTTGAAGTCTTCCGGCTCCTTGTAGCGGAGCCAGATGTTCTCCATCTCCGACTTGACGCTGTAGAGACCGAGGCGGTGGGCCAGCGGGATGAAGATGAACATCGTCTCGGAGAGGATCTTGTCGCGCTTGTGTTCGGGCATATACTCGATGGTGCGGCAGTTGTGGAGCCGGTCCGCGAGCTTGATCAGGACGACGCGCACGTCGTCGTTGAGGGTGAGCAGGATGCGCTTGAAGTTCTCCGCCTGGAGGCTCTCGGTGCTGGCCGCCTCGCCCTTGCGGTCTTCGTTGTCCAGCACGGTCTTGATCTTGGTCAGGCCGTCCACGAGGGTGGCGATCTTGTCGCCGAAGAGGTTGCGGATGTCCTCGACCGTGTAGGAGGTGTCCTCCACGACGTCGTGCAGGAGGGCGGCGCAGATGGACTTGCAGCCCAGGCCGATCTCCGTGACGACGATGCGGGCGACGGCGATCGGGTGCAGCATATACGGCTCGCCCGAGCGCCGGCGGACGTTCTTGTGGGCCTGGTTGGCGAACTCGAAGGCCTTGCGGACGGTTTCCACTTCGTCCGCGTCCTTGCAGCGCTTGGTGGCGACCTGCAGCAAGGAAGCGAACTCCTGCTCTATGCAGCGGTAATCATCGGGTGTGAACTGGGAGAAACTCATTATCTGCTTTCATTGTCCCACGCGGAGACTTTATACTTGTCGACATTTTGGAAACTGTAGGTGAGCTGGGCGCCGTAGATGATGATCTGCCAGCTGAAATTCAGCCAGATCAGGAAGAGCGGCACGGCGGCGAGGAGGCCATAGGCCTGGCTGAGCCGGCCCATGAACATCTGTGTATGGAGGTAGAGATACTGGAACAGCATGAAGATCAGACCTGCGATCATGGCTGACCAGAAGGCGTATCTGTAATTGACGTAGGTGGCGGGGATGTATTTGTACATCACTGAGATCGTGCCCACGAGGATGAAGTAGAAGACCACGTAGCCGATGAACTTGAACAGGCCGCGCACTTCCTTCAGGTCGAGGCCGAACAGGTCGGTCATGTTGGTGGCGTAGACGATGCCGGAACCGAAGATGATGACGATGAACGGGGCGAGGAAGAGCACCAGGAAATAGAATCCGAAGCGCTTGTAGAGCTTGCGGGGGATCTTGAGGATGCCCCAGACGTTGTTGAAGACGCGCTCGACCTGGAACATCATCCACAGGATGGCCCAGAGGAACATCAGGGCGGAGACGAGACCGAGGCCGCCGCCCTGCGCCGAGGCGAGGATGTTGCCCGCCTTCTCGGCGAGCATGTCTACGATCTCGGGGTGCGTGGGCAGGATCATGCCCAGCACCTGGGTGATCTTGTCGTCCAGGCCCAGGCCGCCGGTGACGGCGAAGGCGAAGGCGATGAAGGGGACGAGGGCCAGGGTGATGAAGTAGCTCAGCGACACGCACTGGAAGCCCATCCGGTTCTCCGTGAAGGTCTTGAAGGTGATGCGGATGATCTTCCAGGTCCGGACGACCCAGGCGTAGACGCGGTCGTCCTTGCCGGGCTCCAGGGTCCAGATGCGGTCGCTGAAAAGGTCTTTCAATTTGTTGGCTATCTTCATCTTTTGTCAGAATAGGGTAGGTTCTTCAATATTCGCGCCGGACGGCTGGGCGCTTTCCGGCGCCGGCGCGCCGGCTTCCGGCAGGTCCGGGAGCATCGCGCGGAATTCTCCCTCGCTGACGACCGGGATGCCGAGCTTCTCGCATTTGCGGAGCTTCTCCGGGCCGGGCTTGGTGCCTGCGAGCAGGAATGCGGTGGCGCCGCTCACGGAGGAGCCGGCCTTGCCGCCGTGGGCCACGATGAGGTCTTTCATCCGCTCGCGGCTGATGCTGAAGTTGCCGGAGATGACGATGGTCTTGCCGGCGAGGACGTCGGACAGGGCGGCGTCCTGCCCGGCCCCGTCGAAGCGGAGGCCGGCGGCGCGCAGCCGCTCGATCTGCTCGCGGTGCGCGGGGTTCTCGAAGTAGGCGACGATGGCGCGGGCGGTAATCTCGCCCACGTCGGCCACTTCGCGGAGCTGGTCCAGCGTGGCGGCGGCGAGGGTGTCGATGTCGCCGAAATGGCGGGCGAGGACCTTGGCCGTGGTCTCGCCGACGTAGCGGATGCCCAGCGCGTAGAGGACGCGCTCGAAGGGGACCTGCTTCGAGGCCTCCAGGCTCTCCAGGAAGCGCTCGGCGGCGCGGTCCTGCCAGCCTTCCAGGCTCAGCAGCTGGTATTTGGTCAGGTCGTAGAGGTCGGCCGGCGTGCGGGCGAGGCCGGTCTCGTAGAACTGGTCGACCGTCATTTCGCCGGCCAGGATGTCCATTGCCTTGCGGCTGACGAAATGCAGGAGGCGGCCCTTGATCTGCATCGGGCAGCCGTCCTGGTTGGGGCAGAACCATTTGGCTTCCGCCTCGGCCTTGACGAGCGGCGTGCCGCAGTCCGGACATTTGTCCGGGAAAACGGGCTGCGCGGCGTCCGCGGGGCGGTGCGCCGGGTCGATGCCCGTGATCTTGGGGATGATCTCGCCGCCCTTCTCCACGAACACCCAGTCGCCCACGCGGATGTCCAGCAGGGCCATCTGGTCGGCGTTATTGAGGGTGGCACGCTTGACGACGGTGCCGCTGAGCTGCACCGGGGCGAGGTTGGCGACGGGGGTCACGGCGCCGGTGCGGCCGACCTGGTAGTCGATGCTGAGCAGCTCCGTGCAGGCCTCTTCGGCCTTGAATTTATAGGCGACCGCCCAGCGCGGCGACTTGGCCGTGTAGCCGAGCATGCGCTGGCAGGCGAGTTCGTTGATCTTGACCACGATGCCGTCCGTGGCGTAGGGAAGGAACTTGCGGGCGGTGTCCCAATGGTCGATATATTCCTTGATCTGCGCGATGTCGGCGCAGAGGCGGCGGTCCGTCGAGACGGGCAGGCCCCAGCTGGCCGCGGCGTCGAGCGCCTGGCTGTGGGAGTCGAACTGGATGGACTCGGCGGGGATATGATAGAGGGTGCAGATGAGGCCGCGGTGCGCCACTTCTTCCGGGTCGGTGAGCTTGAGCGAGCCGGAGGCGGCGTTGCGCGGGTTGGCGAACGGCGCCTCTTCCTGCGCCTCGCGCTCGCGGTTGAGGGCGTCGAAGGCGGCGTAGGGCATCAGGATCTCGCCGCGGATCTCGAATTCTTTCGGGAAATCGCCCTTCAGCTGCTGCGGGATGCTGGCGATGCGGCGGACGTTGTCCGTGACGTCGTCGCCCTGCACGCCGTCGCCGCGGGTGAGGGCCTGGACCAGCTTGCCGTCACGGTAGGTCAGGCAGATGGCGGTGCCGTCGAACTTGAGCTCGCAGCTGTAGGTGAAGGGGATGCCGTCCAGGGCCTTGTCGGCCCGCGCGGCGAATTCTTCGATCTCGCCGATGGAATAGGTGTTGCCCAGCGAGAGCATCGGGTAACGGTGCGCGCGCTGGACGAAGCCCTGGCGCGCGCCGCTCTCGGCGTTGGCGCCCACCGGGGCGTCGAGGTCGGAGCCGACGCGGTGGGTGGGGGAGTCCGGGGCGTCGAACTGGGGGAATTCGGCCTCCAGCCGCTCCAGCTCGTGCATCAGCTGGTCGAAGTCATAGTCCGACATCGTCGGCGCGTTGTCTACATAATAGCGCCGGCTGTTCTCCCGGAGGGTCTCCCGGAGTTCGTCGATCCTGATTTTGGCTGCCTTTTCTTCCATTCCACTGACTCGCGCGCGTATATGCGTGTATAATCCACAAAAATACACATTTCCCCGCGTAAATGCAAAGCCGCGCGCCTTCCCGCCCCCAAAACTGCCCTTCCCGTGCCTGGGAGCGGGGTATGATTTTTGCAAGGAGGGAGGCGCTATTTAACCCATAATCAATAAACTGCAGATCATGCGAAAAACTATCTTAACGCTGGCGGCCGGGCTTCTGCTGGCCGGGTGTGCGGAAAAGGTGCCGGAGCGGGGCGCCCTGATCTTAGGCGAAGCCACCGGCTTCAATCCGCAGGATACGGTCGTTGCCACCTTATTCAAAATGGAGGGCAATTCCGGAAGATCTTTTGCAAAAGACACCCTTCAGGATGGACATTTCAGGTTCCGTCTGGACTCGCTGCCTGAAGAGGCCGACCACTATCATCTCGCTTTTGAAAAGATCAAAGGTGGTCATTTCGAAAAGTTCGTTGGCTTTGGGTCGGATATTTACCTCGAACCGGGAGTCCGAGTGCGCATGAAGGGAGAGGGCCGATATTATAAAAATGCCCAGACCAAGAGCCCGCTCAAGGATCAGAAACTGCACGACCGCTTCATGAAGAAGATGTCTCTGGAGGATTGGAAAGCTCAGCAGGATAACCAATTACAGTATGCGCGATTTGACGAACACTTGAGTTGGCCTGAAGCTTATCGTGATTCTGTGGCGCAGTTGTACGGTCATCTCCGTGAATCCCGTCCTGTCATCTCTGAGAGGCTCATGCGGCAGGAGCTGGAACTGGTGCAAACCGAGGAAATCGGAGCGTTTGCCCTCTCCAAACTTGAGAGCCTGGCACATGAGGTCTCTCTGGGGAAAAAAGAATACCGCGAGGGCGTCATCCGCGCATACGGACGGCTCACGGAGGAGCAGAAAGCCAGCCCGGATGGAATGGCAATCATGAACTACTTAAATCCTTCCAAGCAAGTTTATATTGGTGATCCGGTGCCGGAAGCCGAATTCGTCGATCTGGAGGGCCATTCCGTGCGGCTCTCTGACTTCCAGGGGAAATGGGTGCTGGTGGATTTCTGGATGAGAAGTTGCGGGCCCTGCATCAAGGCGGTTCCCGAGCTGGGTGCGCTCAGCCGCGAGCTTCAAGATAAACTCAACGTGGTCAGCATCAACGTGGACAAAGAGCCTGGAACAACTGGAACGACCCTAAAGGACCGTCCGGCATTTTCCGGGCTTATGGGACGAACGCCTTCCCGACATTCGTCCTCATCTCGCCTGAAGGCACGATCGACTACATCATGACCGGATATGCTGAAGGAAAACTTAGGAGCCTGGTGACGCTCATCAAATAATCAGTACATAAATATGCGAAAAACTATCTTAACGCTGGCGGCCGGGCTTCTGCTGGCCGGGTGCACCGGAAAAGCCCCGGAAAAAGGCGCCCTGATCGAGGGAAATGTCCTCGGCTATGAACAGAACGACAAGTATTTGGCCATCCTGTTCGAATTCAGAGGGACCTCCGGGATGGGGATCCAGGAGGATACGTTGCGGAATGGCCATTTCTCCTTCCGGCTGGATTCCCTGGGCGGGGACCATTACAGTATCTCCCTGGCCGATATCTCGGACGGGCGCGTCAACTTCATCAATGATGGACCGATGCTCTATCTCGAGCCGGGAACCGTCGTCCGCATCCGGGGAGAAGGCAAGTATTTCGGGAGCGCTCGGGTCAACAGCCCTTCCCGGGAGCAGAAGCTGCAAGAGCGGTTCCTGCGGATGGTTTCAGTGAAAGACCGGAACCTGCGGCAGGAAGTGGATGCCCGGTATGACGAGCTCGTGAAAGAAGCCCGGTCGAGGAAAGACCTGACGGAGGCGCAGATGGAT
>ONQP01000039.1 GCA_900319975.1 uncultured Bacteroidales bacterium | reverse complement strand
GAACGTTCCGTCGAGGAATTTGTCGACGCCCTCGGCGTAGAACCGCTCCCAGCTCGCTTCCTCTTCGCCCGGATTGATCGGGAAGAAGAGCGCGCCGTTGGCGACCGCCGCGTTGTAATCGCCGGGCGCGTCGCCGACCATGAGCGTATGATTCGCCGGATACTCTTTCGCGAGTTCGAGGCATTCTTTTTTCGTGCCGACTTCCTGACCGCAGATCGCTTTTATGTACTGCGCGAGCCCCTGATTCGCCCACTCCTTATTGAGCGCGGCCTGCGGCGTCTGCGAGACGACGAGCACGTCCGCTTTCCCCTGAACCTTTTGGAGCGATTCGCGCACCTTCGGGAAGGGCGGGACGCCTTCGCCGACGACCTTGTAGTAAAGGACGACCGCGTCGGGGCGGCAGTCGCTGATGGAGATCGGCCGGCGGAGGTAGTAGCCCGGCAGGGCGAGGTCCACGAACTGGCCGCTGGCGGCGGTCACGAGGCTGTCGCTGCGCAGCACGATGCGGTAGGTGTCGCGCGCTTCCAGGTCGTTGCTCTCGATGGTGAAAAGTCGTTTCTGCATGGCTTTATGCTTGATAGACGGGCTTGCCGTCCTTGAGGGTCAGGAGAATGCGGCCGCGGACGGCCTTGCCGGCGAAGGGCGTGGCCTTGCCGAGGGAGCGGAAGTCCGCCGGGTCGACGGTCCAGGCGGCGTCGGGGTCGATGACCACGAGGTCGGCGGGGGCGCCGGGGAGCAGGCCGCCCGCCAGGCGGAACGCCCGGCGCGGCCCTGCGGTCAGCGCCTCGACGACGCGCTCGAGGGAGACCTTGCCGGTCAGGACGAGGTCGGTGTAGACGACGGCGAAGGCCGTCTCCAGGCCGACGACGCCCATCGCGCTCCCGGCCAGGCCGCGGGATTTCTCCTCGGCGCTGTGGGGCGCATGGTCGGTGGCGATGGCGTCGATGGTGCCGTCGCGCAGGCCCTCGATGAGCGCCTCGCGGTCCTCGGCGCGGCGCAGCGGGGGATTCATCTTGAAGCGGCCGTCCTCCTGGAGGTCGTCCTCGCAGAGGGACAGGTAGTGGGGACCGGTCTCGCAGGTCACGCGTACGCCGCGCGCCTTGGCCTGGCGGATCAGCTCCACGCTCTCGGCGCAGGAGATGTGGCAGACGTGGTAGCGGCAGCCCGTTTCCTCGCAGAGGAGCAGGTCGCGCTTGATCTGGCCCCATTCGCTCTCGGAGCAGATCCCTTTATGGCCGTGCGCGGCGCAGTAGCGTCCGTCGTGGATGTAGCCGCCGTGCAGCAGGGTGTTGTCTTCGCAGTGCGCCGCGATGACGACGTCTTCGCGGGCGGCCGCCTCCATCGCGCTGCGCATCATCGCGTCGCGCTGGACGCCGCTGCCGTCGTCGGAGAAGGCGACGCATCGGTCCTTGAGCGCCGCGAAGTCCACAAGCTCCTCGCCCTTGCGGCCGCGGGTGATGGCGGCGTAGGGGAGGACGCGGATGCAGGCATCGCGGTCGATGATCTCCTGCTCGAGGGCCAGGGTCTCGGGGCTGTCGGGCACGGGATTGAGGTTGGGCATCGCACAGACGGTCGTGTAGCCGCCGTGCGCCGCCGCCAGCGAGCCGGTGCGGATGGTTTCCTTGTAGCTCTGTCCCGGTTCCCGGAAATGCACGTGCACGTCGATGAAGCCTTCGCTGAGCAGCTTGCCGCGGCAGTCGATGACCTCCGCGTCCGGCACCTCGACGATGTCCGGCCCGATGGCCGCGATGCGGCCGTCCCGGACCAGGACGTCGCCCCGTCGCCGACCGTTGCCGTCGACCAGGGTCCCTCCTTTGAGTAAGATAGTCGTCTTCATATAAAAAAACGGACAGCTAAAAAAGCTGTCCGGAATCATCAAAAATGGGAAAAGTGACGGAAGGAGGCCTCCTGGAAGCCGCCGCGGCGGAACACGTCGATGTGGTGAATCCTCTTCATTGCACTTTATCCTTGCAAATATAGAAACTTTCCCCCGAACTCCCAAATCTCCACCCCGCCTTTCCCCCCACTTTTTTCTCCCCTCCGCCCCTTCACCCTCCGTCCTCCGCCCCTCACCTCCCGCCCCACACCCCATCCCCGCTCAGCGTGTGCTGTAAACAATTGTATATCAACATTATAGACCGTTGTCCTTGCTCGTTTTCAGGTAGGGATAAAACCTTAAATTGCAGTATATTAGCGAATTCTGGAGCACGGCCTCTCGCGTCCCCAAATAGTAAATCGCGAATACAAAAGACATATCGCCCGTTTTTCGCTATTTGCAGACTATCAATGTGTTAAGAGAATACACGTGGTCAGATTTTACCACGTGTACTTTCATTACTACTTGATTGATAGTGTGTTGCGGAAAACGCCCGTCCTGCCCGGTTCCTCCTTGTCCTGCGCATACTTCCCTCCCGCCATAACCGACCTTTCCCCGTCATGCCCGGTCCCGATCGGGCATCTCCTTACATTTTTTTTCGCAGAGGTGTTTTGTGTAAAATGCTGATAGTTAGAGATATACGAGAAGTGACAGGCCCATTTTTCACCCCGTCAGATCACATAAACTATTGATATTAAACAAATAACGAAAAACGGGCAGTGTATCGTCCTAAAAATAGTTTACCAAAAAGGGAAAGAAGAATGGAAGCACGAAGCTACCGGGCGATGCACCGAGCCCGAGGGAGGATGCGGCCGGGCAGACAAAGTGTGGGAGAGGAAAGGGAAATCCACAAAAACGGCCCCAGAGCGATGTCTGGGTGGATTTCTCCTGGGCAGAGGTGGCGGGCCGGCGGGGAGTCAGCGGGAGCAGCGCCAGGCGGGCTTGACGTAGGCGCCCTGCATGGCGTAGGGGGCGCGCTCGGCGTCCCAGTCGGGGTCGTCGGAGACGGACTCGGCGCGGTCGGTGTAGAGGATGCCGTCGAGATGGTCGGTCTCGTGCTGGAAGATGATGGCGACGTAGCCGTGGAGCTCTTCGGTGCGGGGCTCGAGGGTCTCGGGATCGGTCCAGCCGATCACGACGCCCTCGCTGCGCGGGACGATGCCCCGCTTGCCGGGGATGGACAGGCAGCCCTCGGGGCCGCGGACGGTGTCGCCGAGGTGCTCCAGGACGCGGATGTTGGGGTAGACCACGAAGGGCTCGCCGGGTTGGTCGAGTCGCTGGATGGCGGCTACGCGGATCGCGAGCCCCACCTGGGGCGCCGCGATCCCCACGCCGCCCTGCTGCGGCGACTGGACGGTGGCGAGCAGCTTGGCGGCGAGCGTCGCATAGAGCTCGCTGCCGATCTCCTCGTCGGTGAGGTCGCGGCAGGCGGTGCGCAGGTCCAGGGAGTCTTTGAGGTCCGTGACCACGCAGACGTACATCACGGAATCGGACTGCTCGATGAGGGTGCGCTCCCAGACGGTGAAGGGCTTCTGGGGTTTGCGCATGAGGTCGCTCCAGGAAACCAGGGCAAGGAACAGGATGGGAATCGCCGCGGCGAATACGGGGACCGCGACGGCCAGCAGGAAGGTGCGGAAGGAGCTGCTTGTTTTCATACGGGAAACAAATATAAGAAAAAACATGCGACAGAAGCCCGCCGGTGCATACCTGAAAGTTATCAACAAAGATTTTCAGCAAATTGTCAATAAATTTCCTTGCAAGGAGTTTCAGTTTGTTGTAAATTTGCGCTTTGGTTAGTTCAAGTATGAAAGTCAGCATTATCATGGGATCCAAGAGCGACTGGGACGTCATGTCAGCCGCTTGCGAGACCCTCGAACTGTTCGGGGTCCCCTACGAGAAAAAAGTCATCAGTGCACACCGCACGCCTCAATTCTTCTGTGACTATATGGCTGGCGCCCGCGACCGCGGAGTAAGCATGGTGATCGCCGGAGCCGGCGGCGCGGCACATCTCCCGGGCATGGCAGCCGCCCTGACTTCGCTCCCTGTGATCGGTGTCCCGATCCGGAGCAAGGCCCTCAATGGCCTGGACTCCCTGCTGTCCATCGTTCAGATGCCTTCCGGCATCCCCGTCGCAACCATGGCGATCGACGGCGCCAAGAATGCCGCTCTCTACGCGGTCGCCGTACTCGCCCTCCAGGATCCCGCGCTCGCGGCCAAGTTGGAGGATTTCCGGAAGAAGCAATCAGAAAAGGTCCTTTCAACCGAATTATAATATATGAATGCTCACCGCATCTATGTAGAAAAGTATTCGCAATTCCAGGTTGAGGCGCAGAGCCTCAAGAGTGAATTCAACGAAAACCTTTCTCTCTCGCTGCGTACCCTGCGGCTCCTGAATGTGTATGACCTGTTCGGATTTTCCAGCGAGTTGCTGGAGAAATGCCGCTATACCGTATTCGGCGAAACGGTAACCGACACCGTGACGGATGAATGCCCCCTGGAGGGCAAGAAATACCTGGCCGTCGAATACATCCCCGGCCAGTTCGACCAGCGGGCCTCCTCGGCCCTGGACTGCGTCCACCTGGTCGACCCGGCCGCGGACGTGCAGATCCGCTCGTCCCGCCTGCTCATCTTCGACGACGACCTCTCCGACGAGGCCCTCGCCGCGATCCGTCACTATTATATCAACGTGGTGGAATCCCGGCCCAAGGACCTGGGACGCCTGCAGCCCGAGGGCAAGGCCGAGGTGAAGCCGCTCGCTTCGCTCGCCGGCTTCACGAAGATGGCCCCGGCCGACTACGCCGCCTTCTGCAAGCAGTGGGGCCTGGCGATGAACACCGACGACCTCGCCGAGGTGGTCCGCTACTTCACCCAGGAGGGCCGCGACCCCTCCGAGACGGAGCTGCGCATCCTCGACACCTACTGGAGCGACCACTGCCGCCACACGACCTTCACCACCGAGCTGACCGACGTCAAGGTGGACGATTCCTTCGTCAAGGATGAGATCGAGGCGGAATACCGCGAATTCCTGGCCGTCCGCAAGGAGCTGGGCCGCGAGCAGAAGAGCCTCTGCCTGATGGAGCTGGCGACGATCGGCGCGCGCGTGCTGCGCAAGCGCGGCCTGCTGGAGGACCTGGAGCAGAGCGAGGAGAACAACGCCTGCAGCATCTTCGTGGATGTGGACGTGGATGGCAAGACCGAGAAATGGCTCCTCCAGTTCAAGAACGAAACGCACAACCACCCGACCGAGATCGAGCCGTTCGGCGGCGCCGCCACCTGTCTGGGCGGCGCGATCCGCGACCCGCTCTCCGGCCGCGCCTACGTCTATCAGGCGATGCGCGTGACGGGTGCCGGCGACATCAACGCCGCCGTCAAGGACACGCTGCCGGGCAAGCTCCCGCAGCGCATGATCAGCCGCAAGGCCGCCGCCGGCTATTCCAGCTACGGCAACCAGATCGGCCTCGCCACCACGCACGTGCGTGAAATCTATCACCCGGGCTATACCGCCAAGCGCCTCGAAGTGGGCGCCGTGGTGGGCGCCGTCAAGGCGGACAACGTCCGCCGCGAGAGCCCCGCGCCGGGCGACGTGATCCTGCTGCTGGGCGGCCGCACGGGCCGCGACGGCATCGGCGGTGCCACCGGCTCCTCCAAGGAGCACACCGGCACCTCGCTCGAGACCTGCGGCAGCGAGGTCCAGAAGGGCAACGCCCCCGAGGAGCGCAAGATCCAGCGGCTCTTCCGCCGCCCGGAGGTGACGCGCCTCATCAAGAAATCCAACGACTTCGGCGCCGGCGGCGTGAGCGTCGCCATCGGCGAACTGGCCCCCGGCCTGGACATCTGGCTGGACCGCGTGCCGACCAAATACAGCGGCCTGAACGCCACCGAACTCGCGATCTCCGAATCGCAGGAGCGTATGGCGGTGGTCGTGGAGGCGGGCGACCGCGCCGCCTTCGAAGCCTTCTGCGGCAGCGAGAACGTCGAGGTGACGCACGTCGCCGACGTGACCGACCGCGGCCGGATGCGGATGTTCTACCACGGCGAGACGGTCGCCGACCTCTCCCGCGAGTTCATCGACAGCGCCGGCGCCAAGCACTTCGCGCAGGCCGCCATCGGCGCGGTCGAGGACATCGACCCGTTCCGCCGCGAGCCGGCAGGGGAGACCCTGAAGGAAAAGATGGTCGCGACCCTGTCCGACCCCAACGTGGCTTCGCAGAAGGGCCTCGTGGAGATGTTCGACTCCACCATCGGCCGCTCGACCGTCCTGATGCCTTACGGCGGCGCGCTTCAGGCCACGGAGACGCAGGTCTCCGTCCAGAAGCTCCCCACCGACGGCTACACCGACACCGCCAGCATGATGGCCTTCGGCTATGACCCGTTCCTCTCCAGCTGGAGCCCGTACCACGGCGCGGCCTACGCCGTCGTGGACGCGTGCGCCAAGGTGGTGGCCGCGGGCGGCGACTGGTCCACGATGCGCTTCTCCTACCAGGAATACTTCGAGCGCATGACCGCCGACGCGCACAGCTGGGGCAAGCCCCTCTCCGCGCTGCTCGGCGCCCTGAAGATGCAGCTCGCCTTCGGCCTGCCGTCCATCGGCGGCAAGGACTCGATGAGCGGCACCTTCGAGCACATCAGCGTGCCGCCCACCCTGATCGCCTTTGGCGTGACGACGGTGGACGCCGGCCGCGTGATCTCTCCTGAACTCAAATGGGAGGGCAACAAGCTCTACCTGATCAAGCATACCCCGCTGGCCAACCGCATGCCGGACGTGGACCAGCTGAAAGCCAACTGGGACTATATCCACGCGCAGATCTCGGCCGGCAACATCGTCTCCGCCTGGGCCCTGGGCCGCGGCGGCGTGGCGGAAGGCCTCTCCAAGATGGCCTTCGGCAACCTCTTCGGCGTGGACGTCAAGCTCTCCGAGCGTGAGCTCTTCGACCTGGGCTACGGCTCCATCCTCGTGGAGTCCGAGACGCCGCTCGACTTCCCGCAGGCCATCCTGTTGGGCGAAGTCACGGACGGCGAGGACGGCCTGCTGAAGATCGCCGGCGAGCGCATCAGCGTCGACCGCCTGGCGGAAGCCAACGCCGGCAAGTACGCCAAGGTGTACCCGCCGAAGGCCCCTGCCGCACACACGAAGATGCTGAACGTCAAGCCGGAAGGCAAATACGAGGCGCCGCGCTGGAAGGGCGCGCCGGTGGAGAAGCCGCTGGTGTACATCCCGGTCTTCCCGGGCACCAACTGCGACTACGACACCGCCAAGGCGTTCCGCAAGGCGGGCGCCGACGTGCAGTTCGGCGTGTTCCGCAACCTCACGGGCGAGGACGTCCTCCGCTCCATCGACGAGATGGGCGCGGCCATCGACGGCTGCCAGATCCTGATGCTCTCGGGCGGCTTCTCCGCCGGCGACGAGCCGGACGGCAGCGGCAAGTTCATCGCCAACGTGCTCAACAACGCCCGCGTGGCGCAGGCCATCGAGGGCCTGCTGGAGCGCGGCGGCCTGATCCTCGGCATCTGCAACGGTTTCCAGGCGCTCGTCAAGAGCGGCCTGCTCCCGTACGGCCATCTCGGCATGGTCACGACCGAGTCTCCGACCCTCTTCCGCAACGACATCAACCGCCACATCTCCCAGATGGCCACGACGCGCGTCTCCACGACCCGCTCGCCCTGGCTCGCGGGCATGAACGTGGGCGACCTGCACACCATCGCCGTCAGCCACGGCGAGGGCAAGTTCGTGGTCTCCGAGGCGCTTGCGAAGGAACTCTTCGCCAAGGGCCAGGTGGCCTTCCAGTACGTCGATCCCTTCTCCGAGGAGGTCACGATGGAGGCGCCGTACAACCCGAACGGCTCCTACTACGCCATCGAAGGCATCATCAGCCCGAACGGCCAGATCCTCGGCAAGATGGGCCACACGGAGCGCTGGGAGCCCAACCTGTTCAAGAACATCGAGGAGGAGCTCTACCAGCCGCTCTTCGACAACGCCGTTTCGTATTTCAAGAAAAACCGATAGATAACCATGACGAAAGGAGACTTGATCTTCGACGGGAACGAAAAGCAGATTTTTGCGACCGACCAGCCCGACCGGGTGATTTTCCGGTACAAAGACGTGGCTGTGGCCTACAACAACGTCAAGCGGGCCCGCTTCAAGGGGAAGGGCGCCCTCAACAACCAGATTTCGGCCATGCTGCTGGACTATCTGAACCGCAACGGCGTGGAGACCCACTTCATCGAACTGCTGGGGGAGAACGAACAGCTCTGCCGCAAGATCGAGATCATTCCCCTGCAGGTGGTCGTGCACAACCGGATCGCCGGCTCGCTGGCCACCCGCCTGGGCGTCGAGGAGGGCTTCCGGCACCCCAACACCATCGTGGACATGCGCTACAACGACGACGACCTGGAGGATCCGTTCATCAACCGCGACCACGCCGTCGCGATCGGCCTGGCCACGTATGAAGAGCTGGACCGGATGTATGACACCGCCCGCCGGGTGAACGACCTGCTCAAGCCCCTTTTCCACCAGGCCGGCATCGAGCTGGTGGACATGAAGCTCGAGTTCGGCCGGGCCACCGACACGGGCGCCATCATCATCTCCGACGAGATCAGCCCGGATACCTGCCGGCTGTGGGACGAGGCTACGGAGGAGCGGATGGACAAAGACCGCTTCCGCCTGGACCTGAGCCGCGTGGTGGAGAGCTATACCAACGTACGTGACCGTCTGAAAAAAGTATTCGAGTCGTAATGGGAGTCCTGGCTGTATATGGCGTAAAGAACGCTTCGAACTATATCTACTACGGACTGCACAACCTGCAGCACCGCGGCCAGGAAGGCGGCGGCATCATCACCTTCGACGAGGAAGGCAACGGACACCGCCACCGCGGCCAGGGGCTGCTGAGCGAGATCTTCACCAACGGCGAGCTGGAGCAGCTGCCGGGTGAGCTGGGCATCGGCAGCGTCAAATACGCCAACGTCTCCAAGGGCGGCCTGGACAACGTCGAGCCGCTTTTCTTCCACCATCAGTCGGGCGATTTCGCCATTGCCGGCGAAGGCAACCTGGTGAACGCCCGCCAGATCGCCGCGCTGCTGGAGCGGCACGGCTCTATCTTCCAGACCAATACGGACAGCGAACTCCTGGCGCACCTGATCAAGAAGGGGAGCAAGGAGAGCCGCATCCAGACGATCGTGAAGTCCCTGAACATGATCGAGGGCGGCTTCACCTTCGTGATCATGACCAAGAACCGCATCTATGCCTGCCGTGACAAATACGGCATCAAGCCCCTCTGCATCGGCAAGGTGGGCGACGGCTATGTGGTCAGCAGCGAGTCCTGCGCCTTCCGGATCATGGGCGCGGAGTTCATCCGCGACGTCAAGCCCGGCGAGATCGTCTCGCTGGACCACCACGGCATCCGGAGCACCCTCTATTCGCAGTTCAACCGCCACCGGATGTGCGCGATGGAATACATCTACTTCGCCCGCCCCGACAGCGACATCGACGGCTGCAACGTCCACGCCTACCGCGAGGAAGCCGGCCGGCGCCTCTACCGGGAGTGCCCGGTCGAGGCCGACATCGTCGTGGGCGTGCCCGAGTCCAGCCTGAGCGCGGCGATGGGCTACAGCGCGGAGAGCGGCATCCCGTACGAGATGGGACTGGTCAAGCACAAATACGTCGGCCGCACCTTCATCCAGCCCGTCCAGTCGCTGCGCGAACTGGGCGTCAAGATGAAACTCTCGCCGGTCGAGAGCATCGTCCGCGGCAAACGGATCGTTTTGGTGGACGATTCCATCGTCCGCGGCACGACCTCCCTCAAGATCGTCAAGCTGCTGCGCGAAGCGGGCGCCACGGAAGTGCACGTGCGCATCGCCAGCCCGATGATGCGCTTCCCCTGCCACTACGGCGTGGACACGTCCACGCCCGAAGAGCTCCTCTGCTCGCACCGCACCCTGGAAGAGGCGCGCGAGGCGATCGGGGCCGATTCGCTGGGCTACCTGAGCCCCGACTCCACCCGCGATTCCTGCTTCGGCTGTGCAGATCCCTGCCAGGCCTGCTTCACGGGCGAGTATCCGACGATGCTTTATGATGAAATGGAAAACGAATAATTAACGATATGGCACAATCTTACGAAAACGCAGGCGTGAACCTGGAAGCGGGCTACGAAGTGGTCCGCCGCATCAAGCAGCACGTGGCCTCCACCGCCCGCCCGGGCTCGATGGGTGGCATCGGTTCCTTCGGCGGGATGTTCGATCTCGCTTCTCTCGGCATCAAGGAGCCGGTCCTGGTGAGCGGCACCGACGGTGTCGGCACCAAGCTCAAGATCGCATTCGCGATGGACAAGCACGACACCATCGGCATCGACGCCGTGGCGATGTGCGTCAACGACGTGCTGGCGCAGGGCGCCGAACCGCTGTTCTTCCTGGACTACGTGGCCCTGGGACACAACGTCCCGGCCAAGGTCGAGGCGATCGTCGCGGGCGTCGCCGAGGGCTGCCGGCAGGCCGGCTGCGCCCTCGTGGGCGGCGAGACCGCCGAGATGCCCGGCATGTACGAAGGCGACGAGTATGACATCGCCGGCTTCACCACGGGCGTGGTGGAGAAGTCCAAGCTGATCGACGGCACCAAGGTCAAGGTGGGCGACGTCCTCGTGGGCATCGCCTCCAGCGGCGTGCACTCCAACGGCTTCAGCCTCGTGCGCAAGATCGTCTCCGACGGCAGCCACCATTATTCCGAGACCGTGCCCGAGTTCGGCGGCCGCACGCTGGGCGAGGTCCTGCTGACCCCGACGCGCATCTACGTCAAGCAGGTGCTCGACGTGATCCGCCACTGCGACGTGCACGGCGTGGCCCACATCACCGGCGGCGGCTTCGACGAGAACATCCCCCGCATCCTGCGCGACGGCCAGGGCCTCGAGATCCGCGAAGGCAGCTGGGAGATCCTCCCGGTCTTCAAGATGCTGGAGAAATGGGGCGGCGTGCCGCACCGCGAGATGTTCAACATCTTCAACATGGGCATCGGCATGGTGCTGGCCCTGGACGCCTCCGAGGCGCAGCAGGCCATCGACATCCTGACCGCTCACGGCGAGAAGGCGAGCGTCATCGGCTGCGTGACCGACAAACCGGGCGTCAACATCATCCTGCAGTAATGGGGAAGAAGAAACTAGCGGTCTTCGCCAGCGGCTCCGGCACCAATTTCGAGGCCATCGCGCAGGCCTGCGCGGACGGTCGCCTGGACGCGGAAGTCGCCCTGATGGTCTGTGACCAGCCGGGCGCGGCCGTGGTGGCGCGCGCGGAGCGCTTCGGCGTGCCGGCCTTCGTGGCTTCGCCCAAGGAGATGGGCGGCAAGGCCGCATTCGAGGCCGAGATCGTCCGGCGCATGGACGCGCTCGGGATCGACCTCGTGTGCCTGGCGGGCTATATGCGCATCCTCTCCGACGTCCTGCTGGACGCCTACGGCGGCCGGATCATCAACATCCACCCGTCGCTGCTGCCCGCGTTCCGCGGCGCGCACGCCGTGGAGCAGGCCGTGGAGTACGGCGTCAAGGTCTACGGCATCACGATCCACTACGTGAACGCCGAGCTGGACGGCGGCAAGATCATCGCCCAGCGCGCCTTCGAATACGACGGCGACGACCCGGAGGAGGTCCACCGCATCGGGCAGAAGATCGAACATGCATTATACGTTGAAACCATACAAAAGTTATTGAGCAATTTATGAGAGCGTTAGTCAGTGTAAGCGACAAGACCGGGCTCGTGCCTTTCGTGCAGGGCCTCCAGGCATTGGGTTGGACCATCATCGCCACGGGCGGTACCCAGCGGCTGCTGGAAGAGAAGGGTGTCAAGACCGTCGGCATCAGCGAGGTCACGGGTTTCCCCGAGATCCTCGACGGCCGCGTCAAGACCCTGCACCCGAAGGTGCACGGCGGCATCCTGGCGCGTCGTGACGTGCCGGCCCACATGGCCACGCTGGAAGAGCAGGGGATCGGCACGATCGACCTCGTGTGCGTGAACCTCTACCCGTTCCGCCAGACCATCGCCAAGGAGGGCGTCTCGATGGAAGATGCGATCGAGAACATCGACATCGGCGGCCCCTCGATGGTGCGCAGCGCCGCCAAGAACTGGCGCGACGTGACCATCGTCTGCGATCCGGCCGACTACGACCGCGTGCTGGACGAGATCCGCACCGACGGCAAGACCTCCGACCAGACGCGCCTGCAGCTCTCCGCCAAGGCCTACACCCACACGGCCGAATATGATATGTGCATCTCTGCGTGGATGCGCAGGCAGGCCGGCCTGAACGAGAAGCTCTTCCTGGAGTACGACCTCAAGCAGCCGCTCCGCTACGGCGAGAACCCGCACCAGTCCGCGAAGTTCTACGCGGCGATGGAGCCGGCTCCTTATTCCCTCGCCTTCGCAAAGCAGATCCAGGGCAAGGAGCTCTCCTACAACAACATCCAGGACGCCAACGCCGCCCTGAACGTGCTGCGCGACTTCGACGCGCCGTTCTGCGTGGCGCTCAAGCATATGAACCCCTGCGGCGCGGCCGTGGGCGCCAACATCGAGGAGGCCTGGCAGGCCGCCTATGAGGCTGACAAGGTCAGCATCTACGGCGGCATCGTGGGCGTGAACCGCGAGCTCACCGCCGAGGTGGCGCGCGGGATGAAGCCCATCTTCCTCGAGATCGTGATCGCCCCGTCCTTCACGCCGGAGGCGCTGGAGATCCTCTCCACCAAGAAGAACCTCCGCGTGCTGGAGGTGCCGATGCAGCGCGAGGCGCAGGCCCCGATGCAGTATGTCGGCGTCAACGGCGGCATGCTCGCCCAGCAGCTCGACACCGCGATGGAGACCGTCAGCGAGGAGATGTGCGTGACCAAGGTCAAGCCGACGGCAGCCCAGCTGGCCGACCTCGACTTCGGCTGGCGCATCGTCAAGCACATCAAGTCCAACGCCATCGCCGTGGTCCGCGACAACCACACGATCGGCGTGGGCGCCGGCCAGACCAACCGCGTCGGCTCCGCTGAGATCGCCCTCAAGGAGGCCCAGGCGGCCGGATTCACCGAAGGCCTCATCCTGGCTTCCGACGGCTTCCTGCCCTTCGACGACACCGTGGCGCTGGCCGCACAGTACGGCGTGACGGCCATCGTCCAGCCGGGCGGCAGCATCCGCGACGAGGATGCCATCAAGAAGGCCGACGAGCTCGGCATCACGATGCTCTTTACCGGAATCAGACACTTCAAGCATTAATAGAATATGGCCCAGGACAAGAAAGTGCTCGTGGTCGGTGGCGGCGGACGCTGCCACGCCATCGTGGATGCGCTCAGCCGCTCCCCGCAGGTTGCAAAGATCTATTGCGCTCCCGGCAACGCCGGCATCGCCGCACAGGCGGAGTGCGTCCCCATCAAGGATACGGACGTCAAAGGCCTGCTCGCCTTTGCGCAGGAGCAGGGGATCGACTTGACGGTCGTCGGCCCCGAGGCCGCGCTGTCGGTCGGCGTCGTGGACGCCTTCCGCGCCGCGGGCCTCGCCATCTTCGGCCACACGAAGGCCGCCACGCGCATTGAGAGCAGCAAGGAGTTCGCCAAGGTCCTGATGGACAAATACGGCATCCCGACGGCGGGCTACCGCAGCTTCGACGATTTCCAGGAGGCGCTCGACTATGTGAACGCCCGGCCGTTCCCGGCCGTGCTCAAATACGACGGCCTGGCCGCCGGCAAGGGCGTCGTGATCGCCGCCGACGCGGCGGAGGCTGAAGCCGCGCTCCGCAGCATGCTGCTGGACGAGGCCTTCGGCAAGGGCCGCGTGGTGGTCGAGGACTTCCTGACCGGGCCCGAATTCTCCTTCATGGCCTTCGTGGACGGCGAGAAGGTCTATCCGATGCCGCTCTCGCAGGACCACAAGCGCGCCTTCGACGGCGACAAGGGTCCGAATACGGGCGGCATGGGCGCCTACACGGGCCTCCCGTTCATCACGGAGGAGGACCGCGCCTTCGCGCAGAAGGAGATCCTCGAGGCGACCGCCAAGGCGATGGTCGCCGAGGGCTGCCCCCTCTCCGGCGTGCTCTACGGCGGCCTGATGAAGACCCCCGACGGCATCAAGGTGATCGAGTTCAACGCCCGTTTCGGCGATCCCGAGACCGAAGTCGTGCTGCCGCTGCTGGACAGCGACATCTATGATATCTTCCTGGCCGTTGCGACCGGCAAGCCCAAGGGCTATCCGGGCTCCTACCAGAAGGGCTTCGCCATCAACAACCTGGACCAGGTCGATGCGCACGTGGCGCACATGGGCACCGCCTTCAAGGACGGACAGCTCGTCACCAACGGCGGCCGCGTGATGATGGTCGTGGCCGAGGGCAAGGACATCCGCGCCGCCTACCGGAAGGTCTATGCCGAACTCGCCAAGATCCAGTGTGACAATCTCTTCCATCGCCGCGACATCGCCCACTGGGCCCTTGACGGACAGATCCTGGACGGCAAGGCGCTCGCCGCCTCCATCAAGGACGGGCTGCGCGACCGCGTGGCCAAGCTGGAAGTCAAATACGGCCGCAAGCCTTCGCTGGCCGTGATCATCGTGGGCAACAACCCCGCGAGCCAGGTCTACGTGCGCAACAAGGTCAAGTCCGCGATCTACGTGGGAATGAATTCCCGCCTGATCACGATGGCCGAGGACGCCACGGAGGAGGCCCTCCTCAAGATGATCGACGACCTGAACCGCGATCCCGAGGTGGACGGCATCCTCGTGCAGCTCCCGCTGCCCAAGCAGATCAACGAGGAGCGCGTGATCGACGCCATCGCCCAGGAGAAGGACGTGGACGGTTTCCATCCGCGCAACGTCTCCGACCTCTGGCTCGGCCGTCCCTGCACCATCCCGTGCACGCCCAAGGGCATCCTCCGCCTGATCGACGAGAGCGGCATCGACCTCAACGGCAAGACCGCCGTGGTCGTGGGCCGCAGCAACATCGTCGGCAAGCCGGTGGCCAAGCTCCTGCTGGACCGCAACGCCACGGTGGTGATCGCGCATTCGCGCACGAAGGACCTCAAGGCGATGACGCTCCAGGCCGACGTGCTCGTGGTGGCCGTCGGCAGGCCGAACATGGTCACGGGCGACATGGTCAAGCCCGGGGCCGTGGTCATCGACGTGGGCATCAACCGCACCGACGACGGCAAGCTCTGCGGCGACGTGGACTTCGTCGACGCCCGCCTGCGCGCTTCCTGGATCACGCCCGTGCCGGGCGGCGTCGGGCCGATGACCATCGCGATGCTGATGGAGAACACGGTGGAAGCCTTCCTCGCCCGACTCGGGGAATAATGGGAACTTACCGCTATACATTCGTCAAATTCCTGCGGGACTGGGCGCTCATCATCGGCATGATCGTGGGCGCCTCCTGCTATTTGATCTATCATTCCATCCCGGCCCTGCATCCCGCCGGGCCGGTGCTGGAACAGATCGTCAGGGAGCTGCAGCCTTCGCTGCTCTTCGTGATGCTCTTCCTGAGTTTCTGCAAGATCGAGCCGCACCAGATGCGGCCGCACCGCTGGATGGGCTGGCTGCTGCTGGTGCAGTCCGGGCTGTTCGTGGGGCTGTCGCTGCTGCTGTATTTCTGCCCGGAACTGCCGCTGCGCCACGGCGTCGAGGCGGCGATGCTGTGCCTGATCTGCCCGACGGCCACGGCCTGCGCCGTGGTGACGGGCAAGCTGGGCGGCAACATGGCCGGCGTGGTCACGTACACCGTGCTCATCAACCTGGCGGTGTCGGTGCTCGTGCCGCTGATGGTCCCGCTCATCCATCCGATGGCGGGCCTGACCTTCTACGAGGCCTTCGCCAAGATCCTCGCCAAGGTGTTCCCGCTGCTCATCCTGCCGTGCCTGGCGGCCTGGCTGGTGCGCTACCTGCTGCCGAAATTCCACGCCTGGCTGCTCAGATTTCCCAACCTTTCGTTCTACATCTGGGCGTTCTCGCTGACGCTCGCCATCCTGATGAGCACGCGCGCCATCGTGCAGAACGGCGCCGGTGCGGCGGTGCTCTGGGAGATCGGCGTCGCCTCGCTGCTCGCCTGCATCCTGCAGTTCTGGCTTGGACGCCGGATCGGCCGTCGCTATAAGTGCCCCATCTCCGCCGGGCAGGCCCTCGGCCAGAAGAACACGGTCTTCAGCATCTGGATGGGCTACACCTTCCTCACGCCCGTCGTTTCCGTCGCCGGCGGCTTCTACAGCATCTGGCACAACGTCTATAACACCTATCAGATGTACCGCAAGCGGAAAGATGCGGAATCAGGCCGATAGGGGGTGGATTTCCCGATAAAATTCACTATACTTGCAAGCTTTTAAAAGAATTACTGAAAAATGATAACCGAATCCTTTACCCGCACCTTCGGCCGCCAGACCTACGAGGCCCCGTCCGTCGAAGTCGTCGACGTCGTTCCCGAATCCATCATTGCCGCCTCCGGTGAAGTGCCGGGCATGGAACATGGCTGGGATCTTGTTTTTTAACCGATAAACTGACTGCAAGATGAAACGCATCATAACGATTATCGCAATGACGGCCTGCGCGGCCGTGCTGATGAGCAGCTGCCAGAAGACGCCGGCCGAAAAGAAAGCAGGCGTTCCGATGACGATCCAGGCGTCCGTCGTCGCTCCGACGGGCACAAAGACGCTTTATGAATACGACACGGAAAGCAAGACGCTGGAAGGGTTCTGGAATTCGGAGGAATCCATTACGGTGGTTTCTTTCGACCAGGGCGGCATCACGGCCGTCGATACGTTCACTTCTACCGGTGAGGAAGGCCGCAGCAAGGCGGAATTCTCCGGGACCTGGACCGGAAACGCAGGGGACAAGGTCATCTGCCTGTATCCGTCGTTGGACACGTACGCCGGCAATTCGATCTTCGACGCTGTGCGGGTGGGATCTCCGACCATTTATATGAGAAACCTTTCGACCGCTTCGGGTGCCCTGCAGCACGATGATCCGTCTTCTATCTCCGATGTCGACCTGATGCTGGGTGAGGTGCTGATCTCCGGCGATGTCGCCCACGTGTATCTGGAGCGCCAGTTCGCCGTGTTCCGTATCGAGGTGACCCTCAGGCACTTCCCGTACGAGGCGCCTCCCGGTTCTCCTTTCGACCAGGCGCGGATCAATTCCATCCGCATCAAGTGCCTGGATCCCGACTCGGACGAAGAGGAAGAGTGGGGTGTGAACGGTGACCCGGTCTTCGTCCGGTTCTCCGGCCTGGATGTGACCACCGGAAGCTACACGGGGACGCCCTTCACGATCGAGAGAGGACCGCAGGACTATTACCTGCTCGATAGCGGCAATAACAGCGACCTCACGCTGATGGAAGAGGATGTGGTCGAAAAGACCTTTTTCGTGCCCGTCCGCTTCGACAAGGATCTCGAGGCGGGATATGAACTCTGTCTCCAGTTCGGCGGCAACTATTACGACGACGAGGAGGAACGCCGGAATTCGGTCACCGTGTTCCCGGGCTGCGACATGCGGAAGACGATCACGAGCAAGCTCTCGCTCGAAAATGGTAAAATCTACGGGTTCAAGGTCACGATCTAAGCGGCGGTTTACACCTCATTCCGGACAGAACACCCCGGCTTTTTCTGGAAGGTCCCCCTTTGCAAGGCGGGACCTTCCAGTTTTTTCCGGGGATTCCTGTCCGGAATCAGGCAAAACAAAGAAAAACGAACATTTGGAGTTGAAAAAATTGGAGAAGTCGTTTTTTTTTTTAGTTTCGCTACGCTATGCATGGCAATGTTTATTTCATTGTTTCATTAACTTCACAAATCAAATTATGAAAAAATTAGTTCTCTCTCTCCTCGCCGCCGTCGTCGTGGCCGGTGTATTCTTCTCGGTCAAGGCCTATGCTTTCCCTCATGACAAAATGTGTTCTGTTATTGATGACGA
>ONQP01000088.1 GCA_900319975.1 uncultured Bacteroidales bacterium | reverse complement strand
GCAGGATTCCTCGTGAGTCCCCATCTCGGCCTGCTCCCCGCAATTTCCAGCGTGGAGTCAGTCGAGCAATGGTCCGAGATCGGCATCATCTTCCTGCTTTTCGCCCTGGGACTCGAGTTCAGTTTCAAGAAGCTCCTGAAGGTAGGCAGCAGCGCGCTCGTGACCGCCGGCAGCAAGTTCCTCGGCGTGTTCGTGATCGGGTTCGTGGCCGGACAGGCCATGGGCTGGTCCTCGATGGAGAGCGTCTTCCTGGGCGGCCTGCTCTCGATGTCCTCCACGATGGTGGTCCTGAAATCCTATGACGACATGGGCCTGAAGGGCAAGCCCTGGGCGGGCATGGTCTTCGGCACGCTGGTCGTGGAGGACCTCATCGCCATCCTCCTGATGGTGCTGCTCTCCACGATGGCGGTGTCCAACCGTTTCGCCGGCGGCGAGATGCTCTTCAACCTCACCAAGCTCGGCTTTTTCCTCATCCTGTGGTTCCTGGTGGGCATCTACGTCATCCCGACCGTCTTCAAGCGCGCGCGGAAATATCTCAACGACGAGATCCTCCTGATCGTCAGCATCGGCCTCTGCTTCGGCATGGTCGCGCTGGCCGAAGCCGTGGGCTTCTCCTCCGCGCTCGGCGCCTTCGTGATGGGCTCCATCCTCGCCGAGACCATCGAGAGCGAGCACATCGAGCACCTCGTCGCGCCGATCAAGGACCTGTTCGGCGCCATCTTCTTCGTGTCCGTCGGTATGATGGTCGCCCCGGCCGTCATCGCGGAGCACTGGCTGACCATCCTCATCATCACGCTCATCGTGATGATCACCCATATCCTCTTCGCGGGCGCGGGCATCCTGATGACCGGCGGCGGCCTCAAGAACGCCGTCCACACCGGATTCAGCCTCGCCCAGCTCGGCGAATTCGGCTTCATCATCGCCGGCGTGGGCGTGAGCCTGGGCGTGATGCGCGAATTCATCTACCCCGTCATCATCGCCGTGTCCGTGATCACCACGTTCACGACGCCCTATATGATCAAGCTCGCGGGCCCGGCCTACGAAGGCCTGCTCAAGGTGATGTCGCCCAAGTGGGTGGCACGCCTCAATTCGCCCGAGCAGAAGACGCGCACCACCTCGGCGGAGCAGAGCGAATGGAAGAAGCTGCTGAAGGCCTACTTCCTGCGCATCCTGCTCTACGGCGTAGTCCTGCTGGCCATCATGATCGGCTCCAAGCGTTTCCTCGAACCGTTCGCGGCCCAGCTCTTCCCGACCCTGACCCCGTTCGTGCTGAAGCTTGCGGTCACGGTCGTGACCCTGCTCGTGATGTCGCCGTTCCTCTACGGCATGGCCATCAACACCGGCTCCATCAATGCGCCGGCCGCCAAGCTCCTGGCCGAGAAGCCGTCCAACAAGTGGCCGATCGCCGGCCTGGTGCTGACCCGCACCTTCATCTCCATCTCGTTCATCATCAGCGTGATTTCCAGCCACTTCCACCTGGCCGGCTGGGCCATCGTGCTGCTGATCCTGGGCGGATTCATCTTCATCCTGACCGCCCGGCGCACGATGCACCGCTACTCCGCGCTGGAGCAGCGCTTCCTGTCCAACCTCAATGAGAAGGAAGAGAACGAGCGCAAGCGCCGTCCGGTCACGACTTCCGTGCAGAACAAGATGATGGGCTACGACGTACACCTGGAGCTGCTGGACGTCTCGTCCGAGAGCACCTTCATCGGACGCCCCCTCAAGGAGATCCCCTTCCGCGCCGAGACCGGCGCCAACATCATCAAGATCGAGCGCGGCACCCGCAGCATCACCATCCCTTCGGGCGACATGGTCATCTTCCCGGGCGACAAGCTCCTGGCCGTCGGCACGACCGACCAGATCGACCGCCTGCGCACGATGCTGGCCGAGTCCGCCGCCGCGCCCGAACCGGCGCAGCAGCCCGAGTTCGAGGTCGTGCCGATCACGCTCCACGAAGATTCCTACCTGACCGGCAAGACACTGCGCAACACCAACATGCGCGACTACCACTGCATGGTGATCAGCGTGCTGCACGGCACGGAATTCCACACCAACCCCAAGCCCGACTACGAATTCGCAGCGGGCGACGTGGTGTGGATCGCCGGCGAGACCAGCTCCTGCGAGTGGCTCGGCGGCAACCGCGAATAATTCCGGGAATTACTGCTGCAGGACGGCGTCGGCCAGGGCCTCGAGGGCCGGCAGGTCGGCGGGCTGCAGGCGCGAGCGGATGGTGACCTTCTCCCCTACCAGCTCCACTTCCTTCATCGCGGAGAGCATCTCCGTCATCACGCGGCCGGCCGTGGGCGCCCAGCTGCCGTTCTCGATGACGGCGGCGCGGCGCTTCTGCCAGCCCTTGATCTGAAGGTGCCACAGGAAATCGTGCATCGGCGGGAAGAGGCCGGCGTCGTAGGACGAGGCCGCGACCACGAGCGTGCCATAGCGGAAGGCGTCCTCGATGGCTTCCGCGAGGTCGTCGCGGGTCAGGTCGGTCGTGACGACCTTCGGGCAGCCCTTGTCGCGCAGGATCTGCGCGAACTTCTCCGCCGCCTCGGCCGTGCCGCCGTGGATGGAGGCGTAGGCCACGAACACGCCCGGCGTCTCGACGCCGTAGCTGCTCCAGATGCCGTAGAGGCGCAGGGCCTCGGCGAGCGTGTCGCGGAGCATCGGGCCGTGGAGCGGGCAGACGGTCTGCACGCCCAGCGGCGCGACCTTGGCGAGCACGCGCTGCACCTGCGCGCCGTATTTGCCGCAGATGTTGAAATAGTAGCGGCGCGCCTCGCACGCCCAGTCGTAGTCGGGCGTGCACCAGAAGCCGCCGGTCTGCTCCAGGGCGCCGAATTTGCCGAAGGCGTCGGCGCTGAACAGGACCTTCTCCGTCTCCTCGAAGCTCATCATCACCTCGGGCCAGTGGACCATCGGGGCCAGGATGAAGCGGAGGGTGTGGGCGCCCAGCGGGAGGGTGTCGCCCTCGCCCACGGCGAGGGTGCGCCCCTCCAGGGCGGCGCCCGGGAAGAACTGCGGCAGCATCTTGAGCGCCTGCGGCGTGGCGACGAGCTTCAGCGAAGGATACTTCTCCAGCAGCGCGGCGGCGCAGGCGGAATGGTCCGGCTCCATGTGGTGGACGATGAGATAGTCCGGCTGACGGCCCTGCAGGGCCTCCTCCAGGTTCTTCGCCCAGGCGCCGGCCGTCCGGCCGTCGGACGTGTCCAGGACGGCAATCTTCTCGTCCAGAATCACATAAGAATTGTAGGACATCCCCTCGGGGACCAGGTACTGGCTCTCGAAGAGGTCCAGGTCGTTGTCGTCCACGCCGATATAGCGGATTGCGTTGCTGATGGTCTGCGTCATATTTTTCAGTAATGGTTTATTCACAAATTTAGCAATAATTTTGCTATCATTGCATGCTTTGATCCTGTAATGGTCCTGTTGCTTGGCGCATCCGGCCTGCTTGGCCACAACGTCCTCCGCGTCCTGTCGGAACGCGGCGTGCCGGTCCGCGTCTTGTTGCGGCCGGGGACGGAACTGCTTTTCCCCGCGCCGGACGTCGTGCGCGGCTCCCTGTTGGACCCCGACACGCTGCTGGCCGCGGCCGCGGGCTGCGACGCCATCATCAATTGCGCGGGCACGACGGACATGCGCCTGCCGCGCACGGAGGATTTCCTTCCCGTCAACCGGGATCTCCCCGCGCTGCTCTGCCGCGTGCTGGACGCCACCGGCATCCGCACGCTCGTGCACACGAGCACCGCGAACACCGTCGGCTCCGGCACGCGCGAACGGCCGGCCGACGAGTCAGCGCCCTTCGCCGCCCCGTTCGACCGCTCTCCCTATGCAATCAGCAAGAAGGCGGGCGAAGACCTGCTGCTCGCCTACGCCGCCGCGCATCCTGACCGGCGGATCCTCATCGTCAACCCCGGCTTCATGCTGGGCCCCTACGACGCGAAGCCGTCGTCCGGGGCCCTGCTCCTCGCCGGGTGGCGCCGGCCGCTGATGGCGGCCCCCTGCGGCGGCAAAAGCTTCCTGCACGTGCGGGACGCCGCCACCGCCATCGCCAACGCGCTGGAGCGCGGCGCCGGCGGACGCTACCTCCTGACGGGCGAATCGCTTTCTCTGCGAGAATTCTACGCCCTCCAGGCGCAGGTCTGCGGCTACCGGCAGCGCTTCTTCACCCTCCCCACCCCGCTCGTGCGCCTCGCCGGCCGGCTCGGCGAACTCCTCGCGCGGCTCGGGCTCCGCACGCTGCTCCGTACCCACAACACCGACCAGCTCCTGGTCGGCGAGTGGTACGACGCCTCCCGCGCCCGCCGCGAGCTCGCCTTCCCCGCCACCCCCGTCGCCGACGCCATCCGCGACTTCTTCGCCTGGCGCGCCTCCTCCCCCTCTTCCTTTTCCTCCTCTTCTTCTTCCGCCTCCGACACCGCTTCCTCCTTCCGGCGCTGATTCCACCGCCCCCAGGGTGCGCCTAGAGGTCCAAAATATTGCAGAGTAGGAGCAAAAAAGGCCATTTTTGCTCTTGGTGGTCCAGCGTCTGGACCACTAGGAGCACTACGACTGATTCCTCGGTGAAGAGCCGCCGGCAGATTTCCGACTTCTGCGCCAGCGGCAGCGGACAGGTTCGAAAGGATGCTTCTCAGTGGGCCAGGCCGCCCAGCAGCAGTTCCGTCCGGTTGGAATATGCGTTGTCCATACGGCAAAGACAGGCATATTCTCGTATTTTTCTACCGGATACTGCGCCCGAACGGGAAAAGAGCGTTGGACGCCATCTTGAAGTGCTGCACCCCGAAAGGGATGCCGATGATCGTGATGCAGAAAAGCAACCCGAAAGCCAGGTGCAGCAACGCGATCTCCCACCATCCCAGCAGGATCCAGAGCAGGTTCATCACGGAAGAAAGGCAACCCGGCTCCGACGGCCGGAACACCATTTCGCGCCCGAACGGCCAGAGCGCAAAAGCCCCCAGCTTGAAGAGCTGGACCCCGAACGGGATCCCGACGATGGTCACGCACATCACCAGTCCGACGACGAAGTACAAAAGGGCGATCACAAAACCGCCGAAAAGCACCCAGATAATATTTCCAAGAAATCTCATAAGCGCATCAATATCCTTTTCCAAACCGCGAAACCATACGCGTAACAATCGTGAAGACAGGCACATAACTGTCATACTTGACCGTCCGCAGGTTGTCGTTGGGCGTATGATAATAAGGGAAAGCCGAACCGTTCTCGTTCATCAGGAAGATGCACGGCACACCGCGGACGGCAAACGGATAATGGTCGCTGTTGGCGGCGAGCTCGCCGCGCTGCAGTTTCACAAAAGGCGACCAGCTCTCCAACGACAGGGGGACAATGGCCCCATTGTAACGAGCCAGCCCCGCATCGCTGACCTCGCAGTACATCTCCGGGCAGTCGTCGCCGATCATGTCGATGTTGAACAGATAGCTGATCTGCTCCAGCGGCACGACCGGATGCTCCGCATACCAGGTCGAGCCGCGCAGGCCCGCCTCCTCGCCGGAGAAAGCGATGAAATACATATCGTACTCCGGCTGCTTCTGCGCATAATGCTGCGCCAGCGTGAGGATCGTGGCCACGCCCGACGCATTGTCGTTGGCGCCCGGATAGAAGACGCGCCGGCCCTGGTTGCCGAGGTGGTCGTAGTGCGCCGTGAACACGAAGCAGCTGTCGTGGCGCGCACCGGCAATCTTGGCGATCACGTTCTCCGTCTCATACGCCTCCAGGAAGGCGTTCTCGACGTCGAGCCGCACCTTGTGCGTGCCCTCGATGGCATCCGGCGTCACCCACACGATGGGTTTGTC
>ONQP01000081.1 GCA_900319975.1 uncultured Bacteroidales bacterium | reverse complement strand
CGACGACCGCGCGCTCGAAGGGCTTGAGGTAGATCTCGCGCAGGGTGCGCTCGTCCACCTGGGCGTCCACGCTGCCGCGATTGGTCTCCTGGTTGTTGACGGCGAAGTGCTTGATGCACACGGCCGTGCCCTGGTCCTGCACACCTTCGGTGTAGCGGAGCGCGAGGGCGGCCGAGAGGATCGGATCTTCGCTGAGGTATTCATACGTGCGGCCGCCGACGGGCAGGCGCTGGATGTTCACGGCCGGGCCGAGGATGACATCCTTGCCGCGCAGGCGGGCCTCGATGCCCATTCCCTTGCCATATTCGTAGGCCAGCTCCTCGGACCAGGTCGCCGCGAGGGCGGAACCGGTCGGGAAGAAGGTGGCGGAGTCGAGCTTCCAGCCCGCGGACTGGAAGCCGTTGGGCACGCCTTCTTCGCGGATGCCGAAGGGGCCGTCGGCGTAGCGGATGTCGGCGATGCCGAGGCGCTCTACGCCGGCGGAGGACATGTTGGTCTTGCTGTGGAGCATGTTGACCTTCTCCTCGAGGGTCATCTGCGCGATGACCGCGTCGATCTTCTTGTCATTGGCGGCCAGCCGGTCCTGCGCGGACTTCGGCGCCGTCGTACACGCGGCCAGGCACACGCCCGCGGCCACGATAGTCAGAAGTCTCTTGTACATATGGATGTGGTTTTGATTTGTCATCAGCCTACGAAAATACAGAATTAATGGCAAACCCCCAAACCCCCGCGCGAGACCTGAACATGCGGAAAACAATTTGCACGCACAGTAAGATTTCCGCGAACCTGAAAAAAATCACAATTTCTTCCGTACGATTCTTACAGATCCTTGCAGTTGTCGCCAGTCCCTCCGATCTTTATTTCTAGCGCAAGAGCCTTGATAGGTTTAATAGAAATTATTCTATCAAAGAACTTATTTATGTAATAGAAATTTAACTATATTTGTATCGTAGAGATGAAGTATGACAACGATTGAAGCGATCATCGAACGGGCAGCGGACGGGACTTTTACCGTTTATTGCCAGGATGAAATCTTTTCGGGAGCCGGAGAGACCATGGAAGCGGCTAAGGCAGACATGAAAAGACAGATGGATTTCTACCGGGAGACCGCCCGGGAGGAAGGATTCAAATATCCTGCTTTCCTGGACGGCCCCTATGAGATACACTACTCTTTTGACGCCACGAGTCTGATGAAATACTATGTAGGTGCCGGTATCTTTTCCCTCGCGGGACTGGAAATCGTGACGGGCATCAATCAGAAGCAGTTGTGGTCCTACCTGAACGGGACGAAGCCGCGCAAGACACAGCGCGACCGGATCGAGCGCGGGTTCCGCAAACTGAGCAAAGACCTGTCAACCATCTTTGTCTGAATACATAAAAATCCCCGGTCCATTGGGCCGGGGATTTTAAAATCTATTTGAACAGTTTCTGGGCGAAGGTGTTCAGGTAGAGGCGCCAGTTGGACCAGACGTGGCCGCCGTCGGACACGTAGAAGATGTGGTCCAGGCCCTGCTCGGTGAGGGTCTTGTCGAGCGCCTTGGATCCCTCGAAGAGGAAGTCCGCGTCGCCGCAGGCCAGGAAGTAGAGCTTGACGCCGGCCTTCTTGAGGGCCGCGATCTGCTCGGGCGTGGCCTGGCCGGCCGCGGAGAGCGGGCAGATGTAGTCGAAGAGCTCCGGATAGAGGATGGAGGCGGCGATGGTATGGCCGCCGCCCATCGACAGGCCGGCGATGGCGCGCGAAGAGGGTTTCGCGATGGCGCGGAAATTCTTCTCGATGAACGGGACGATTTCCTCGCAGAGGCTCTTGACGTAACTGTCCCGGACGGCGGGGTCGCGCCGGTCCATCGGGATTTCCGGAAGGCCCAGGGTACAGGCGGCCCGCTGACCGGGGTTGCCGTTGGGCATCACCACGATCATCGGCTCGGCGAGGCCCTTCTCGATGAGGTTGTCCAGGATCTGGGCGGTGCGGCCCATCGAGATCCAGGCCTCCTCATCGCCGCCGGCGCCGTGCAGGAGGTACAGGACGGGGTATTTCTTCTTGGGATTGGCCTCGTAGCCGTACGGGGTATAGACGGTCAGGCGGCGGCTGTAGCCGAGCAGCTTGCTGTCGTACCAGGGATGGCTCACGGTACCGTGCTTCGTGGCTTCGACATAGTTCTCGCTGCGCTCGCCGGGGACGATGAGCATCGGGAGGTAGCGGGTGCCGTCACGCTGCACATAGATGTTCTGCGGATCGTTGACGGTCACTCCGTCCACGATGAAATTGTAGGTGTAGATCTCTGCCGGCGGCAGGGGGATCTTGACGGACCAGACGAAGTCCGCGCCGCGCGCCATGTCAATCGTGTCGCCCCAGGGATTCGGCATCCAGGAGCCGGAGAGCTTGACGACGGTGGCGTAGTCGGCCTTGAGGCGGAAGGTCACGCTGTCGCCCTGGATCTCCGGGGAGACGACGGGGGCGGGCCCGTTGAAGTTGAAATTGGCTAATTCCTGCGCCTGCAGGGTTCCGGCAAGCACCAGGGCGGCCGAGAGGATGGTAACGATTCTTTTCATTAGATATGGTCGGTTAATGTGGTTGTCATTTGAACAGCAACGGGACGAACTCGCTCAGATAAATCCGCCAGTTGCGCCAGATGTGGCCGCCGTCGGTCTCCATATACGTGTAGGGATAGCCGGCCGCATCGAGCTTGGCGCGGAACTCGTTGTTGGACTCGATCAGGAAGTCGGTGCGGCCGATGCCGATCCAGAGCATCGCAGGCTTCTTGGAGAAGTAGGTGGCGAGCTTGCCGTCCACGTTCTCATAGATCTCCTTGTGCGCGGCGGTCTCCTCGGAGCCCGTGCCGATGGCGGCGGAGAACATGCCGGAATAGTTGAACAGGTCCGGGTTGTTCAGCGTGATGTAGAGCGTGTGGAAACCGCCCATGGACAGGCCGCAGATGGCGCGGGACTGCTTGCGGGCAATGGTCCGGTAGTGGCTGTCGATGAACTTGACGACCTCCGGGAAGGAAGTCTCGAAGGTGCCCTCCATCGTCTGCGGAAGGGCCATCGTCGGACGGGTGTAGCCGGTGGAGTTCTCCAGCGGGGCGGCCTCCTGGGAGATGTTGCCGTTGGTGAAGACCACGATCATCGGCTTGGCCTCGCCGCGGGCGATGAGGTTGTCGAGGATCTGCGTGGCGCGGCCCTGCGTGACCCAGGCATCCTCGTCGCCGCCGATGCCGTGCAGCACGTAAAGGACCGGATAGCGGGTCTTGGAGTTCTCATACCCGGCCGGGGTGTAGACCGTCAGGCGACGGTCGAAACCGGCCGTGGCGCTGGGATACCAGACCTTGGACACCGTCCCGTGGGGGACGCGGTGGATGGCATAGAGGTCGGAGCGCTCCCCCGCCTGCGGGACCAGCAGCACGCTGGTCAGCGAGGCGATGTCGCGGTTGACGAAGACGTTGTTGGGGTCGATCACCGGGTTGCCGTCCACGGAGAAGGTGTAGGTATACATCTCGGGGGCCACGGCGAAGGGCGTGGTGTATTCCCACACGCCGCCCGGGCCTTCGCGCAGCTCGGCCACGCCGGGCGCGTCGTAGGTCATCTTCTGGCCGTTCATCTCGAACTCGAGGTGCTGGACCGGCAGGAAATCGCCGGAGAGCGTGACCTTGACGGCCTTGGGGGCCTGGTAGCGGAAGGTCACGGTCCCGTCGGGATTGATGACGGGCGATTCGACGCCCTGGGCGCTGTAGAGCGCCTGCTGGGCGGATGCGGTTATGCCGAGCAGGATGGCAGACAGGAGGATAAGGATTCTTTTCATGTTGGATGTGGTTGTCCTGCAAATATAAGAAAAGGTTTCACAATTTGTTTTATCTTTGTAAGACACGCCACATTGAAAAACCATAACTAGTTAACCAATCATATGATGAAGAAATCCCTCTTGTTATTCGCTGCCGCCGGTTGCGCCCTGAGCGCGGCCGCCCAGCCCCAACTGACGAAAGACAACATCGACGAGGTGCTCGCCGCCATGACGCTCCAGGAGAAGGCCACGCTGCTGGTCGGCTCCGGCTGGGGCAGCATGGCCGCCGGATCGATGACGGCCTCCAACGAGGTGCTCGTGTCCGGCGCCGCCGGCACCACGCGCGCCATCCCGCGCCTCGGCATCCCGCAGACCGTCCTCGCCGACGGCCCTGCCGGCATCCGCATCAACCCGACCCGTCCCGGCACCAGCCAGACTTTCTACGCCACCGGATTCCCGGTGGGCACGGTGCTCGCTTCCACCTTCAACACCCCGCTCGTGGAGGAACTCACCACCGCGATGGGTGAGGAAGTCCTCGAATACGGCGCCGACGTGCTGCTCGCCCCGGGCCAGAACCTCCACCGCAACCCGCTCTGCGGCCGCAACTTCGAGTATTTCTCCGAGGATCCGCTCCTGTCCGGCAAGACCGCTGCCGCCTACGTGCGCGGCGTCCAGTCCAACGGCGTGGGCGTGAGCGCCAAGCACTTCGCCTTCAACGACCAGGAGACCAACCGCATGGAAGACAACGCGCTGGTCAATCCCCGCGCCGCCCGCGAGCTCTACCTCAAGGGCTTCGAGATCATGGTCAAGGAATCCGACCCCTGGACCATCATGTCCTCCTACAACAAGGTCAACGGTTCCTACACCCAGCAGAGCTACGACCTGCTCACCACCATCCTGCGCGACGAGTGGGGCTTCAAGGGCATCGTGATGACCGACTGGGGCAACAAGAACGGCACCGCCAAGGCCGTCAAGGCCGGCAACGACCTGATGGAGCCCGGTATGGAGAATGAGATCGAGCGCATCGTCAAGGGCGTGAACGACGGCACCATCCCGATGGCCGACGTCGACCGCAATGTCCGCCGCATGCTCGAGTACATCGTCCGCACCCCGCGTTTCCAGGGCTACAAGTATTCCAACAAGCCGCAACTCGAGGCCCACGGCAAGCTCGTCCGCAAGGCCGCGGCCGAAGGACTCGTCCTGCTCGAGAACAACGGCGTGCTGCCGTTCAAGGGCATCAAGAACGTCGCCCTCTACGGTGTCGGTTCCTATGACTTCATCGCCGGCGGCACCGGCTCCGGCAACGTCAACAAGGCCTACGTCCGCAACGTCGCGGAGGGCCTGCGGGCCAACGGCCTGGAGCCCGACGCCGACATCGAGACCTGGTACAGCCAGTATATCACCCTGGAGAAGACCAAGGCGAAGAACAACGCCGGCGGCGCTTCCGCCATCCTCCTCGGCGACGCCGTCATCCCGGAGATGGCCGTCGGCCGCGGCTTCATCGAGAAGAAGCTCCCCGCCACCGACATCGCGGTGCTGACCATTTCCCGCAACGCGGGTGAAGGCGGCGACCGCCGCGCCATAGACGGCGACTGGTCGCTGACCGGCGCCGAGCGCGAGATGATGCAGACCCTCGCCGACGTCTACCACGCCGCGGGCAAGCAGCTCGTCGTGGTGCTCAACGTGGGCGGCGCGGTCGAGACCGCTTCCTGGAAGCACATCCCCGACGCCATCCTGCTGGCCTGGACGCCCGGCCAGGAAGGCGGCTACACCGTGGCCGACGTCCTCTGCGGCGCCTCCTACCCTTCCGGCAAGCTCCCGATGACCTTCCCGGTCAATTATTTCGACATCCCGTCTTCCTACAACTTCCCGTACAACTACACCGGCGGCAACTCCTTCAACCCGTTCCCGGCTTCGGACGATGACGAAGACACCGCCGCCCTCGCCGCCGCTTTCGGCTATTCGATCCGCCGCCAGCCCAACGTGGACGAGACGCAGTACAAGGAAGGCATCTGGGTCGGCTACCGCTACTTCCAGACCGCGCAGAAGGCCGTTTCCTACCCCTTCGGCTACGGCCTCGGCTACACGACCTTCGCCTACTCCAAGCCGGTCGTCAAAGTGACCAAGGACGGCACCGTGACCGCAAGCGTCACCGTGCGCAACACCGGCTCCGCTGCCGGCAAGGAGGCCGTTCAGCTCTATATCTCCGCCCCTGAGGCCGGCCTCGTCAAGCCCGCCTACGAGCTCAAGGCCTTCGCCAAGACCCGCGAGCTGCAGCCCGGCGAGTCCGAGACCCTCACGATGACGGTCGACGCCTACACGCTCGCCTCCTTCAACGAGGCCGCCAGCGCGTGGGAGACCGCCGCCGGCGCCTACACGGCCCGCTTCGGCGCCTCCGCCGCGGACATCCGCTGCACCGCCCCCTTCAAGCTCGCCAAGGCCCAGTCCTGGCCCGTCCACCCGGTCCTCCTCCCCAAGACCCCCGTCCAGGAGATCACCGTCAAGTAATCCCCCGCGGGCAGGATCCTCCCCCTCCCGCCAACCCGCGGCAGGGTCCTCTCCCTCCCGCCCGGATTATCAACCCTCCCCATACCAGCCCGGCAGTCCCCTGCCGGGCTTTTTCGTCCCTCCCTACCTATCCTCCTCCCCGCCCTCCTTCCCGGCCTCCACCCCTTCCCCAAGCACTCCCTTCCTCAACCGCCACCCTCTCCCCAAGCTCCCCCATTTCCAGCCTCCTCCTCGCCCTCACCAGGATTTTCCGTTTTACATAATCGACACATCATCAATACCTTGCGCGAACCTACTGGCTCATTTTTCACCCCGTCACTTTCCCTATTCGCCTATCCATGAGCAACTTACGAAAAACGCCCACCACCCCTCCCATACATCCCCCTCTTCTTTCCCAATCATTTCCTTCCCGGGCACATTTGACCCCCTTTTTGTGCCCGGCACCCCAAAATTTCATTCCCCGGGCACGTTTCGGCCCCATTTTGTGCCCGGCAACCCCGACTTTTTCTCTCCCGGGCAGCTACCGCTCTTGTCGGCAACGGGCACTCCGTCCGAGAGCTCCAACTCTCGGACGGAGAT
>ONQP01000042.1 GCA_900319975.1 uncultured Bacteroidales bacterium | reverse complement strand
AAGAACAAGCACGATAACCCATGGAAAACACCGCTCTCGAGCGCATCCAGGAGCTGCATCGGCTCCAGCGCGACTATTTCGCCTCCGGCGTCACCCTTGACCTGGCGTTCCGCCGCCGGATGCTCGGCAAGCTGCTCCACGCCATCAAGCAATGGGAGCAACCGCTCTATGAGGCCCTCCGTACCGACCTGCACAAGTCGGAGCCGGAGGCCTTCCTGACCGAAGTCAGCCTGGTGACCGCCGAAATCCGCGACCACGTGCGCCATCTGTCGCACTGGGCGCGCACCACGCGCCACCTGTCCCCGATGCAGATGCTGCCTTCGCGCAGCCGCATCGTCCGCGAGCCGCTCGGCAGCGCCCTGATCATCGCTCCGTGGAATTATCCCGTCCAGCTGCTGCTCAACCCGCTCGTAGGCGCGATCTCCAGCGGCTGCACGGCCCTGCTGAAGCCTTCTCCCTATGTCCCCAACGTCTCGCGCGTGCTCGGCGAGATGGTCGCCTCGACCTTCGACGAGCGCTACATCGCCGTCGTGCAGGGCAACCGCGACGTCAACGCCGCCCTGCTGGACCTGCGCTGGGACATCATCTTCTTCACGGGCAGCCCGGACCTCGGGCGCCGCGTGATGGAGGCCGCCGCCAGGAATCTCACCCCCGTGGTGCTGGAGCTCGGCGGCAAGAGCCCCTGCATCGTCACCGCCGACGCCGACCTCAAGCTGGCCGCCCGGCGCCTCGCCTGGGGCAAGGCCCTCAACGCGGGCCAGACCTGTATCGCGCCGGATTATGTGTTGATAGACAGGAAGATCCGCGACGCCTTCGCGGACGAATATTTCGCGCAGGTCCACGCCCTGCTGGGCGAAGACCCGCAGCAGACGGAGCACTTCGTGCGGCTGGTCAGCGACAAGGCCTTCGCCCGCGTGAGCTCCTATCTGTCCGGCCCGGACGCCTCCGGCATCGTGCGCGGCGGGCGGACCGACGCCGCCACGCGCTACATCGAGCCGGCCGTGATCCTGGACCCGGCTCCCGATTCCCCGGTGATGACCACGGAGATCTTCGGCCCGGTCCTGCCGTTCTGCTCCTATGACACGCTGGACGAGGCCGTCGCCTTCATCAACGGCCGGGAGAAACCCCTGGCGCTCTATTTCTTCGGAAAACCGTCCGTCGGACGGGAAGTCATCCGGCGCACCTCTTCGGGCGGCGCGTGCATCAACGACACCATCATGCACATCGCCAACGCCCGGATTCCTTTCGGCGGCGTGGGCAATTCAGGCATGGGAAGCTACCACGGCAAGCGGAGTTTCGACGCCTTCACGCACGAGCGTGCGCTGGTGGTCACCCCGCGCCGCTTCGACCTGCCGTTCCGCTACATGCCGTATAAGCTCTACAAGCTCTTCAGGCTCTTGATCGGCTAGGAGACCGCGCTATTTCTTCTCGTAGAGGAAGCGGCGGATCTTGTGCGTGGCAGTCTTGTTGAAGGGCTCCTTCTGGATCTCGACGTCCTTGATCTTGGAGAAGCGGCTGACCTTCTCGTTGACGAAGTCCAGAACCGCCTGGCGGCGGCGCTCCAGCTCCTCGATGAACTTGTCCTGGCCCTCGAGGTTCCAGTCGATGACGTTGTCCTCGAACTTGACCAGCGCGACCAGCCGGCCGTCGCGCTGGACCACCAGGCTCTCGCCGATGCCTTCCATGCTGTTGATCACGTGCTCGATCTCCTCCGGGTAGATGTTCTCGCCGGAGGCGCCCACGATCATGTTGCGGAGGCGTCCGCGGATGGAGTAGCGGCCCTTCTCGTCGATGCAGGCGAGGTCGCCGGTGTGGAACCAGCCGTCCTGCGTGAGGACGGACTGCGTGCGCTCGTAGTCCTTGTAGTAGCCCATCATCACGTTCGGGCCCTTGACCGTGATCTCGCCCAGGCCGGTCTCCGGATTGACGTTCTCCAGGCGGATCTGCACGCCGTGCACGCCGGGCCCCGTCGTGCCGACGTGGGTCTTGAACGGGCTGGCTCCGCAGACGAGCGGGGCCGTCTCCGTGAGGCCGTAGCCGATGCCGTAGGGGAAGAGCGCGCGGTGCAGGAAGGTCTCTACCTCCGGGTCGAGCTTGGCGCCGCCGACGCCGAAGAAGTGCAGGCGGCCGCCGAAGGTCTTGCGCAGCTTGACGCCCACCAGCAGGCAGAGCAGCCGGGGCGTGTGCTTCTCCAGGTAGGAGAGGAACTTGCTGCCGCGGATGGTCGGGATGATGCTGTTCTTGTACATCTTCTCGATGATGAGCGGCACGGACAGGATGGTGGTCGGTCGGACCTCCGCGAGCGTCTTGATCAGGATGGTCGGGGTGGGGACGCGCTGCAGGTAGCAGACGCGCGCGCCCACGGAATAGGGATACAGCAGGCCGAGCGTCATTTCGTAGGTGTGCGCCATCGGGAGGATGGACAGGAAGACGGAACGCTTGTTCTCGTGCTGCGCGTACCAGGCGTCGAGCACCGACGCGCAGAAGTTGCGGTGGCTCAGCATCACGCCCTTGGGCGATCCGGTGGTGCCGGACGTATAGATCAGGGCGGCCATGTCCATCGGGTTGGGCGTGATCACGCGCCCGTCGCAGGTGAAGGCGTTGTCGTCCTGCTTGATGAATTCGAAGGTCTCGATGTCGATGACCAGGTTGAGGCGCGCCAGCGCGGCCTCGCTCACTTTCTTGAGCTGGCGGCGCGACACGAAGAGCGCCTTGGCCTCGGAGTGCGCAAGGATGCTCTCCACCTCGCTGGCGGACAGCTCGTTGAGCATCGGCACGGCCACGCGGCCATAGGCCGTGGCGGCGAAGAATGCGATGCCCCAGTGCGGCATGTTCTCGGAGAGGATGGCGACCTTGTCGAAGGCGCTCACGCCGAAGTTGCACAGGATGCGGGACAGGTTGTCGGCGGTCTCCTTGAATCGGGTATAGGTGTAGGCTTGGGAGCCGTCCGTAAAGACGGACGCGGTACGTTTGGCGTATCTGACCGATGCGTACTCGTACAGGTCAGACAAAGTCTTGAAGTTGTGACGCATTAATGGGTGATGTACTTTTCGGGGTAGCGGGCCCCCAGATCCATCGACTCATAGATCTCCTGGATGCGGCGCGTGTCGGCGGCCGCGTCGTCGGTCAGCTCGAATTTCTGTCCGCGGCCGACGCGCTTGCGTTTCCAGTCGAAATAGCCCAGATAGACCGGCACGCCGGCCGCACGGGCGATCAGATGGTATCCGGTTTTCCAGCGCTTGACGGGCTTGCGGGTGCCTTCCGGCGCGATGGCCAGGTGGAAGGTCTCCCGGGTCTTCATCTGGGAGATGAGGCTGCGTACCAGCGTACCGGAATTGGCCCGGTCCACGGGAATGCCGCCCATCGCCCGGAGAATCCATCCCAGGGGCGGGAAAAACATTTCTTTTTTAATCATACACAGTCCATCTCCACCGATGGACTTGAAATACAGATATGAGATGAAGAAATCCCACACGGTCGTGTGGGGAACACCGAGCATGATGCATTTCTTCTCCTCGGGCAGCGGTTCGACCGCCGTCCAGCCAAGCAGACGGAGCAGCCAGCCGCAGAACTTACGCCACCTCATCCGCGTGCAGTTTGCGATACGCCTTGAGGCCCTCGCCCAGAATGGTCAGGGCCTTTCGCAGGGCCGGAACTTCCAGGACGTAGGCGATGCGGACGTGGTTGCGTCCGACACCGGGGGTCTTGTAGAAGGAAGCAGCGGGCGTCACCATCGTGGTGGCGCCGTCCACGCTGAAATCAGTGAGCATCCAGCGGGCGAAGTCCTCGGCATCCTTGACAGGCAGCTCGACGACGGTGTAGAAAGCGCCGAAGGGCTTGGGCGCGAAGACGCCCGGGATGGCGTTGAGCATTTCGACGGCGCAGTCGCGACGGCGGATGTATTCTTCCTTGACTTCGTCGAAATAGGACTGCGGAGTGTCGAGTGCGCCGATGGCGGCATACTGGCCGAGCACCGGCGGGCAGAGGCGCGACTGGGCGAATTTCAGTGCGGCGGCCATCACGTCCTTGTTGTGCGAGACGATGCAGCCGATACGCGCGCCGCAGAGGTTGTAGCGCTTGGAGACAGAATCGACGAGGATGACGTTCTGCTCGCAGCCGGGGATGTTCATCGCAGAGAAGTGCGGCTCGTCCGTATAGCAGAATTCGCGGTACACCTCGTCGGAGATGAGGAAGAGGTCGTGGCGCTTGCAGAAGTCGCCGATCTGGAGCATCTCCTCCTTGGTGAACAGCTTGCCGGAAGGGTTGCACGGGTTGCTGATGAGCACGGCACGGGTCTTCGGGGTCACGAGTTTCTCGAACTCGGAGATATCCGGGACCTTGAAACCTTCGCGGATGTCGGTCGGCACGGCTTTGAGCGTGATGCCGTTGAGGTAGGCGAAGGTCTGGTAGTTGGTGTAGAACGGCTCCACGACGATGATTTCGTCGCCGGGGTCGGCCGCTACCTGCATCGCCACGGCGAAAGCCTCGCTGCCCGCCACGTCGATGAGCAGTTCGGGGACCTCGATGTCGATGCCGATTTTCTTGTAGTACTTCTCCACCATGCCCTCGCGGAGCTCGATCAGGCCGGCGGAATTGGTGTAGGAAAGATGGTGCATACCCTTGCACTTGTCCACCACGGCATTGAACGCGCAGTCGGGCGACTTGATGTCAGGTGCGCCGACGTTGAGATGATACACGTGGATGCCCCGGGCCTTGGCGGCGTCGGAGAGCGGGACCAGCTTGCGGATCGCAGATGCAGGCATAGCCTGGGTCTTGGCGGAAATGTGCAGGGACATAAGCTACTAACTTTTACTACTTTTATCGTGCAAAAATATCCAAATAATCTCAAATAGACTAATCTTCGGGGAAAAATCTACATTTTTCTTATCTTCGCAGCATGGAAACCATTGTTGACCGGGAATTCGGCGGCGAGCGGCCGCTCTACAACAGGCACGGGCTGCGTCTGGAGCGCGTCACCATCCATGCCGGGGAGTCTTCCATCAAGGAAGGATCCGACATCGAGGCCTACGACTGCCGTTTCGAAGGGAAATACGTCTTCTGGTGCTGCGAGCGTTTCCTCGCGGCCGGATGCCATTTCACCGAAGGTGCCCGCTCCTCCCTCTGGCACAGCCGCGGGATGGAGCTGCGCGACTGCCGGCAGGAGGCGCCCAAGATGTTCCGCGAGAGCGCGGACATCCGGCTGCGCCGCGTGGTGATGCCGCACGCGCAGGAGACCTTCTGGTCCTGCGACGGCATCGACATCGAGGACGTCGAGGCGCACGAGGCGGACTACATCTTCATGCATTGCAGCAATGTCAAGGTGCGGAATTTCAAACTCTTCGGCAATTACGCCTTCCAGCACGCCCGCAACATCGAGATTCACGACAGCGACCTGCAGACCAAGGATTCGTTCTGGGAGACGGAGAACGTCACGGTCTATGATTCCTTCATCAACGGAGAGTATCTGGGCTGGCATTCGAAGAACCTGCGCCTGGTGCGCTGCCGCATCGGCGGCACGCAGCCGCTCTGCTATGCCGACGGGCTCGTCCTGGAGGACTGCACCTTCGAGCCGGACGCCGACCTGGCGTTCGAATATTCCGACGTGCAGGCCACGGTGCGCGGCCACGTCGTGTCCATCAAGAACCCGCGCACGGGCTCGATCCAGGTGGATTCCTGCGGCGAGCTGATCCTGGACGCCAACATCAAGGCGCCGGCCGACTGCCGCATCGAGATCGGCGGCAAACTTGTCTGACCGCTATAATTTGATGTAATCCGCCCGGACGATGTTCTCCAGCATCGGGCCGGGGATGATGTCCTTGACGGCGCGGATGACGGCGTTGAGCATCGCTTCGTGGATGTAGTCCCGCCGGATGGCCAGCACGATGGTCCGCCGGGGGGCGGGGTCCGTGATGGGACGCAGGCGCATCCGCCGGTTGCCGGGAATCAGGTCGACGTGCGTCTCGGGGACGATGGTCAGGCCGCCGTTGTCTTCCACGATCTGGATGAGCGTGCCCACACGGCCGCCTTCGAAATACTCTTCGTATACGGGCGGCTGCCCGCCGCCATCCCAGTCCGAGAAGTCGTGGAGCTGCAGGCCGTTGCGCATGATCCACATCGGCCGGCCCAGGATGTGGTCCAGGCGCAGGCTCTCCCGCGCGTAGGCCGGGTCGTTCTCCGAGAGATAGGCATAGAAGCGCTCGGTGTAGAGCGGGATCTCCAGCAGCTGCGGGTCGCCGACGGGGGCCGACAGGATGCCGATGTCTATGTCGGCCTTGTGCAGTTTGCCCTTGACGCTCTCCGTGAGCATCTCCTCGGTCTGCAAGGCGATGGCGGGGTGGTTGTGGCAGAAATAACGGAACAGGCCGGGCACCAGGACGGGCGCCACGGTCGAGATCAGCCCGATCCGCAGCCCGCCGGCGAGCGACTGTTTCTCGTTCCGGACCAGTCCCGGGATCTGGTCCGTGTTGTACAGCACCACGCGGGCCTGGTCGAGGATGCGGCGCCCCGTCTCCGTAGGAGCCACGGGGTGCGCTTCCCGGTCGAAGATCTGCGCGTCGAGCTCCTCTTCCAGTTTCTTGATCATCAGGCTCAGGGTGGACTGCGTGAGCCCGCAGGCCTCGGCTGCCCGGCCGAAATGCCGGTATTCGTCGAGGGCGACGATGTATCTCAACTGTTGTAACGTCATTTCCAATTGATTTTATCAATGCAAAGATAAAAATTTTTGTATTGATAAATGAAAATGCCGGGAGTAACTTTGTCTTATAAAAAGTGTACTATGAACTCGAGAATCATCTTCTGGTATATAGGCGTCTCGCTGCTGCTGGTCAGCGCGTTGATGCTTGTTGCCGCTTTCATCGCCTGCGCCACGCCCGGCGATGAAAGCCGGATTCCCCTGTTCTGTTCTTCGCTGTTCGCCGGTGCGGTGGGTGCCTATCCGCTGCTGTTCATCCGCAAGGGCGACCACATCCTGCGCTTCCAGGAGGGCAACGCCATCGTGGTGGGATCCTGGTTTTTCGCCTGCCTGTTCGGGATGTTCCCGTTCCTGATGTACGGCGGCGAGTTCACTTTCGTCAACGCGCTGTTCGAGAGCGTGTCCGGGTTCACGACCACGGGCGCATCCATTCTCAACGACATCGAGGCGCTTCCGCGCGGGCTGCAGTTCTGGCGGATTTCGACCGCCTGGGTGGGCGGCATCGGCATCGTCACGCTCTTCTCGATGATCATGCGGGGCAATATGGAGAAGTCCGCCCTGTCGGGCGCGGAGATCTCCGACGTGGCGCGCCTTTCCTTCCGGGGGATGCGGAGCGCGTCTTTCGCCAACCGGATCCTCGTCACGTATGTGTCACTGACCGTGGTGACGGGCGTGGCCCTGAAGCTGACGGGGATGGGCTGGTTCGACGCCGTGACCAACGCGATGTCGGCGTGCAGCACCTGCGGTTTCTGCACGCGCAACGCGAGCATCGCCTTCTACGCCAATCCTGCCGCCGAGATGGTGCTCTCCGTGGCCATGCTGGCCGCCGGCGCCAATTTCGGCCTCCTCTTCCTGAGTTTCGTGCGGGGGAGCGGGCGCAATCTCTTCAAGTCGGAGACCTTCCGGGTTTTCCTTTACATGGTAATCGGCTCCATCGCCCTGATCACGGGCGACCTGCTCATGCACGGCGGCTACCAGGGCCTGGGCCCGGCGCTGCGCGACGCGACCTTCCAGGTGGCGTCCATCACCACGACGACGGGTTTCGCCACGGAGGACACGACCGCGTGGCCGATGCTCTCGATGGCGGTCCTGCTGGTCTGCTCGCTGGTCTGCGGCTGCTCCGGATCCACTTCCGGCGGCATCAAGATCGACCGCATCATCCTGGCTTTCAAGGGGATCCACAACCGCGTCGGGTCGTCCACCGAGCCCGGCACGGTCCGGGCGATCCGGGTGGACGGCCGCCCGCGGGACGCGCGGCAGGTCGGCGACGCCCTAGGCTATATCTTCTGCTACCTGGTCATCGTGGCCCTGATGGCCGGCGTCAACATGGCGTTCGGAATGGACTTCACGACGGGCCTGACGGCGTCCGTGGCGTGCATCGGCAACGTGGGGCCGGGATTCGGCGACGTCGGGTCGATGGCCAACTACGCGGCCGTTCCGGACTTCCTCAAGCTCACCTCGATGCTCGAGATGCTCGTCGGCCGTCTGGAGATCTTCCCGATCCTTTACTTTATCAGAGCGCTGCGTCTACGCTCCGCAGCGCAGGCTCTTCGGACATAGCCTGGGGATTGGTGCCGGGGACGCCCTGCGGGACGGGCTGGCCGATCCGCGCGAAGAGCTGCTCCCAGTAGCGGGGCATCTCGCCGTCGGCGTTCTTGAAATTCATCGGGGCGGCATGGAAGATGGGTGTCCCGTTTTCGTCCAGATAGCTGTCATAGACCAGCTCCGTGCAGTAGTAGGCGCCGTTGTCCGGCAGGAAGGTGACGTCGTAGGGGAGGCCGAGGTATTGCTTGGCGTTGCGGACGAACTCTTCCGCGCGGGAATTGTCCGTCAGGCGCATCACCTCGAAGGTCGGCAGGCTGCCGTCGTGGAGGGTGAACTGCTTGAGGAAAGTGTCCAGCGGGTGCCGGTCCACGCCGTATTTGATGGTGGCGTCGATGATCCAGACCTGTCCTTCGGTGTCCACCTCCACGATGGCGGTGTGGATGCGGTTGAGGCCGGTCTGCCCGCCGGTGGCTTCCGCGATGGCGCTGTCCATCGAGTCGTGGTCGAGGCTGTAGTCGGCGGGGATGCCGACGAAGACGAGGTCGCCGGTCTGCAGCTTCTCTTCTGCGGGCGCGCAGCCCGCGAACAGGGCCAGCGCGCAGCTGGCGGCAATCAGCAATTTCTTCATATGCAATTCTTTATGCGACAGCGAAAAGGATGAGGATCTGGGCGGAGAGCACCCGCAGGAACGTCGTCAGCGGATAGACCGTGGCGTAGTTGATGGAGGTGTAGTCCGTGCCGTAGGCGCCCTGCGCGAAGGCGAGGGTCGGCGGGTTGGTGCTGCCGCCGGAGATCAGGCCGCAGATCCGGTAGAAGTTGAATTTGAAGACGAGCCGGGCGATGAGGCCGGTCAGGAAAGTCGGGATCAGGGTGATCATCGCGCCGTAGAGGATCCAGCGGTAGCCGCCGCTCACTACGGAGCTGACGAAGTTCTCGCCGGCGCCCAGGCCGACGGCCGCCATGAAGAAGCTGATGCCGACTTCGCGGAGCATCATGTTGGCGCTGATGGTGGTGTAGGTGGTGATGCCCCATTTCGGGCCGAAGTGGCCCAGCAGGATGGCGATGATCAGCGGGCCGCCCGCCAGGCCGAGCTTGACCGGCTGCGGGATGCCCGGGAAGGCGATGGGGATGGATCCGACGATCACGCCGAGGGCGATGCCGAAGAAAATGGGCACGAGGTTGGGCCGGGACAGCGTCTCGGGCTTGTTGCCGACGATCCGGGCCACCTGGTCGATGCCCTCGACCGTGCCGACGACGGTGATGGTGTCGCCCATCTGCAGCTGCAGGCTCGGGCGCGCCACCAGTTCCACGCCGGCGCGCGCGACGCGCGTCACCGTGACACCGTAGGTGTTGCGGATGTGCAGCGAGCGCAGCTGCTTGCCGGTCAGCGAGGACTTGGAGATGCAGAGCCGGCGGATCACGAGGTTCTCGTCCTGCTGCAGCCAGTCTTCGAGGTGCATCGGCACCTCCTCGCCGAAGACGATGCGCACGGCCTCCACGTTGGGTTGGGAGGTCACGATCAGAACCTTGTCGCCCTGCTCCAGGACGGTGTCCGGGCCGGGGCTGAAGATCTCGCTGCCGCGCATCAGGCGGGAGACGAGGAACTGGTCGGTGTGGCCGACCATCACCTCGGAGAGTTTCTTGCCGAAGACGGCGGGATTTTCCACCTCGCAGTGCATGCGGCGGGCGGTGTCCTGGCTGTCCTTGTCCAGTTCTTCCAGCTGGGCGCGTTCTTTCTTGAGGTCGATGCGGAAGAGGCTCTTGAGCAGGATGAGCACGGAGATGACGCCGATCACGCCGAGCGGGTAGGAGACCGCGTAGGCGGAGGCGAGGGCGGCGGTCGCCTCTTCGGCGGCCTGTGCCGTCTGGCCTTCGGCCACCAGCGCGTCGAGCATCGTGTGCTGGGCGGCGCCCAGTCCGGGCGTGTTGGTCACGGCGCCGGACAGCACGCCGACCATCGTGGTCAGGCTCTCGCCGGTGATCCAGTGGATGGACAGCGTCACGAGGACGCCGAGCAGGATCATTCCTGCAGCCAGCAGGTTCAGGCCGACACCGCCCTTGCGGAAAGACTGGAAGAAGCCGGGACCGACCTGCATGCCGATGGAGAATACGAACAGGATGAGCCCGAAATCCTTCATGAAGGCCAGCGCGGCCGGGTCGGCGCGGAAGCCGAAATGGCTGAGCAGGATCCCGAGGAAAAGGATCCAGGTGGAACCGATCGAGATTCCCTTGACCTTCTTTTTCCCGAGCCAGAGGCCGGAAGCGATGACGAAGGCGAACAGCAGGATGGAGTGGGCGATGCCCGATCCCAGGAACAACTCTTTCATAGTGCAAAGATACAAAAAAGACGGCTGCGTGCAGCCGTCTTTTTCGTGTCATTGAAGATTCATTACTTGAAAAGCATCGGAGCCATCTCGAGGAGGCAGCGGCGCCAGGTCAGGAATTCGTGGGCGGTGCCCTCGGAGACATAACCCTTGGCGTTGTAGCCGGCAGCCTGCAGGTCCTCGGCCGCCTTCATGATGCGGTCCGGACCTTCCTTGCTGCCGCAGCCGATGAAGATACCCTTCACCTTCTTGGTGTCGAGACCGGCGGCCTCGAGCTCCTTCGGCGTGTAGATGCCGCCGCTGTGCAGGCCGAAGTAGGCGAACAGCTCCGGACGGGCCAGCGTGATGTTGTGGGTCTCCATGCCGCCCATCGAGAGGCCGGCCATGGCGCGGCTCTCACGCTTGGCAATCGTGCGGAAGTGGCTGTCCACGTAAGGGACGAGCTCGTCGCAGAGGACGGTCTCGAAGTCCTTGTAGTTGAAGCCGCGGAGGCCGGCGCCGCCCGGGCGGACGTCGTTGGTCATACCGTAGGTCATCACGATGATGAACGGCTTGATCTTGCCTTCGGCGATCATGTTGTCCATGATGAGGTTGGCGTGGCCCTGGTTCCACCAGGCGTACTCGTTCTCACCCCAACCGTGCTGGAGGTAGAGGACAGGATATTTCTGCTTGCCCTTCTCGTAGCCGGCCGGCGTGTAGACGTAGGCCTTCTTGAGCATGTTGGTGCTCTTGGACCAGAAGAGGACCTGCTGGACGTTGCCGTGCGGGACGTCACGCTCCTCGTAGAAAGCCCTGTCGTGGGCCGGGATCTCGATGCCGCTCTCCTGGCGGGTGGAGCCGTAGAAGTTCTCCGTGCCGGGATCGTTGAACACGCCGCCGTCGATGGTGAGGTGATAGTAGTGGAAGCCTTCGTCCATCGGACCGGAGGTGGTGCCCATCCAGGAACCGTCCTCAGCCTTGCGCAGGACGGTGCCGCCCTCGCCGCCGAGACCGAGGCTGACGATCACGGAAGTGGCCTTCGGAGCGTCCACCTTGAAGCGGGCGTAGCCCTGGGAGTTGACCATCGGGTACTGCTGGCCGGGCTGGTTGAGCTCGGACGGCTTGAAGTCCTCGATGATTTCAGCGTTGTCCATCTTCGGGTCGAAGCCCTTGACGGCGAAGTAGGCCTGCTTGGGCTTGACGTTCTCGTCGAAGAGGAGGGGATAGTTGTTGGTACCGAGCCAGGAATCCTTGTCGGAGACGTTCCAGAAGGTCACGCAGTCGATCACGTCCTTGTGCTTGCGGAGCACCTTGAAGAGGTTGACGTACTGGTCCTGCTGGAGGGTCTTCTCCCAGTCGGCGACCTTGGCCTGACCCATGTTGAAGCGGAGACCGCCACCCATGTCTTCGTTGACGCGGATGTCGAGCTCGGTCACGTGGATGTGCTTGACGATCGTGGAGTAGAGGGAGATGGCGGCGTCGACGTCGGCCATGGACGGGCCGTAGACGTTGTAGTGGCCCTGCATGCCGATACCGTCCACCGGCACGCCGGCTTCCTTCATCCGCTTGACGAGGTTGAAGATGCGCTGGCTCTTGGCAGGCTCGGCGTCATTGTAGTCGTTGTAGAAGAGGAGGGCGTCCGGGTCGGCCTCGTGGGCGAACTCGAAAGCCTTGTAGATGAACTCCTCGCCCGCGATCTTGTACATCGGGGAGTCGCGCAGTTCGCTGCGGCCCGGCCAGACGGGGCTGTCGGCGACGGCCTCATTGACCACGTCCCAGCAGTAGACGACGTCCTTGTAGCGGTTCACGATGGCCTGGATGTGGTGCTTCATGTTGGCGTAGAGCTCGTCCTTGGAAAGGAGGTTGCCCTTCTCGTCCTGATACATCCAGGAACCGATCTGGCTGTGCCACATCAGCGTGTGACCGCGGAGCTTGATGCCGTTGGCGCGGCAGAAGTCGGCGATCTCGTCGGCGTCCTTCCAGTTGAACTCACCCTTCTTGGGCTCGGTCGGCTGGGGCTTCATGGCGTTCTCGGCCGTGATGCTGTTGTACTCACGCAGGATGACTTTGACCTGGTCGGGGTCGTTGACGTTGCGGTTATTGACCGCCACACCGATCTTGAAGTAGTCCTTGTAGGCGTCCTTCAGGCCGTCGGTGGGTTCGGGAATCGGCCGCGGGCCCCACTGGGCTGCGGACGGGATGGCGCCCAGAATCAGGGCGCACATCACTGCGACAAGCGTTTTTTTCATCGTGTAGATAAGATGGATTTAGTTTTATTGTTGGACCGAAGATAGGCATTTCCGCCTACAATCCCAACACTTCTTCCGCCTGCGTGATGCGTTGTGCGCGCGATGACCGAATATTGATACTATTTGAAATCTGGCTGATATCCGCCCCGCCGCCCCCTCCGGCCGGATCGGACCTCTCTCTCCGACGCCTTCTCCGACAGCCACGTCGCCTTCTCCGACAGCCACGCCGCCTTCTCCGACGGCCCCGTCGCCTGCTCCGACAACCCCGCTGCCTGCCTCCCCGGGCACATTTGGGCCCCTTTTTGTGCCCGGGAACCCTTTTTTCTCCTCCTCGGGCACACCAGACCCCCTTTTTGTGCCCGGCATCCCCATCTTCAGCCCCTGCCGGGCAGCTACCATACTTGTCGGCAACGGGCGTCCGCCCCGAGCCATCCGGAGCTCGGGGCGGACATCGCCCGTAACCGCCGGACGCGATGTCCGGCGGTGGTGCCAGGTCCTGCCCGACCTGATCGGGCATCTCTGGAGGGGCTGTTTTTGTAAGTGTTTGTCAGTGAAATAATTATGATTTCGCTTTGGGGGATTTTCCCCTAAGCAAAATTGGAAATGGTTGACAATCAGCAATATACAAAAACGGGGCGCGGCCGGTGAGGATGAGGGGAAGAGGGGTGTTTGGTATGGGGAGGGTGGGAGATGGGGTGATGTGGGATGGGGAGATGGGTGGATGGGGAGATGGGTGGATGGGTGGATGGGCGAGGTGGGCGAGGTGGG
>ONQP01000043.1 GCA_900319975.1 uncultured Bacteroidales bacterium | reverse complement strand
TGCAGCTCGTCGAAGCGAAGAACGCCAAATAATCAGTCGAAGAATTTCCCGTCGCCATTGGCGTCGAGCGTCTGCGCCAGCTTCTCGATGTTGAGGCTGCGCGCAGAGGCGTCGACTATGTCCTTGTAGATGCCGCCGGCGCGGTAGACCTCGTCGGGGTTGCCGCTCTGTTCCACGCGGCCCTGCTGCAGGGCGTAGATGACGTCGCTGTCGATGATCTGCGAGATGGAGTGGGAGATCATGATGACCGTGCGGTTCTTCTTGATCTCGTCGATGCTGGCCTTGATCTGCTCCGTCGCGATGGCGTCCAGCGAAGCCGTCGGCTCGTCCAGGAAGATGATGGGCGGGTTCTTGAGGAACATCCGGGCGATGGCGATGCGCTGCTGCTGGCCGCCGGACAGGTCCGAGGCCTTGTTCTGGAAGCCCTTGGGCAGGGCGACGATCTGGTCGTAGATGTAGGCCTTGCGGGCGGCCTCCTCCACCTCTTCGAAGGTGGCGTCGGGCCGGCCGTAGCGGATGTTCTCCTCGACCGTGCCGTCGAAGATGTGGTTCTTCTGGAGGACCAGGCCGATATTCTCGCGCAGATAGTGCGTGTCCCATTCGCGCAGGTCCACGCCGTCGAGCTTGATGCAGCCGCTGTCCGGCTCGTAGAACTTGTCCAGCAGGTTGACGACGGTGGACTTGCCGGCGCCGCTCAGGCCCACCAGGGCCGTGATGCGGCCGCTGCGGACGGTCATGTTGATGTCGTGCAGGGCCTTGTTGCCGTTGGGGTAGGTGAAATCCACGTGTGAGAGTTCGAAATTGCCTTCGACCCTCTCGGGACGGTAGCCGCCGCTGGGCTCGACCTCCTCTTCGGAACCGAGGATGTCGAAGAAGCCTTCGGCATAGACGAGCGCGTCGTTCATGTCGTCGAAGATGCGCTGCAGCTGGGTGATCGGGGCCGTGACGTTGGAGAACAGCATCACGTGGTACATGATCTTGCCGATCGTCATCCCCGGATAGTCCACCAGCACGAGGTAGGCCGTCAGGATGATGATGAGCACGGTGCCCACCTGGCGGACCGAGCTCTTGACCGCGTCGTAGTAGAAGGAGGTGCGGCGGACGTTCATCTGGTTGTCCGTGAACTTGGTCTGCAGGTCCCACTGCTTGGCGCTCTCGATCTGCTCGCGGTTGAAGGACTTGATGACGTTGATGCTCTCGATGATGCTCATCACGCCGTGGCTCTTCATCTCGCGGTAGTCGCGCATGTTGCGGCGCCAGCCCTTGAGCTTGCGCGCCTGGCGCACCGTGATCCAGAAGTAGATGGGCACGATCAGCAGGGCGGTGAGGCCCACGTAGACGTTGGCGGCGAACATCAGCACGAGCGCGAGCACGGCGCTCGTGAACAGCGGCAGCAGGTCGATGAAGAAGTTCTGCACCGTGCGCGAGAGACTGCTCACGCCCTGGTCGATGCGCGTCTGGAGCTGTCCGGTGGCGTTGTCGGACCGGGAGAAGAAGGCCATCCGGAAGGTCAGGATCTTGTCGATCACGGCCTGCGAGAGGTCCTTGGACACGAAGATGCGCATCCGCTCGCCGAAGTAGTTCTGGAAATAATGGATCAGGGCGGAGAGGATCTCCTTGCCCAGCAGGACGATGCTGATGACGGTCAGGATGCGTGCTGCCTGCGCCCAGGAGAAATCCGTCCCGATCAGTGCATTGATCGCGTCGACCGTGCGGTCGAGCACGATGGCGTTGACCTGCGCCATCAGCGAGCCCGCGAGCGTGAGCACGAGGGTCAGGATGACGAGCCAGCGGTAGGGCCGCACGAATGGCCGGATATTCCTGAAGAGCTTGATCAGGTTCATACAAGCTTCCGGTTTGATATTTCGTCATCCGCCGGCCAGTCCGGCGAACGCTAGATATTCACGTCTTCCAGCTCTTCCTCGGAACGGAGGTTGGCGCGGATGAAGTTCTGCCGCTCCAGGGTGTTGTCGCCCATGTAGAACGACATGATGTCCGCGATGGATTCCTCCTCGGCCAGCTTGACCAGGTCGAGACGCATTTCGGGACCGATGAAGTGGACGAACTCGTCGGAAGAAATCTCGCCGAGACCTTTGAACCGGGTGATCTCCACGCCGGTCTTGAGGGCGGCGATGGCCTTCTCCTTCTCCTCGGGGGAGTAGCAGTAGCGGTTCTCCTTCTTGTTGCGGACGCGGAAAAGGGGCGTCTGCAGGATGTGGACGTGTCCGCGGCGGATCAGGTCGGGGTAGTACTTCATGAAGAAGGTCAGCACGAGCATGCGGATGTGCATGCCGTCGTCATCGGCATCGGTCGCGACGATGATGTTGTTGTAGCGGAGATTCTCCAGGTCGTCCTCGATGCCGAGGGCGGAGACCAGGAGGTTGAGCTCTTCATTCTCCGCGAACTTCTTGCGGCCCTCCTTGTAGCAGTTGAGCGGCTTGCCGCGCAGCGAGAAGACGGCCTGGTAGTTGGCGTTGCGGGCCTTGGTGATGGTACCGCTTGCGGAGTCGCCCTCCGTGATGAAGATCGAGGAGTTGTCGATGTTCTCCTGGGTCTTCTCCGTGACCTTGTCGTTGAAGTGGTAGCGGCAGTCGCGCAGCTTGGGGTTGTAGACGTTGGTGCGCTTGTTGCGCTCGCGCGTCTTCTTCTGGATGCCGCTGATCTCCTCGCGCTCCTGCTGGGAAGACTTGATCTTCTCCTCGATCGTCGGGACGATCTCCTTGTGGATGCGGAGGTAGTTGTCGAGATTCTTGGAGACGAAGTCGTTGACGTAGGAGCGGATGGTCGGGCCGATGTCGGTCTTGAGTGCGCCGGATTCGTCGTGGAACTGCTTCTCCCACATATAGTTGGATCCGAGCTTGGTCTTGGTCTGACCTTCGAAGTTCGGCTCCTGGATCTGGATGCTGATGGCGCCCACGATGCCCTGGCGGCAGTCGGAGGGGTCGTAATTCTTCTTGAAGAAGTCCTTGAGGGTCTTGGCGATGGCCTCGCGGTAGGCGGCGAGGTGCGTGCCGCCGTCGCGGGTGTTCTGGCCGTTGACGAAGGAGGCTATGTTCTCGCCGTAGGCGTTGCAGTGGCTCAGGACAATCTCGATGTCCTCGCCCTCGAGGTGGATGGGCGGATAGAGCGGCTCGTCGCTGAGGTTCTCGTTGACGAGGTCCAGCAGGCCGTTCTCGGACTTGTAGGGCGTGCCGTTGAAGTTGATGGTCAGCCCCTTCTTGAGATAGGAGTAGTTCTTGACCATCGTCTCCACGAAGTCCATGTTGTAGGCGTAGTCGCCGAACATCATCTTGTCCGGCGTGAAGGTGACGAGCGTGCCGTTCTTCTCGTGCGTCTCGCCCTTGCCGCTCTCCTTGAGCTCGCCGCGCTCGAAGCGCGCCCAGGAGCTCTGGCCGTCGCGGTAGGAGCAGACGTAGAAGTTCTCCGACAGGGCGTTGACCGCCTTGGTGCCGACGCCGTTGAGGCCCACGGACTTCTTGAAGACCTTGTCGTCGAACTTGCCGCCGGTGTTGAGGATGCTCACGGCCTTGACCACGGAATCCAGGGGGATGCCGCGTCCGAAGTCACGGACGGTCACGTCGTTCATCTGGATGTTGATGCGTACCTCCTTGCCGTAGCCCATCGCGAATTCGTCGATGGAGTTGTCTACGATTTCCTTGAGGAGGACATAGATACCGTCGCCCGGGTTGTTGCCGTTGCCCAGGCGTCCGATGTACATACCCGGACGAAGGCGTACGTGCTGTACGCCTTCGAGGGTGCGTATGTTGTCGTCTGTGTAGTTGCTGTTATTTGGCATTCTTCGTGACGGAACCCTTGAGGTGCAGGATAATCGGCTTCTTCTGAGCGGAGGTGTAGACAGTGAGGGTCTTGTCGAACAGGCCGACGCCCTCGTCGTTGGAATATGTGGCGGTGATCTTGCCGGTCTTGCCCGGGGCGATCGTCTCGCGCGGCCAGACGACGTCCGTACATCCGCAGGAAGGAACCACGGCCAGGATGCTCAGGTCCTCGTCGCTGTCATTTGTCACGGTAAAGGTGCAGGTCTGCTTGCCGGCCTTGGTGCTGATCTCGCCAAAGTCGTGCACGGTCTTGTCAAACTGGATCGGTCCTGCCAATAGGGCAGCGAGCACGATAGTCAAAAGTGTCTTCATAACTGCAAATTTACGAAAAAATGATTACTTTTGCCCGGTATTTGCAAAATACGGACCGAACACACACTAATTTTTATTCATAATGGCTTATAAGATTAATCCTGACACCTGCGTGGCTTGTGGTACTTGCCAAGGTGAATGCCCCTCCGGCGCTATCAAGGAGGGTGATGTCTACACGATCGACCCGAACATCTGCATCGACTGCGGTACCTGCGCCGATGCTTGCCCGATGGGTGCCATCGCTCCCGCAGAGTAGTCGATTCGCATAGCGAAATGACGAGGGCCTGTCTCCGGACAGGCCCTTATTCATTTCAGCACGCGTCCTGCGCAGAGGACGTGGCGGATGGCCGAGCTGTCGGCGGCGTAGACCCAGTTGGACAGGAGGTTGTGGGCGGGCTGCATCTGCGGGACGCCCAGGTCCACGAGCACGGCGTCGGCCTGCTTGCCCACCGCGATCTCGCCCGCGTCGATGCCGAAGAATTCGGCGGCGTTGCGGGTGGCCCAGCGGAAGACCATCTCGGCCGGAAGCAGCGTGGCGTCTCCGTTGACCTTGGCCAGCAGGGCGGCGATTTTCATCTCCTCGTGCATGTCCAGGTTGTTGTTGGAGGCGGCGCCGTCGGTGCCGAGCGTGATGCGGCAGCCCGAGGCGATGGCCAGTTCGTAGGGGAAGCGGCCGCTGCCCAGCTTGAGGTTGGAACAGGGGCAGTGGGCGACCGTGACGCCGCGGTCGGCCAGGATCTTCCACTCTTCGGCGTCGACGTGCACGCAGTGTGCTGCCAGCACGTCCGGGCCCAGGAAACCGATCTTGTCGAGGTAGCGGACCGGCGTGGTGCCGTGTTCGCGGATGCAGTCCTCGATCTCGCGCCGCGTCTCGCTCAGGTGGATGTGCAGGAGCATGTCGTGGTGCCGGGCGAAGCTGGCGCAGCGCTTGAGGCGCTCCGTGCTGACGGTATAGATCGAATGGGGAGCCATCACGAGCTGGATCCGTCCGCCGGACGGGTCCTTCCAGTTCTTGATGTAGTTGCGGAGCTCCTCCACTTGCGACTTGGGGTGCCCCTCCAGTACCGTGAGGCCGAACGCGGTCCGGATGCCGGCGGCTTCGGCCGCCGAGACCGCCTCTTCGGGATCGAAGTACATGTCGCTGTAGAAGGTCGTGCCGGTGGCGATCATCTCGCGGATGGCGAGCTCGTCGCCGCGCCGGATGTCTTCCGGCGTCATCTGCGCCTCGGCGGGCCAGACATGCTCCTCGATCCAGGTCTTCAGGGGGACGTCGTCCGCCGCGCCGCGCAGCAGGGTCATCGCCGCGTGGGTGTGCGCGTTGAAGAAGGAGGGGAAGATGACCGTCCCGTCGGCCTCGACCACGCGGTCGGCCAGGGTGTCCTCCGGGGCGTCGAGGTCCTCGAAATGGTCGCGGCGGATCAGGATGTTGGTCTTGCGCCCTTCGTGCAGGACGTGCCGGAGGAGGACGGTCTGCGGCTGGCGGAATTCGCCTTCCAGGCGTTTGTAGCCTTCCAGGATCCCGGCGGCGTGCCCGAGGAAGAGCTGACCGCGGGTGGTCAGGGCAATCCGTCCGCGGCCGCGCTCGAAGAGCTGGCCGCCGGCAAATTTCTCCAGCTCGGCGATGTGTTGGCTGACCGCCGGCTGGGTGATGCCGAGCGCCTTGGCGGCAGCCGTGAAGCTGCCCAGCTCGGCGACGCGCTGGAATACGCGTAATCTGAAGTCTTCAAGCATAAAAAAAGCTACCTTTTGGACAAAGGTAGCAATTTTTTCGTGTTGGACGTCCCGCTATCTGTACATGAAGCGCTTGATGCTTCCTTTCGGCGTCTTGGCGAACGGGTCGAAGAGGATCTCGTAGTTGCCTACGGCGGAGTAGGCCGGGATCTTCTTGTTGAGGTCGCTCAGGTTGGAGTTCATGATCTGCTCCAGGGTGTGGGCGTCGATGTTCTGCTCGGCGAGCAGGCTCTGGTTGGGCACGATGAGCGCGGTCAGATGGCCGTTGCGGCTGACGATCAGGGATTCCTGGACGTAGGGAAGCTGGTTGAGCACCACCTCGATTTCCTCCGGGAAGATGTTCTGTCCGTTGGTGCCCAGGATCATGCTCTTGCTGCGGCCGACGAGGAATACGCGGCCGAGCTCGTCGATGGTGCCGAGGTCGCCGGTGCGGAACCAGCCGTCCTCGCTCAGCACGGCGCGGGTGGCCTCCGGGTTCTTGTAATAGCCGGAGAATACCACGTGGCCGCGGACGATCACCTCGCCGGCGACGTGGCGGGGATCCGGGGAGTCGATCCGGAGCTCGATGCCCTCCGGGACGGGCTCGCCGCATTCTTTCATCACATAAGTCTCCTTGTGGCCCAGGGTGATGGTCGGCGTGCACTCGGTCATGCCGTAGCCGGTCACGAACGGGACCTTGAGCTGCTCCAGGAAGAGGCGCTCCAGCTGTTCCGGCATGGCCGCGCCGCCCGTGATCATCAGGCCGAGGTTGCCGCCGAAGGCGTTCATGAAGATGGTGCGCAGGGCTTCGCAGAAGTCCGGATTGTGCTCGTGGTCGGCCAGCTTGGCGGCGCCGCTCTTGCTGCGGATGAACTCGCCGATGGTGTCGTCGAGCATCTTGTTGATGATCAGCGGGACGGCGAAGAACACGAAGGGCTTGTACTGGCGCAGGGCCGGCTTGAGGTTGGCGGGCACGGGCGGCACGTAGAGGATGCACAGCGTCATGCCGTAGCACAGCGGGGCCATCAGGTCGTAGACCAGGCCGAAGATGTGGGCGTAGGGGAGGACGCTGACGTAGTTGTCCTCACGCTTGTAGGGGAAGTGGTTCGGGATGAGCTGGATGTTGGAGCTGAAGTTGCGGACGGTGATCATCACGCCCTTCGGGTTGCCGGTGGAACCGGAAGTGTACATCAGGGCGCAGAGGTCGTCCAGGCCGCGCGCGGCGAAGCGGACGTCGTCGCGGGTGAAGCCGCCCGGGAAGGCGGCGTCGAAAGCGGCGTCGCGGGCGGCGTAAAGCTCCGCGAAGCTGCCGCGTGCGGCGAGCAGCTCGCCGCTCTTGGTGTCGATAGCGCCGAGCAGGGCGGGCATGGCTTCGAAATCCATCTTGTCGAAGATCGCCTTCTCGGTGTAGAGGATGCGGCTGTCGGAGTGGTTCACGAGCTGCATCGTGTCGGCGGGCGTGAAGCCGTTGAACAGCTGCACGGCCACGAAGCCGCCGGTCTGGGCGGCGAAGAAAGCCTTGGCCCAGCCGGCGCTGGAGCGGGCGTTGATGGCGATCTTGTCCCCGGTCTGCAGGCCGGCCGCTTTCCAGAACCGGACGGTCTTGTCCAGCTCGGCAGCGAGCTCACCGTAGGTGATGCTCGAGGACTTGTATTCTTCAATGGCGGGTTTGTCCCAGCATTCGAGGATGGAAAGGGCGGAAGGCGAGGCATGCGTCGTGCCCGCCGAAGCCGAGGGAGTCCGAGATGCCGAGCGTGAGCGCGGCGCGGACGGGGGCGTTGGGCGTGTAGTCCAGGTCGCATTCGGGATCCGGCGCGTCCAGGTGGATGGTCGGCGGCACGACGCCCTCGCGCAGCGCCAGCACCGTGGTGATGGCTTCCGCTGCGCCGGCGGCGCCGAACATGTGCCCCGTCATCGACTTGATCGAGGAGATGTGCGCCCGGTAGGCGTCCTGCCCGAGGGCGAGCTTGTAGGCCTGCGTCTCCGCCAGGTCGTTGAGGTGCGTCCCGGTGCCGTGGGCGTTGATGTAGAGCGTGTCCCGGGCCGGATCGTATCCGGCTTCCTGCAGGGCCAGGGTGATGCAGCGCGCCTGCGTGGTGCCGTCGGGGCGCGGGGCCGTGGCGTGGTAGGCGTCGCAGGTGTTGCCGTAGCCGACCATCTCGCCGTAGATCCGGGCGCCGCGCTGCCGGGCGTGCTCCAGCTCTTCGAGCACGAGCACGGCGGCGCCGTCGCCCATCACGAAGCCCCCGCGGTTGGCGTTGAAGGGCAGGGAGGCGTATTGCGGGTCTTCGGCGCGCGAGAGCGCCTTGGCGTTGGCGAAGCCGGCGATGCCCAGCGGCGTGACCATATGTTCGCAGCCGCCCGCGATGACGGCGTCGGCGTAGCCGTGCCGGATGGCGCGGAAGGCCTCTCCGAGGCAATGCGAGGAGGTCGCGCACGCGGTCACGATGTCCAGGCACGGGCCTTTGGCGCCCGTGCGGATGGCGATGTGCCCGGCGGCGATGTTGCTGATCATCGTGGGAATGAGGAGCGGGGACACCCAGTGGCCGCTCGGGTCCTCGGCCATCTTGAGCGCTTCGCGATACTGCGTCTCGAAGCCGCCGATGCCGCTGCCGACATAGACGCCGAGGCGGAAGGGGTCGATGTTGGCGCTTTCGCCTTCGGCCGCCAGGCCGGAATCGGCCACGGCCTGCGCGGCGGCCGCCACGCCGTAGAGCGTGAAGCGGTCCTGCTTGCGCACGAATCCCTTGTCCATCCCGAAGGCGAGCGGGTCGAAGTCCTTGACCAGCCCGGCGATCTTGACGGGCAGCTCGTCCGTAGGGAATTCGCGGATATAATCGATGCCGCAGACGCCTGCGAGCAGGTTGTTCCAGAAAGTCTGCACGTCGTTCCCCACAGGGGAAATGACGCCCAGTCCGGTGATGACGACCCGCTTCATGGCTAGGCGAGCAGGCTCGGGGCGGCGGCCAGCAGGCGCTCGGCCCCGCCGATGATGTCGTCCACGATCTGCGCGGCGGTCTCCTTGCCCTTGATCATGCCGGCCACCTCGCCCGCGAGGAAGCTTCCTCCGGACAGGTCGCCGTCGAAGACGGCCTTGCGCATCGAGCCCGTGCCGAAGGCGCGCACCTCGTCGTCGGAGACGTTGGGGTCGGCCTCGAGCCGGGCGAATTTCTTGGTAAACGGGGTCTTGAGTCCGCGCACGGCGTCGCCCAGGCTCTTGCCGGTGACCATCGTGCTGACGTCGGAGGCGGCGATCAGGCGCTCCTTGTAGACTTCGTGCACGTGGCACTCGTCGGCCACGAGGAAGCGCGTGCCGACCTGCACGCCGCAGGCGCCCATCATCAGCATCGCGGCGGCACCGCGGCCGTCGAAGATGCCGCCGGCGGCGAGCACCGGGATGTCCACGGCGTCGATGATCTGCGGCACGAGGGCCATCGTGTGGGTGTCGCCGACGTGGCCGCCGGATTCGGCGCCCTCGGCGATGACCGCCGTCGCGCCGAGCTCCTGCATCTTGATGGCGTAGGCCACGGAGGCGACGACCGGGATGACGCGGATGCCGGCGGCCTTCCACTTCTCCATATAGGGGGCGGGGGAGCCGGCGCCGGTCGTGAGGATCTTCACGCCTTCTTCGACCACCAGGTCGGCGATCTCGGCGGCGTTGGGCGCCGCAAGCATGATGTTGACGCCGAAAGGCTTGTCGGTCAGCTCGCGGGCCTTGCGGATCTCCGCGCGGACCGCTTCGGTCCCGAAGTTGATGGAGGAAATGAGGCCGAGGCCGCCGGCGTTGGACACGGCGGCCGCGAGCCGGGCATCGGCGATCCAGGCCATTCCGCCCTGGAAGATCGGCTTCTCGATGCCGAGCAAATCACAAATGACGCTTTTAATCATATCTTTTTCATTCTTTATTACCATTCAAGGACGGCGGCGGCCGACAGGAGGCCTGCGCCGAAGGCGCTGAAAACGAGCACGTCGCCCGGCTTGAACATCCCCTTGCGGTTGCATTCGTCCAGCAGGATGGGGCAGGAGGCCGAGGATGAGTTGCCGTGGTCGGCGATGTTGGTCGGGAAGCGCTCCGCCTCGACGCCCAGTCCCTCGCGGATGGCGTCGATGATGCGCATGTTGGCCTGGTGGATCATGAACCAGTTGACCTGGTCCAGGGTCAGGCCGCAGCGCTCCACCAGTTCGCTGATGTCGCGGACCGAGGTCGTGACTGCGAAGCGGAAGACCTCGCGTCCCTGCATCAGGAGCGGGGTGCTCTCTTCTTCCTTCGTGACGAAAGGCGTGGGCATCAGCGTGCGGTATTGGCTGATCTTGTCCGGAGCCGGCTCTGCGTTGAGCTTGACGGCCTTGAGCTTGTCGCCGCGGGTGAAGACGGCCGCGCCTGCGCCGTCGCCGAACAGCACGCAGGTGCTGCGGTCCTCCCAGGAGGTCATCCGGGACGGCTCCTCGGCGCAGACGATCAGGACGCGCTCCACTTTTCCCGCCTGGAAATAGGTCTCCGCGATGTCCATCGCGTAGATGAAGCCCGGGCAGGCGCAGTTGATGTCGATCATCGGGCAGCAGATTCCCATCCTGGCGGCGATGATGCAGCTCAGGCCCGGGGTGACGTGCTCGGAGACGACGTTCGAGCAGATGAAGAAATCGATGTCCTTCGCGCCCAGACCGGCCATGTCGAGGGCCTTTTGCGCCGCCTCGACGGCCAGGTCTTCGAGCTGCTCGTCGGAGATGACGTGGCGGGAGCGGATGCCGGTGCGCGGGCAGATCCACGCGTCGCCGGTGTCCAGGAACTGGGATATTTCGTCGTTGGTGACCTGCCTGGCGGGCAGTGCGCTTCCGGTGCCTATGATTTTCATTTCGGGTAAGTCTTGGGGTTAAACGCGGTAGAGGAGTCCGTTCTTGAGGTCTTCCAGGGCGATTTCCTTCATCTTGACGTGCAGTTTCTTGCCCGTCGCGTTGAAGGGAATCTGGGAGACGAAGCGGTAGTAGCGCGGACGCTTGAAGTTGGCCACTTCGGGGCTCTCCTTGCAGTATTCGTCCATTTCCTCGCAGGTGAGCGAGTCTTCGGCGCGCACGATGTAGGCGGTGACGATCTGGCCGCGGATCTTGTCCGGGACGGAGGTCACCATGCAGTCCTTGACCTTCGGGTGCTTGTTCAGGACCGTTTCGATCTCCGTGGGGTAGATGTTCTCGCCCGAGGAGATGATCATGTCGTCCATCCGGCCGACGATGGTGATGAACTGGTTCTTGTCCCAGGTGGCCAGGTCGTGGGTGTAGAGGAAACCGTCGTGGTATTTCTCTTCCGTCTGGTCGGGATTGTTGGAGTAGAGGTAGGGCGACTTGGCCGGCGAGCAGATGATGACCTCGCCGACTTCGCTGCCGTCCATCGCGGCCAGCTCGTCCGGCTCGGCCCGGCGGTCTTCGAAGATCTTGACCACGCGCACGTCGTCGTCCACGCAGGAGGCGCCGGCCGTGCCGGCGTTGACCGGCAGGTCGAAGGGGCGCAGGAACGTGTTCCAGAAGGTCTCGGTCGTGCCGTAACCGTTATAGATGTTGGGCGTGAGCACGCGCTGGTAGCGGATGCAGGCCTCGCGCTCGAGCGGGCTGCCCATCGTCACGATGCCGTGCAGGCTGGTCAGGTCCCAGCCCTTGCGCTCCTGCTCGTCCGCCAGCGCCTCGAGCACCGTGGGCACGCCCACGATGAAGGTGATGCCGTAGCGGGTCACGTAGCGGAGCGTCGTGGCGGCGTCGAAGCGGCGCAGGATCACGATCGTGGCGCCGGCGTAGAAAGCGGGGCAGGGGCCCGCGCAGTGCAGGCCGCCGCGGTGGAACCAGGGCGTGGTGTTGACCGTCACGTCCCGGTAGCTCATCGGGAAATGGATCATCACGTCGTGCGCGGAAAGGACTTCGTTGATGGAAGTCATCGGCACGGCCTTGGGACGGCCGGTGGTGCCGGAAGTATAGAGGCGGGATGTCTCGTCGAAGGTGCTGTAGGGGACCTCGGGTTCGATGGGGGAGGTCTCCTGCCCGGCGGTGTACTCCTCGTAGGAGACGGAATCTTCCGTGGTCGCGCCGTCCACGACCACCAGGCGGGCCGGCCGGTGGGCGGCCATCTCGAGCGCCTGCAGGACGCTCTCGCGGTATTCGGCGGCATACATCAGGACGGTAGGTTTGGAATCGTCCAGACAGTAGGCCAGTTCGCCGGCGGAAATCCGGAAGTTGACGGGACAGCAGATGGCACCGTTCTTCTGCGCCGCTATATAGGAAAAAGCGAATTCAGGACAGTTGCCCAGCATCAGCATCACGACGTCGCCGTGTCCGGTCCCGTCCGCGCGGAGCGCCCGGGAAAGCTGGTTGCAAGCCTTGTCCAGCTCGCTGTAGGTCCAGCTCCTTTCCGTATCCGGGTCGACCATCGCCGGTTTGCCGGCAAAACGGCGCACGTTGCGCATGTAGCCTTCCAACCAGGTGTAGTAACGCTCGAAAACGTCTTTGAATGCAGTCATAATCCAGTTTCGATTAGATTGAACCGACTGCAAAAGTACGCGTCACGCGCAAGGTGGGCAAAGAGTTGGGAGTGGCGGCCCAAAAAAGTGACGAAACGCCGATTTGGCGGACAAATCGGCGTTTCGGAGGGATAAATATTCGCTGTTTTCAATTTCCGTCCCAACCCTGTCGGGACGGAAATGTGGCGAAATCTGATTATTCGGGGCGCATCACGATCTCGATGGTATTGCCCGAGAGGAGTTGCTGCGCGGCGGCCTGGACTTTCTCAGGCGTGAGGGCGTTGACCGCTGCCTCGTACTCCTTGTCGTAGTCGATACCGTACCAGATGTGGTTGAAGATCATCTGCGACCAGTAGTCGTTGCGCTCGCGCTGCTCCGGAATCCTCTTCTGGAGGTTCTTGACGGCTTTGTCGTAGACGGCGGCGTCAGGACCGTTGGCTGCGAAGTTCTTGAGCGCATCCTTGGTCATGCCGCGGAGCAGGTCCGTGACATCGTCGTTGGAAAGGAAGACGACCTGCAGGATGTGGCGCTGGTCGAAACCCTTCATGGAATTGGCAGCGGCGCTCGGGCTATAGGTGCCGCCGACTTCCTCGCGGAGGGACATCGTGCAGAAGTCCTGCATGACATATCCGAGGGCATCGACGCTGGCTTCGTCCTCGACGGTGTAGGGAGTCACCTTGTTGAAGACCTGGAGGACGGTGACCATCGGGTTCTGCATCTGGACCCTGAAGTCCTTGACCTTGTCGGCGGTGGTGATGCCGTCGCCTCGATAGGAAGCCTTGGGGGCTTTCTTTCCCTTCGGGATGGAACCGATGTACTTGCTGATCATCGGGATGATCTCGTCCGCGTTGAAGTCGCCGACGACCACCATCTCGAGGCCGGCCGCGTCGGCGAAGAGCTTCTTGTAGACGCTCTCCAGCGTGGCGAGGTTGCTCTTTTCGAGGACTTCCGGAGTCAGCTGGAAGCGACGGGGGCTGTCATAGGCCGTCTCGGAGATGGCTTTGGTGAGCTGGAAGTTGGGCGTGTTGACTGCATTGGCCAGGCTGGATTCGACCATGCTGCGGGCCTTGTTGTATTCCTCCTCGTCGAAGCGGGGATCCGTATAATAGAGGTATACCAGCTGCATGGCGGTTTCGAGGTCCTTGACCGTGGTCGAAGACTCGATGCCGTTGAAGTAGTCGTTGATGAAGGTATTGATGCCGACCTGCTTGCCGGTCTCCATCTTGCGCAGGAGCGTAGCCGGGAACTTGGACACGCCGCTGACATAGCGGAACGTGGACCAGAGGTCGCCGCTGATGGAGCAGAGCTCCTCTTCCGACAGGAGGCTTCTGCCGCCCTGCTTGGTGAGGTTGATGTAGATGCGGTCTTTTTCCTTCTCCGTGGGGAGGAGCCAGACGCGCACGCCGTTCTTCAGGGTGAAGACCTTGGTGCCGTAGATGCCTTCCGTGATCTTGCCGGCCTTGCTGCCCTTCAGTTTGGAAGCGTCGAGGAATTCGGTCGGGATGTCTTCAGAGGCAACCTGCTCGAGCTCGGCGTGCTGCACGGCGTTGATGACGGCCAGGATGTCCTCCTTCGTGGGGTGGGTCAGGCCTTCTTTCTCCGGGGCCGAATAGCAGACCACCATATTCTTGCTGGTGATGAACTCCTGGGCAGCCTGGTTGATGGCTTCAGCCGTGAGCTGCGGGACCAGCTGCTTGGCCAGTTCATATCTCGCCTTCGGATCCATGAAGGACTTGTTGTTGAAGAAATGCTGGATCATTCCGTTGATGAACTGGGAATTGTTGCGCGTATCCGCCTTGTTGGCGGCCGACTCGAGGCGGGAAAGGAGTTCGGTCTTGGCGCGCTCGACTTCTTCGTCGGTCAGGCCGAAGCGGCGGAGTTTCTCCGTCTCGAGCAGGAGGGCCGAGAGTGCCTTGAGCGCCTCTCCATCCTTGCTGCTGGCTTCGATGAGCGTCGCGTCGGCCGTCTCGCACAGATTTCTGAAGCCGAAATATGCGTCGAGGTACGGAGCGTCAGCCTGCATGCCGAGGTCGTCGAGACGCTGGCCCATGGCCACGTTGAGGATGCTCTTGATGATGTCGTAGGCCATGCCAATGAGCGTGTTGTTCATCTCCGTGGGCATCGTTTCGGTGCGCCAGTTGACCTCGATGGTCGTGTTCTCGTTCTCGGGATCGGTGAAGATGCTGACGAGCGGTTCTTCGTTGTCCGGAATGGGGATGGCCTCCTTCACGAGCGGAGTCTCCGGAGCGGGGATGTCTGCGAAGGTGCTCTTGATGCAGTTCTCCACATAGTCCACGTCGATGTCGCCGACGACGATCAGCGCCTGGTTGTCCGGACGGTACCACTTGTGGTAGAAGTTGGTCAGGCTCTCGGGCTTGAAGGTCTTCAGCTGCTCTTCGCTACCGATGACGGTGGTGTGGGAATATTTGGTGTCGTTGTAAAGGTACAGGTCACTCGCTTCGCGGGCGCGCCAGCCGACGTCGGAGGTGTGGTAGCGACGCTCCTCCAGGATGACGCCGCGCTCATTGTCGATCTCGACGGGGTCGTTGGTCACGAAGTGGGAGTAGTCGTGCATGATGAGGATGCAGGTATCCACGACGGTCGGGCGGACCAGCGGAATGTTGTTGAGCAGGTAGATGGTCTGCTCGACGCCGGTGCTGGCGTTGACGTTGCCGCCGAAGGAGGCACCGATGCTCTGCAGCCAGTCGAGGAGAGCCTTGTCGGGGAAGTTCTTGGTGCCGTTGAAGCACATGTGCTCCAGGAAGTGGGCCAGACCGTCCTGGTCAGGCTCTTCCAGCAGGGCGCCAGCGTGGGTGGCGAGGTAGAATTCCGCACGCTGAGCAGGTTTCTCATTGTGGCGGATGTAGTAGGTCAGGCCGTTGTCGAGCTTGCCGACGCGGGTTTCCGGGTCGTTCGGGAGTTGCTGCGCAATTCCCGTGAAGGCGGTGAGGATGGCCACCGCGGCGAAGAAGATTTTTTTAATCATAGTTATGATTTGAGTGGATTGTTATCTTTTTATCATAAGACGCAGGAAGAGAAGAATAACTACAAACTTTCAGTTCTTTCTTCAACCCTTCCTGCGCCCTTATGATGCAAAGATAATTAGGTTTTATTGAAAATCAATAATAATGTATTGAAATTTCCTAATTATTTATTCTTTCCCTGCAAGTCTCTTGTAGGTTCCGAGGCGGACCTTTGCGAACTCCTCAGTCTTGGAGAGCAGCTCGGTGGCGCTGTCGGGGAAGAGCTTGTAGAGGGAAGCGAAGCGGACCTCGCCCTTGAGGAAGTCCTGGAACTTCGTCCAGTCCGGTTCCTTGGAGTCGAGCGTGAACGGGTTCTTGCCCTGCTCCTCGAGCGCCGGGTTGTAGCGGTAGAGGTGCCAGTAGCCGCACTCCACGGCGAGCTTCTCCTCCTTCTGGCTCAGACCCATGCCCGCCTTCAGGCCGTGGTTGATACACGGGGCGTAGGCGATGATCAGGGACGGGCCGTCGTAGGCTTCGGCTTCCTTGATGGCGTTCATGTACTGGACCGGGCTGGCGCCCATGGCGACCTGGGCCACATAGACGTAGCCGTAGCTCATCGCCATCATGCCGAGATCCTTCTTGCGGATCTTCTTGCCGGAGGCGGCGAACTTGGCGATCGCGCCCACCGGGGTGGCCTTGGAGGACTGTCCGCCGGTGTTGGAGTACACCTCCGTGTCGAGAACGAGGATGTTGACGTTCTCACCGCTGGCGAGGACGTGGTCGAGTCCGCCGTAGCCGATGTCATAGGAGGCGCCGTCGCCGCCGAAGATCCACTGGCTGCGGGCCGGGATGAACTGCTTGAGCTGGAGGAGCGACTTGCAGGTGTCGCAGCCGCAGGCTTCCATCAGCGGGACGAGCTTGTCGGCGACCTCGCGGGTGTTGGCGTAGTCCTTCGGCTTGTCGAGCCACTGCTGCATCAGGGCCTTCATCTCAGCGCTGCAGCACTCGCACTCGAGACCCTTCTTCATCAGGGAAGCGACCGTCTCGCGGATGCGGTCGGAACCGAGGTGCATACCGAGACCGAACTCGCAGAAGTCCTCGAACAGGGAGTTCTGCCAGGCCGGGCCGTGGCCGTGCGCGTCGGTGCAGTACGGGGAGGCGGGGAAGGAGGCACCGTAGATGGAGGAGCAGCCCGTGGCGTTGGCGATCATCATGTGGTCACCGAACAGCTGGGTAATGTTCTTGATGTACGGGGTCTCGCCGCAACCGGCGCAGGCGCCGGAGAACTCGAAGAGCGGCTGCGCGAACTGGGCGGCCTTCATGTTGGACTTCGGGTCGAGCGGGGTCTTGTAGCCCACCTTGGCGTTGAGGTAGTCGAAACCGGCCTGGTCGGCCTCGTGGTCCATGTACGGCTCCATCGTGAGGGCCTTCTCCTTGGCCAGACAGACATCCACGCAGTTGCCGCAACCGGTACAGTCGGCGACGGACACCGCGATGGTGTATTTGTATTCCTTGAGGTTGGCCTTGCCGTCGGCGACCTTGACGCCCTGGGCGGCGGCTGCGGCAGCCTCTTCGTCGGTCATCAGGAACGGACGGATGGCGGCGTGCGGGCAGACGAAGGCGCAGGTGTTGCACTGGATACACTTCTCGGCATCCCAGGCGGGCACGCTAACGGCCACGCCGCGCTTTTCATAAGCGGCGGTGCCGGCGGGCATCGTACCGTCCATCCAGGGCAGGAAGGCGCTCACCGGGAGGGTGTCGCCGGCCTGGGCGTTGACCACGTCGGCAATCTCCTTGACGAACGGGGTCGCGAGGCGGCCGGCGTTCGGGTTGACGAACTTGGCGTTGATCTTGGCCCACTCGGCAGGGACGGTGACCTGGGTGTATTCGCCGCCGCGGTCGATGGCGGCGTAGTTCATGTTGACGATGTTCTCGCCCTTCTTGCCGTAGGACTTGAGGGCGGCGTCCTTCATATACTTGATCGCGTCGTCCACCGGGATGATGCCGGTGATGCGGAAGAAGGCGCTCTGGAGGATGGTGTTGGTCCTTCCGCCGAGGCCGATCTCCTGGGCGATCTTGGTGGCGTTGATGATGTAGAGCTTGATCTTCTTGCGACCGATCACGGCCTTGACGGCGTCAGGGATGCGCTTGATGGTCTCCTCTTCGTTCCACAGGGAGTTGAGCAGGAAGCTGCCGCCCTCCTTGATGCCCTTGAGCACGTCGTATTTCTCGAGGTAGGAAGGGACGTGGCAGGCCACGAAGTCGGGGGTGCCCACCAGGTAAGGCGCCTTGATCGGCTTCTTGCCGAAGCGGAGGTGCGAGCAGGTGTAGCCGCCGGACTTCTTGGAGTCGTAGTCGAAGTAGGCCTGGCTGTAGAGGTCGGTGTGCGTACCGATGATCTTGATCGTATTCTTGTTGGCGCCGACGGTACCGTCGGAACCGAGGCCGTAGAACTTGCACTCGGTGGTGCCCTTCTTCACGATGGAGATCTCACCCTTGGTCGGGAGGCTCTTGAAGGTCACGTCGTCGACGATGCCGATGGTGAAGTCACCCTTCGGGGCCTTGCGCTCGAGGTTGTCGTAGACGGCGACGATCTGGGCCGGGGTCGTGTCCTTGGAGGAGAGACCGTAGCGGCCGCCGATCACGAGCGGAGCGCCTTCCTTGCCCTGGAAGAGGGCGCGGACGTCGAGGTAGAGCGGCTCGCCGAGGGCGCCGGGCTCCTTGGTGCGGTCCAGCACGGCGATCTTCTTGACGCTCTTGGGGAGGACCTTGAGGAAGTATTTCTCGGAGAACGGACGGTAGAGGTGGACGGTGACGACACCGTACTTGCGGCCGTGCTCGGCGAGGTAGTCGATGGTCTCCTTGATGGTTTCGGTGACGGAACCCATGGCCACGATCACGCACTCGGCGTCCTTGGCGCCGTAGTACTCGAACGGACGGTAGGTGCGGCCGGTCAGCTCGCTGATCTCGCCCATATAGCGGGCCACGATGTCCGGAACGGCCTCATAGGCCTGGTTGCGGGACTCGACGGCCTGGAAGTAGACGTCGCCGTTCTGCGCGGTACCGCGGGTGACGGGAGCCTCCGGATTCAGCGCACGGGCGCGGAAGTTCTCGAGGGACTTCTTGCTGACCATCTTCTTGAGGTCCTCCTCGTCGATGGCCTCGATCTTCTGGATCTCGTGGGAGGTGCGGAAGCCGTCGAAGAAGTGGAGGAAGGGCAGGGAAGACTTGATGGCGGAAAGGTGCGCCACGGCGGCGATGTCCTGGGCCTCCTGCACGGAGCTGGAAGCGATCATCGCGAAACCGGTCTGGCGGCAGGCCATCACATCCTGGTGGTCACCGAAGATGGAGAGGGCGTGGGAGGCCAGGGCGCGCGCGGACACGTGGAAAACGGCCGGCAGCATTTCGCCTGCGATCTTGTACATATTCGGAATCATCAGGAGAAGACCCTGGGAAGCCGTATAGGTGGTCGTCAACGCACCAGCCTGCAGGGAACCGTGTACCGCACCCGCGGCGCCGGCCTCGCTCTGCATCTCAGTGACCTTGACGGTCTCGCCCCAGAGGTTCTTCTTGCCGTGGGCAGCCCATTCGTCCACGTTTTCCGCCATCGTGGACGACGGCGTAATCGGGTAGATGGCAGCGTGCTCGCTGAACAGGTAAGCGATATTCGACGCTGCCTGGTTACCATCACAGGTGATGAATTTCTTTTCTTTAGCCATAAATGTCTAGATAGTTTTAGTATGTTTTATATTTATTTCAAGACAGATTCTTACAGTATCCTCAAGGTAGGATATAATAATATACAAATGTACGAAGAATTCTTGATTCATTCAAATAAAATTCCCCCTCTTTTCCCCTTTCATTTTCCGTGCCCGTTTCCGCCCGTTTCCCGGCCGTTTTCCCTGCCGTTTTTCCTGCCGTTTTTCCTGCCGTTTTCAGACCCTTCCCTGACCGTTTTTCCCACTCCTCCCCGCTCGTTTTTTACTTTTCCCGCCTGCACCGTCATGCCCGACCTGATCGGGCATCTCTTCCCCCGTTTCCTCCTGCCGGTCAGGGTTTGACACCCAGCCTCGCATTACGCGGCTCGCTGCCAGCAACAGCGGTAGCTGCCCGGCGGATGAAACAGCAAGTCGATGCTTCATCTTGCCGTGCGTGGTAATAAAGCGTATATCAATGTGTTAAGCTTTTGTCCCTGTTGATTTTGAGGTAGATATAATGTCTTAAAGTGCGGAGTATCAGTGGGTTCCAGCCCACGCTTCCTGCGGCTCCAAGTGATGGGCAGACAATACTGATTGTAACTCAAAGTGATTGACTGCCATGATAAATGAGGCGTTGTCTGTTTTTTGTTAGTTGCTTATTATCAACACTTTGCAAGATTACACGGGGTAAAAAACGGACCCGTATGTTTTCATATGTTTCTGACTATCAATATTATACAAAAAACGCCTACGCGCCTTCCCGGGCAGCTACCGTACTTGCCGGCAACGGGCGTCCGCTCCGAGCCATCCAGAGCTCGGGGCGGACATCGCCCGTAACCGCCGGACGTGATGTCCGGCGGTGGTGCCAAATTCTGCCCGGTCGCGCCAGGTTGTAGCGTTGGTGCCAGGTTCTGCCCGCCCCCACACCGTCCTGCCTGGCCTGATCGAGCGTCTTCTTAGGTGGCTGTTTTTGCAAGTATTTGTTGATGAGGTGATTGTGATTTTGCCTAGGGGAAAATTCCCCAAAGCAAAATCGGAAAGTGTTGATAGCTAGAGATTTGCGAAAACGGGGTGCGTGGGTGAAGGGGCGGGTGCAGGAGATGAAGGGTGAGAGGGGGATGGGCGGGCACGACGGGGGATGGATGGGTTGAGTGTGGGATGGCAGGTTGGTGAGAGGGAATGAGGGGAGTGGATGATGGCGGGACGGGGAAAGGAAAAAAAGCGTACCTTTGGGATGCGAAATGAAGATTGTCTGCGATAATAAGATCCCGTTCCTGCGGGGGGTGTTCGAGCCCTTCGCGGAGGTCGTCTACCTGCCTGGCGGGGAGACGACGCCGGCGGTGGTGCGCGACGCGGACGCCGTCGTCACGCGTACCCGTACGCATTGCGACGCGGCGCTGCTCGCGGGCTCGGCCGTGCGGGTCGTCGCCACGGCCACGATCGGCTATGACCATATCGACACGGCGTGGTGCGAGGCGCACGGCATCCTGTGGCGCAACGCGCCCGGATGCAATTCCTCGTCGGTGCAGCAGTATGTCGGCGCGGCGCTCTGCGCGCTGGCGCGCCGGCACGGGCTGCGCCTGGAGGGGATGACGCTCGGCGTCGTGGGCGTGGGCCACGTCGGCGCCAAGGTGGCGCAGGCCGGCGCGGCGCTGGGGATGCGCGTATTGCTGTGCGACCCGCCGCGCGCCCGGCGCGAAGGCCCGGACGGCTTCGTCGCCCTGGAAGAACTCATTTCGCGCAGCGACATCGTCACGCTGCATGTCCCGCTTTCCCGGGAAGGGGAGGACGCTACCTGGCACCTCTTCGATGCGGCGCGCCTGGCGGCGATGCGCCCGGACCAGATCCTGATCAATTCTTCCCGCGGCCCGGTCGTGGACAACGCCGCGCTGAAGGCCGCGCTGGCGGCGAAGGCGCTGCGCGGTGCGGTGCTGGACGTGTGGGAAGGGGAGCCGGCGCCGGACCCCGGCCTGCTGGACCTGGTGGACATCGCCACGCCGCACATCGCCGGCTACAGCGCCGACGGCAAGGCAGCCGGGACGACGGCGGCCGTGCAGACGGTGGCCGCGCGCCTGGG
>ONQP01000099.1 GCA_900319975.1 uncultured Bacteroidales bacterium | reverse complement strand
TCCCGCCAGAGCTCCGGCACACCATGCCGGAGCTGTTTCAGGCTCACGTCCTTGCACCCGCCACTGAGGATGTCGTGGATCACGCCGGGAGCCAGCCACTGCAGGCGCAGGGTCGCTCCGACGACCGATTCGTCGAGCCCGACTGCCTTGGCCAGCTTCCGGATGTTGCTGAACTTGCCCTCGTCGATGTACTTCTGCCAGCGGAAAGCACGAGCAAGCGCGACGATGACCGGCGCTTCGTTCACCTCGCCGGGATACACGATCTTGTGGCGCGACCCTGTCAAAAAAGAGTGTCCTGTTGATTTCTCCCCTCAAATTCGTAGAAAAAAACTATTTTCCCCGTCTTTAAGCCGCTTCTTGACGAGGCGGCCTCCTTTTCGTGTATCCGGGAAATGCAGGCATGAAAAAGCCGCGCACCGTTTTTGATGCGATGCGCGGGGAGGACAAGTCCTCCACTTCAGATATGCCGGGCTTTCGCTCCGGCACGTGAGATTATTTTAAGGGCTCCGTGATGGCTTCCTTGGTCTGCTTCACTTCCTTGATCGTGCCGTCTTCGTTGAAGAAGAGTTCGTCGACGCAGACGGAACGGCGGAGGCTCTGGCCCTTCTGACCGTCGCGGTCAAGCTTGCCGTTGTGGTAGAAGATAGGTGTGACCCTTGTAGTCGACCACGCCGGGATGAATGGTGAAGCTGTTTTCGGCAGCGCCCGTGACCTGTCCGCGGAACGTCCAGGGGCCGCGCGGATTTTCGGCGGTGGAGTAGTTGATGCACTCGCCGCCGCGTCCACCGGAACCTGCGTAGATGTTGTAGGTATGCCGGATTTGTTCAAAAAGATATATTATTTGTTCAAACTCCGTTTGAGGGAAAACCAGCACAACGTTACATAAAGCGGTCCGGGCATCATTGGTCATAATGACAACCCGGACCAGGAGGACAGGTCCTCCTCTGAGGAAGTGCGCTCAGCTTCGCTTGCGCACGAAGGACAAGTCCTCCACTGACGTTGTGCGCTCAGCTTCGCTTGCGCACGTTTTCACGCAGACAATATTTCCGTCAGAGTTTCACGGAGACCTCGTTTCCGCTGTAGTTGATGGTCTGACCTTCGGAGATCTTGCCGTCGCGTACGATGGTCGCGCGGAACGTCTTGGTGCGTTCGCCGGTCGGGTAGGAGCCTTTGCGCTTGCCGACCTTCAGCGTGGACGTGGTGTCGTCCCAGGAGAACGTGATGTCGGAGTATTCGCCCTTCTCATAGGCGTAGGTCTCGTTGTCGTCCTCATGCAGGGTGAACGCGGCGTCCCTGCCGGGGTAGACGCGGATTTCCATCGGAGCGGATGTCTTCTGCGTGGCGTACTCGGTATCCTCGCCGTTGAACGGGATGATGCTGCCGGCCTTGATGAAGAACGGGAACTGGTCCATCGGGCAGGCGCGGCTGACGGTCGTGCCGCCGTCGATGAGCTCGTTGGAGAAGAAGTCGTACCACTTGGCGCCGACCGGGAGGTTGACGTCGACCGCCGCGTCGTTGTGGTCCGCGGAATACTTCCTCAGCTCGTCCGGGGTCCTCCAGCAGAGCTTGAGTTCACGCGAGTAGAGGTTCTGGTAGTAGTCGAGACGGAATTGGACCTTCTGTCCTTTCTTCAGCTCGATGTCGGTGGATTTGTAGCGAGCGTCGGCGGAATTCCAGTCCTCGACGACCAGCTTGCCGTCGAGCCAGAGGCGGAATCCGTCATCGCCGGAGACGCCGATCTCGTACTTGCCGTCCTCGGGGGCGGTGATGAAGCCGGTGAGGCGGGCGGAGAAGTGGTCGCCGTTGCGGAGTCCTTCGGGCCATTCCACGAGGGGCGGTCCGGGCCAGGAGAGGTCGACGACCTTTTCCGTGGAGGTGCTGACCTTGTTGCGGAGGCGTTCGTCGTTGAAGTATTCGATCTTCACGCCGGGCTCGCCGGCGGGCGTGGTGAGCGCGGAGGCGTCGATGACCGGGGGCCGCGGACGCGTGGCCTGGCGCAGAGAACGCGTGATCGGCTGGACGAGCATGGACGGGCCGAACATAAACTGGGCTTCATTCGTGGTGGCGCCGGGGGTGTCTGGGAAGTCCATGACGATCGGGCGGGTTATGGTGTAGTGGTCCTGCGTAGTCATCCAGGCGAGGCTGTAGACGTAGGGCATCATACGGTAGCGGAGCTTCGCGCCGGAGAGGTAGGAATTGTACGCTTCGGGGGCGCTGTCCTTGAAGCGCCACGGCTCCTTGCTGAAACCCGTGCCGTGCCAGCGGTAGACCGGGTTGAAGATCGCGAACTGGTTCCAGCGGGCGAGCAGTTCCAGGTATTCGGCGTTGTTGTTGTTCCGGAAACTGCTGGCGAAGAATCCGCCGGTGTCCTGCGTCCAGTAGGGCAGGCCGGAGAGCGAGGCGGAGAGGCCGCCGACGATGTCTTCCTTGAGGCGGTTCCAGCTGGCGGTGGTGTCGCCGGACCAGGAGAGGGCGGCATAGCGCTGCTGACCGGCCCAGGCGGAACGCGTGAGCGTGAGGACGCGTTTGTCGGAGGTGGCGCGCTGGCCTTCATAGCAGCCCTTCGTGGTCAGGAGCGTGTAGCAGTTCAGGTATCGCGTGAAGTCGCCCATGGCGTTGATGCCGTTTTCCTTGATGTCGCGGATCATGGCGCGCTGGTCATGGCAGGCGGAACGCGTCTCGACCTCGGTGCCGTCCATCCAGGTGGCGTCGACTCCGACGTCGAGGAGGCCCTTCTTGAGGTGTTTGAAGTAGATGTCGCGGCCTTCCTGGCTGTAGGCGTCGTACACGCGTCCCTGACGGATCCAGTGCGTCGGTTTGAAGCGGAGATTCTTCGAATCAAGTTCGCGTCCCAGGTCGCAGTCGTCGCCGACGGTCGGCCAGATGGAGATCATGACCTTCGCGTGGAGGTCGTTGTGGATGGTGTCGCACATGGCTTTCGGATCGGGGTAGCGGTCAGGGTCCCAGGTCATGCTGGTCCAGTTGCCGGGCTTGTCGGTCCAGTACTGCCAGTCCTGCACGATGTAGTCGAGCGGGTAGTGGTTCTTGCGGAACGTTTCGACCATGCCGATCACTTCCTGCTGCGTACTGTAGCGTTCCTTGCTCATGAAGAAGCCGTACGCCTGGCGCGGGAACATCGGGGCGTCGCCTGTGAGCTCGCGGTACTGCGTGATGACCTCGTCGAGGTTGTCGCCGGTCATGAGGTAGTAATCGACGCCGGCGGGCGCGCTCTCCGACCAGATGGACATGCCGTTCGCATCGTCCTTGAAAATGGACTGGGAACTGATGTCCCACAGGATACCGTAGTTGTTGGACGAGGTGAGGACGTTCGTGTAGGCGGGGATGTTCGCCTGGACGATAAGGATTTCCTGGCCGCGGTAGTTCAGATAGGGGCGGATCGCCTGGCCGAGGCCGTAGATCGCCTCGTTCGGCTGGAGCGTGAAGGTCTGCTTGACCTCATACGTCGGGGCATCGGAGATCGTGATCTCCTTGATCTCCGGACGGACGCCGGACTTCTCCGCGAGGATGACCTTGCCGTCAGGACGGGTGAACGTCAGCGATCCGGTGCTCTTCTCGACTTTGACCGTGATGGACGGCGAGGTGAACGTGGCGGCGTCGGCAGTGTCCTGCTTGAGCTTGAAATCCGCCTTGACGGGCTTCGCGATGACGGAGATGCTCGGGTGCTTCGCGTGGGAAACGCCGTTCAGGTTCGAGGTCACGCGGAGCGTCTGCCCCTTGTCGCCGTAGACCTCGATGTTCTTCGTGAGGTTTCCGGCCTTGATCTGAAGCCCGGCGTCGGTGGCCTTGTACTCGAACGCGTCGGCGGCGGACACTGTTCCCGCGGCGAGTACGGCGAGCGCACACAGGAACGCGGCCGTGTGCATGCGGACAAATCCGGGCATCGGCACATGTTGTTTGTTGCGGAATGTCATACGGAATCTTGCTCCTTTCATGGAAAGATGACTTGATTTGAACATGATTTGAGTCGATGATTTTTTATTGGGAACCTCTATCAATTCATTTTTGAGAGAGTGTTCGGTTGTTGACGGGTAAGAATCGCCGAATGCGATTCTTCGTTACCTTAAATTAAGCCATCGGAACGGGATCGTCCGATTACTTGACCGGCTCCTGGATCCCTTCGTTCGTCTGGCGGACGGGCTTGATGCTGCCGTCCTCGTTGAAGAACATCTCGTCCACGCAGACGGCGCGGCGTCCGAGCGCGCCGCCCTCGCCGTTGATGCTGAGCGCGGCGTTGTGGTAGAAGAGGAACGTGCGTCCCTTGAAATCGACCACGGCGGGATGGATGGTGAAGCTGTTGCGGGCGGAGCCGGTGACCTGTCCGCGGTAGGTCCACGGGCCGGTGATCTTCTCGGCGGTGGCGTACGCGATGACCTCGTTGCCCTGCGGGTTCTTGTGGTTGGCTTCGTCGCCGTAGGTGCGGGAGGCGTAGATGCAGTAGTAGAGGCCGTTGCGCTTGTAGAGCCAGGGGCCTTCCTCGTAGCTCTGCATCTTCAGGTCGGTGATCTCGCCGTCAAGCTCAAGCATGTTGTCTTTGAGCTTGGCGAGATAGCAGTTGCCGTTGCCCCAGCAGAGCCA
>ONQP01000100.1 GCA_900319975.1 uncultured Bacteroidales bacterium | reverse complement strand
GCGCCGGAGCTGTTCCGCTTCGGCGTGGAGTTCGCGATGCCGGGCGCCTTCAATACGCTGGAATTCTACGGCGAAGGACCGTTTGAGAATTATATCGACCGCCAGGGCGCTTCGCAGACGGGCGTCTGGAAGCAGTCCGTGGCGGACCAGTACCATTTCGGCTACGCCCGGCCGCAGGAGTCCGGCACGCACGTCGGCATGCGCTGGATGCGCCTGACCGACGCCGCCGGCTGCGGCTTCGAGATCGCCGCGCCGGAGCGCTTCTCCGCTTCTGCGCTGCCCTTCGGCCGCCGCGCCATCGACCTGTCGGTCTCCGGCGGCAGCCGCTCCAAGGGCGGCGACCAGCGCCATTCGCTGGAGCTCCAGGAAGACGGCCTGACGCACGTCAACCTGGACCTCGTCCAGATGGGCCTGGGCTGCGAGAACGCCTGGGGCGCGGTCCCGCGTCCGCAGTACCGCCTCCCGGCCGCCCCGCGCACCTTCACCTTCACCCTGAAGCCGCTGCTTTAGAGTCTTGCGGCAGAACAAAAAAACCTCCGGTGCAAACCGGAGGTTTTTAAATGTGTGTCGTAAAGACTAGCGGGCCTTGCCGTTGGAGCCGAGCACATTCACGATCTTGTGGATGTACATCTTCTTCATCTCCTCGCGGGCCGGCTTGAGGTACTGGCGAGGATCGAAGTGGCTCGGGTTCTCGGCGAGGTACTTGCGGACGGCACCGGTCATGGCCAGACGGCTGTCGGAGTCGATGTTGATCTTGCAGACAGCGCTCTTGGCGGCCTTGCGGAGCTGCTCCTCAGGAATACCGACGGCGTTGGGGAGCTTGCCACCGTACTGGTTGCACATGTCGACATACTCCTGCGGGACGGAAGAAGAACCGTGGAGAACGATGGGGAAGCCGGGGAGCTTCTTCTCGATGGCCTTCAGCACGTCGAATGCGAGGGGCGGCGGGATGAGGCGGCCGGTCTTCGGGTCGCGGGTGCACTGCTCCGGGGTGAACTTGTAGGCACCGTGGGAGGTACCGATGGAGATGGCGAGGGAGTCGCACTTGGTCTTCTTGACGAAGTCGATGACCTCCTCAGGCTTGGTGTAGTGGGAAACGGCGGAGGAAACCTCGTCCTCGACACCGGCAAGCACGCCGAGCTCGGCCTCGACGGTCACGTCGAACTTGTGGGCGTAGTTGACCACCTTGCGGGTCAGCTTGACATTCTCCTCGTACGGGAGGGAGGAAGCGTCGATCATCACGGAAGAGAAGCCGAAGTCAACGCAGCTCTTGCAGGTCTCGTAGCTGTCGCCGTGGTCCAGGTGAAGGACGATCTGGGGCTTCTTCCAGCCCAGCTCCTTGGCGTACTCCACAGCACCCTGAGCCATGTAGCGGAGGAGGGTCTGGTTGGCGTAGGCGCGGGCGCCCTTGGACACCTGCAGGATCACCGGAGACTTGGTCTCGGCAGCGGCCTGGATGATGGCCTGGAGCTGCTCCATGTTGTTGAAGTTGAAAGCAGGGATGGCGTAACCACCCTTGACGGCTTTGGCGAACATCTCGCGGGTGTTCACCAGGCCCAGTTCTTTGAATGAAACCTTCATAAGATATAGAATTTGTGACTAACGAATCTTTAAATCGTGCAAAAATAACTATTTTTGCGGAAAACTCCTCATAATACGCCTCATAAATGTTAGGTAAAGTCATCATATTCTCCGCCCCGTCCGGTGCAGGTAAGAGCACCGTTGTGAACCATTTGCTGGGACTGTATCCCCAGTTCGAATTCTCCATCTCCGCCACTTCGCGCGCGCCGCGCGGGCAGGAGCGGGACGGCATCGAATACTATTTCATCGACGCGGAGCGCTTCCGCGAGCTCATCGCGCAGGACGCCTTCGTCGAATATGAGGAAGTCTACCACGACCGCTTCTACGGCACGCTCAAGAGCGAGGTCGAGCGGATCTGGCAGAAAGGCCACGTGATCGTCTTTGACGTGGACGTCAAAGGCGGTGTCAATCTCAAGAAGTATTTCGGCGACGCCGCCCTCTCCGTGCTGATCGTTCCGCCCAGCATGGAGGTGCTCGAGGCGCGCCTGCGCGGACGCGGCACCGACAGCGAGGAGGCCATCCGCGAGCGCCTGGACAAGGCCTCGTCGGAGCTGGAATTCGCCGCCGGCAAATTCGACCGCGACCTGGTCAACGACAGACTGGAGGAGACCTTCGCTGAGGCGGAGGCCCTCGTGGATGCATTCCTATGCGGATAGCAGTTTACTCCGGCTCGTTTGACCCGCTCCACATCGGCCACCAGGCCATCATGGAGCGGCTCACGGCCACGCGCGAGTTCGACTGGGTCTATCTGGTCATCTCGCCGCAGAACCCGCTCAAAGACCCCTCCAAGGCGCTTTCCGCGCAGCGGCGCTACGAAGACGCCATCGCGGCTGTCCGGCGCCACCCCGAGCTGCACGTCTGGGTGGACAACATCGAGCTGGAGATGCCCGCGCCCACCTACACGATCCGCACCCTGGACGCGCTCAAGAAGCGCGAGCCGGAGAACGATTTCACGCTCGTGATCGGCGCGGACAACCTGGAGAACATCCACCGCTGGCGCGACGCCGCCCGCATCCTCAACGAATACGGCGTGGCCGTCTACCCCCGCAAGGGCTACGACATGGAGCGCATGCGCGAAATGCTCCTCGAGGAATGCCGCCATTTCCCGGTCCCTTACGTGCTGGACGCCTCGCAGGGTGCAGCCCCCGGCGCGGTCAGCCTCGAGGACCTGGACCGCTTCTACCACATCCGCCTGATCGACGCGCCGATTGTAGACATCTCCTCGACGCAGATACGCGAGATGCAGGCGCGGGGCGAAGACGTCTCGCGGTTCCTGATGTAGGATGCGGCCTTCCGGCCTACATCATCTTCTTGCGCTTGAAAATGATGAAGATGGAGATCACGAGCATCACCATCACGCCGGCGATGGCAATCCACGCCCACCACTTCTGCGCGAAGGGGAGGGTGACGTTCATGCCGTAGAAGCTCGCCAGGAGCGTGGCCGGCATCAGGAGCAACGACACGAAGGTGAAGATCTTCATGATGTTGTTCTGGTCGAGGTTGATGATGCCGAGGACGGTGTCCTGCAGGTATTCGAGACGCTCGAAATTGAAATTCGTGTGGTTGATCAGCGAAGCGATGTCCTGGAGGATGATGCCCAGGTCCTCGCGCACCTCCGCGTCGCGGGGGCAGAGCTTGCTCTTGAGGATGTTGGAGATGAGGCGCTGCTTGTCCACGACATTCTCGCGGATGGTCATCGCGTTCTCCTGCAACTGGTTGATGTCGAGGAGGAAGTCCTCGTTGATGTCTTCTTTCTGGTTGATGCGCTTGCCGAACTGCGACACCTCCTTGGAGATCAGCTCCACGATGTCGGCGTCCAGGTCCACGCGCTTGTCCATGATCTCCACGAAGGTGGTGAACCCGTCGGGGAACTCCTGGGGCAGGGCCTGGATCTTGAGCTGGAGCTGGTCCAGCGAACGCAGGGGAATCTCGCGCACCGTCGTCAGCACCGATCCGGACAGGATGAAGGACACGGGATCCATCAACATCCCGTCGCCCGAAGGGGAAAGGAAGTTGGTGTTGGCGAAAATGGTGTTGTTTTCTTCGTAGAACCGGGAGGAACTCTCGATCTCCTCCGCTTCGGCACGGCTCTGGATCTCGGTGCCGAGGAACGCTTCAACCGCCCTCTTCTGCTCTCCTGTCGGTTGCAGGAGGTCTATCCAGAGGACTTTTTCTTTGCCGATAGCAGCAAACTCCGTTTCGGACTGGCTGACAATGATTTCATTGCCACGTCTGTAGAAAATCTTGATCATCTCTTCCTTCCTTGTTGGTCCCGGCGCACTTGTCGGAAGGGGGTTAAACTTACGGGATAGCTATCGTTACGGAGAAGATAGCCTGCAAAAGTAGAAAGAATAATTGATATTTGAATGTTTAATTCCTATTTTTGTGGCCATTTTTCATCAAAAAATGGCAATTCTGGAAGCAATCCTTCTCGCGGTCTCGCTTTGCGCGGACTGCCTGGCCGTCTCGCTCTGCTCGGGCGTGACCCTGGGCAGCGTCCGCTGGCGGCCGATACTCGGCGTGGCGCTGGCCTTCGCCGTGATCCAGGCCGGCCTGCTGCTGGCCGGCTGGGCCTTCGGGGGCCTCTTCGTTGGTCTGGTCGCGAAGATTTCCCACGTTCTCGCTTTCCTGCTGCTGCTCTACGTCGGCGGCTCGATGCTTCTCGAAGGCATCCGGGGCGCGGAGGAGATCCGCGACCTCAGCAGCTGGCGCAACATTCTGATTGGCGGCGTCGCGACGAGCATCGATGCGCTCGCCCTGGGTGCGGCGCAGTCGCTGGAGGGCGTGGACTGGAAAGGCTTCCTGCCGCTGCTGGTGGCCGTTTTCGTGGTCACGGCCCTGTCCGTGATCGTCGGCCTGCGCGGCGGGCGCGCCATCGGCGTGCGCTTCGGCCGC
>ONQP01000101.1 GCA_900319975.1 uncultured Bacteroidales bacterium | reverse complement strand
TGCTTGGGTTTGGTCTGTCTGCCCTCTGCCTGCAACCGTCTTAGCTGGTCACGGACACTTTGCTTTTCTGGCGGTGCATGCCGTTCTTTTTCGGCGGGTCTGCTTTTTTCTTTGACCTTTTGACGCACCTCTGTAATAAATTGATAGATAATTAATTAAAGGCGTCAACTTTTCAAACTATAAGTTGACCAATAGACCCCAAGAGTTTTTCCTTCCGATTGTTTGCTGAAAAAACTGACCCGGTTGATAGTCAGAGAGTTATGCACATTTTCGGGACGAGCCCGGTCAACTGCCGAAAAAACCGCTTGACCCGAAAAACACAACTGACTATCAAATAGTTAAACCCCCTGCGTCAAGGCGTCAAAAAAATCGGGAAATTTTCGCGTCAACAAAATTTTCACTATCTTCGTGGTGCGATCGCTCGGGAATGGTGCCCTGTCAAAGGTTTCAAAATGCCATCCGCTACTTTTGCGATCGTGAAAAGTTCATCGACGGCTGATATCCTTGTAGGCGAGCTCATCCATGACTGGGTGGTCGCCAATAACGGCGGATCTGACGTGATCCGCCTGGATCAGCGCACAAACCTCTGGGGCATCGTCAAGCAGAATCTCGACCTCCTCCCGAACGACTACCACATCATCGAGGACCGGCGCGAATACATCGCCATCGAGCTGCTGGAGATCCGGCAGCACAAGACCTACAACCGCGCCGCGGACCGCGAGATCTGGATCAACGAGCTGTACCGCTGCTATATCTCCGAATCCGGCCAGGCCGCCATCCGCCGATATCTGGAGAATCAGATCCGCGCCACCTTTCACGCCTACATGGTCGCCCGCTTCAGCGACGGGCAGAAGGAGATGATCCGCCACGCCATCGGATCCTTCCTCGCCGACTTCAACCTGCCGATCAACGACCGCATCATCGCGTCGATGTCAAAAGACTGGTACCGCTATCGTCAGCGAAATACAGAAAATTACGAGATTCCGATATTTTTTTAGTCTCCCCAACGTCCCGAAAATTCGACCCTTAAAAAACACAAAATTATGAAGTTAGGAGTCCGCGCTATCCGGTATATCCACACCTCAAAGGTCGCCGACTACAGCTACCTCCCTGCCGGATCATCTTTCACCCTGAACAGCTTCCTACAAGGCGAGCTCGCCACGCTGCCGTTCACGCCCGAGACCGCCGATATCACCGAGAAATGGAACTACGGCGCCGACGGAAAACACTCGGAATTCACGCTTGCGGCCGCCATCCGCGCCGGAAAGGACACCTACAGGCAGCTGCTGCAGGAGCTCACCGGCCGGAAGTACATCTTCGAGGTCGAGCTGATAAGCGGCGAGAAGTACGTCGTCGGCTCCCTGGAGTTCCCTCCGACCTTCACCTGGGCCGACAGCATCTCCGGAATCTCCAGCTCGTCGTTCTCCTTCCAGATTGACCTGAAGAGCGTGCACGGCGTGCTTTTGGACGTTCCGGCGGCCTGATCCTGTCACAAATCACTATTATCTTACGATTTACCTTTGTTCTCGCAAAATTTTGTGAGATATGGAATTGTCAAATCTGGCCCTTAATCTCCGGGGCCCCTGGATGATCAGCCCCGAAGAGGCGGCTGCGATCACCCCTATCATCAAGGGCGTGCTCCGCGGCTACATCACCGAATTCGACAAAGGGCCGTCACCCTGCAGGATCTCCTGCGACACCCTGGTCGATGCTCCCGCGAAGCGCAGCTCCGCCTTCGCCGGGAAATCCATCTACGTGACCTACCTGACCGGCACGATGCTGAAATACGACAGCTGCGGCGAGCCCGGCGCCCGTACCATCGGCAACGCGCTGCTCGACGCCGACGCGGATCCCGAGATCATCGGCCACATCCTCGTCGCGGACTCCGGCGGCGGTGCCGTGGATGCCGTGGACGAGCTGGCCGCTGCGATCCGTCAGCTCTCGAAGCCAATCGTCGGCTTCATCGACGGCCTGGCCGCCTCCGCCTGCATCTACACCCTCTCGTACTGCAACCGCATCATCGCGCACAACGAGATGGACACCGTCGGCTGCATCGGCACGATGTGCGAAGTCTCCGGCTGGCCGGCCTTCCACAAAGACCCGGACGGCATGGTCCACGCCCGCATCTACGCCGACTCCTCCGCCGACAAGAACGGCGCCTACGAACAGGCCCTGCAGGGCAACTTCCAGGTCATCCGCGAAGAGCGGCTGAACCCGCGCAACGAGAAATTCATCGCCGACATGAAGGCGAACCGCCCGGACGCCCGCGACGACCAGCTGACCGGCAAGGACTACTTCGCCCGCGACGTCGTCGGCACGCTCATCGACTCCATCGGCAGCTTCGACGACGCGATGAAGACCGTGCTGAAGCTCGCGGAAGAGCAGCTGCAGCAGACCGGCGAACAGCAAAACCATCAAACCATCAATATGGAAACGAAAAACAATTACCCGCACCTCGTCGCTATCCCCGCTCTGACCGAGCAGGTATTCGACGCCGACGGATCCACGACGATGCAGCCCTCGCAGCTGGAGGCCGTGGAAGCCGCTCTCGCTGATGCCGCAGGGCACCAGGACACCATCGCCGGGCTCCAGGCGGACCTTCAGGCCGCCAACGACACCATCGCGGCGCGCGACGCCCGCATCAAGGAGCTCGAAGACTCTCTTCAGGCCGCGATCGAGCGCGCAGAAGGCGCTGCTCCCGCAGGCATCAAGGTGAACCACGCCCCGGAAGGCGGCGCCCAGGAGGAAATCAAACCCGCCGAGTCCTTCGACGACGCGATGAAGACCTGCCAGGAGTTCCTGAAAAAGTAAATCCACCAAAAAATCCACTGAATTATGAACATTTCTGAACTGCTCGTAAATTCGTCCGCGAAGTTCCGCAAGGAAATCATCGCGATGCCGGTCGCTGCGCTCATGGACTCCGCCCTGGCGCACATGACCCTCCGCAGGGGAGTCGCCGGTGACGAGACCGTCGGCGCCGTCGGCTCCGGCGCAGAAGCCCGTCCGTATAAGACCGCCAAAGGCGCAACGGACACCTCCAGCATCAAGGCCCGCACGCTCACCACGTACCTGGGCGACGTTCTGGAGGAATTCGATCCCTACCTCCTCTACACCACCGTGTACGGCGAGGCCGCTTCCGACAAGACCAAGCGCACCGACATGGAGATCGTCCGCGACCTCTCCCTGGCGATGGGTAAGTCCGTGAGCAAGAAGCTCGGCGCCGCCATCTTCACCGCTTCCCGCAACCCGGACGGCACCACCACGGCGACCCTGTTCAACGGCTTCGACACCATCGCAGCCGCCGAGATCACGGCCGGCAACATCTCCGCCCTGAAGGGCAACTACATGGATGTGGCCGCCATCACCGCCGCCAACGTCGGCGACGTGCTGAAGAGCATCTTCGACGGCGCCAGCGAAGAGCTGCAGGAGGCCGACAACCTGAAGATGTTCGTGCCGAAGTCCGTGAAGCTGCTCTACGACGAGTGGTTCCTGGCCCACTTCGGCGCCGTGAACTACAACAGCTCCTACGGCCGCAAGTGGCTGCACGGTACCGACGACCACTGCGAGATCGTCGCCCTCTCCGGCCAGAAGAACAGCCCGTACATCTACCTCACCACGAAGAACAATATGCTCGTCGGCTGCGATCAGGAGTCCAACAAGGAGCGCGTCCTTGTGCGCGTCCCGGACAACCCGAAGGTCGTCCAGTTCTTCATGTGCTTCTTCTGGGGCGTCCAGTTCGAGATGATCGAGCCCGAGTTCCTGATGGTCGCGAAGCCCGCCTCCGGCAGCCCGTCCGGCGAGACTGTGATCTCCGGCGACCAGCTCATCGAGGCCCCCGCCACCTCCGGCTACAACGACCGCACCTACTCCACCTCCAACGGCGCGAACGTCTCCGCGGCTGTGATCACCGAAGGCGCCTCCTGGCTGACCGTCGCCGCCAACGGCAACAAGGTCCGCTTCACCCGCACCGCCTACGCCCACGACGCCACGAACACCGAGATGACCTCGGCGAGGTTGG
>ONQP01000102.1 GCA_900319975.1 uncultured Bacteroidales bacterium | reverse complement strand
CGCGCAGATCCACCTCGATCTTCCCGGATGGGTCCGGGTGATAGGTCTCCTCGATCAGCGTGGTTTCATCCTTGACGAGGGTGAGCACGATCGGGGATGAGCTCGTCGCGATGAGCGGCTTCAGGTTGCGCAGCAGGGAGAGACTGTCGGGGATCTGGTTGATGGTTGCCATAGTGCAAATTTACTGAAGGGTTGACGGTGAATTAGGACAGGGCTGCGGAGGTGAATGAGATGTTCACCTGTGCGGTCTCCAGGGTGATGAAGGTGTAGCGGCCGTTGTGTTCGGCCTGCTGGTTGTAGCCCGCGGCGACGGTGCGCGCGATGGGCGCGGAGGTCTGCCCGGCGGCCGTCGGCGCCGGCAGGAAGATCTGCGGGTCGTCGTCGGTGTATTTCGTGATGATGGTCAGCGACGGGTGCGACTGCTGCACGCTGGCGCGGAAGGCGTCCACGGCGGACTCGTCGAGCACCCAGTGGAAGGAGGGCGCGGGGATGACCGTCGGCGTGTCATCGACGCCGTCTTCGTAGTCCTTGCAGAGGTAGAAGGCCGCGGACAGGCAGCGGACCTTGCCGCCGATCTCGTAGCGCAGCGCGACCGGCAGCATCGGCTGCCCGTGGAAGAGCTTCGTGCGATAGAGGTCGTACTGCAGGATCTCCGCGGCCGTCAGGTCGAACTGGCCTTCCACCTTGATGAGGTTGTTGCGGAGCATCTTGTTGTAGCGCGCAAAGAAGCGCTCGTAGATCTCTGGGCCGTTCAGGTTATAGGCCGCGGCGCTGCGCAGCGTTCCAGTGTTGTCGTATTTCTGCGTCGTTCCGTAGAAGTAGTGGCCGGCGTAGTATTCCTGCGGCGTGATGCGGCGCGGGTTGCGGCCATCCTGCTGCGCGGCGCTGCCGGAATTCGTGGTCGTGATCGGCGAGGAGAGGCCGGCATAGGTGACGATGATGATGTCCTGCTCTTCGTCGCGCGTGGATCCGTTGTAGGAGGTGTTGCGGTGCTTGCGCTCGCCGATGTACGGCATCAGCACGCCGCTGACGAAGACCATCGGAGGCGTGAGGTCGGCCCAGCTGCGCTCCTGGGACTCTTCGCTGTTGCGGCGGTCATAGGTGAAGATGTTCGAGCCGATGCGGCGCGCGGAGATGAACGGGCCCTGTTCGTAGTATTCGCCGGTGGCGCGGCGCAGCACCAGGCCCATGTCGTCGTAGCCGGCGCGCTCGGGCAGCTCGGTCACGGTGCCGTACTTCGTCTTCAGGTCCTCCAGGGTCTCGGCGGCAGGGGCGGCGCCTTCCAGGGAGGTGTCCGGGCGGAGGATCACGCGCGAGGACCGGCTGAAGGAGTTGGCGATATCGCCCAGCAGGCGGCCGGTGAGGTCGGCGTCATAGTCGGCGGCGAGGATGTCTTCCAGCAGCAGGATCTCGACGGTCTTGCTGGCGGGGTGCACGACGATCTGCGCGTGGAACTTCTGCAGCAGCCAGTCCAGGATCTCGGCGACGGTGCAGTTCGGTACCAGGTCGGAGAAGTCGATGCGGCCGGCGCAGATCACGTCGGAGACGTTGTGCAGCAGGATCAGGTCCTTCAGGTCGTCGTTCGTGCTGAAGCAGTTCGCGGTGACGGTGTAGCCGCACAGCTCGAACAGCAGATCCAGGAAGGCGGGCAGCTGCAGAAAGGGCGCGATGCCGTAGCCCTTCGGCACGCTGACGCGGTCATCTCCTTCTGTGATGATGCGCTCGGCGTGCTCCAGCTGGAGGATGGTGTCGCTCTGCGTGGACTGCTGCGAGAGCGGGCGGTTATTCACGTCCGGCGCCGTCGGGTCGCCGACGGCCACGGGGATGATGCGGAAGATGGCGCTCGACGTGATGCCGGAATAGATGCCGAAGAGGTAGGTGTACCAGTCGTCGGGGGTGCTGTACGTGGTGAGCACGCGCTGCGCGAAGAGCTGCTTCAGCGGCGTCTCCTTGTGCTGCGCGTAGAATTCGGAGTCTTCCAGCGCCAGGGCGCAGGTGATGCCTTCGCGGCTCGCGTTCGTGACTACGAGCACGCCGGCCTTCCGGTAGGGACCGCTGGCGATCATCGCTGGGAAGAGATTCGCGAAGCGGCTGCTGCTGGCCGTGCGCGTCGGGAAGTCCAGCTTCTGCAGGTCCGCGGGCGTCGCGGGGATGGTGGCGGCCACGGACAGGGCTCCGTCCTCGGAGAAGAAGGCGGAGTTCTGCTCGACCTCGAAGGAGAAGTCCTCCGGCAGGGTGAGATCACCTTTCTGTACGGTCAGTTTCATTTGCCTGCGATTTTTTTGATGGTTTGCTGCAGCTCCTGCTTCGCGTTGATCTCCGAGAGGACCACGTAGGTCGGGAACGGCAGGGCGTCCAGGATCTTCTGCATCAGGTCGTGCGTCTCCTGCAGGAGGGCGAGGTTTCCTTCGCCGACGGTGGCGGGCGCAGCTGTTGCGCCGCCGCCGACGATGCCGCCGTCCGCGAAGCCGGTGGCGCCGGAGCGGTAGCGGCCGGAGCGGCGCATGGACTCCAGCGTCGCGAAGGTGATCGGGTTCGCGCGGACCATCGCCGCGGGGGCGACCCATTCGTTCGCGTGGACCACGCCGACGGCGTCGTAGTCATTGGAGCGGCGCTTCGTGTAGCCGCCGTCGTGGAAGCCGGCGACGGTGCGCTCGCCGACTTCGGAGGCGCCGGAACCAGATGAAGAGGCGGTGGTCGCGAGGATGGCGTTGCGCTGTGCGATGATATTGGCGACCTGGGCGGCGGTGGTCGCGGAGATGAGCGCGGTCATCACGGGCGCGCCGATCGGGCCGAGCTCGGCCCAGGCCTGCATGATTGCGAGGGCGCCGGCGGCGACGGCCTTCGCTATCTCGATGGTCATGTTCACCGTGGCGTAGCGCTTCTGCAGCTCCAGCTTCTCGCGCTCGTATTTCTCCTCGATGGCTTCGCGCTGCTCGGCATTCTCGCCGGCGGCGGTGAGCTCCGCCTGCATCCGTGCTTCGAGCTGGGCCTGCGCGGTGCTCTGCAGGGCGCTGAAGAAGGCGTCCAGCTCGCCGATGTACTTCTGCGCGGACTGTATGCCGGCGGCGATGGATTCCGCCTGGATCTCGCGGGTTTCCTTTGCGTAGCGCTTGATGATCTCGGCGCGGGCCTTCTGGTATTCTTCCTCGGAAAGGAGGTTCGCTTCGTGCGCTTCGTCGAGGGTCTGCAGCTCGGCGGCCATCTGCTTCTGCAGCGTGCCGACGGGGTCCAGGCCTTCGCGGATCTGCTCGGCGCGGTCGCGCAGCTTGTTGAAGTCTTCGATCCAGTCTTCGAGGCCTTCGTCCAGGACGTCGTCGATCGCGGCGATGGCCTCGTCGATCTCCTCCTGCAAGAGCTTCGCGAGCTCGGCTTCGTCGGTGGTCAGGACCTTGCGGACCTTTTCCATCTCGGCGATGTTCAGATCCAGCAGCTGACCGGTGAGCTCGACGACGGACTGTTTGTGGCGCTCGCCGATGGCGATGCGGTCCTTCAGTCCTTCCTCCTGCAGGTTCGTCAGGCGCTGCTGGTATTCGGCCTCGGAGATCTCGCCGGCGGCATAGGCGGCCTTCGCGGCGTTCTGCAGCTCTTTGAAGTGGTCCTCGGAGCGCTTGATCTCGTCCTGGTAGGCCTGATTCGCGGCGCTGGCGGCTTCGCTGGCCATCTGCTTGCGGAGGTTCGCCGCCTGCCGGTTCGAGCGCTGGGTGGCGCGCTCGTAGCCGGTGTCGGCGTCCTGCATCTTCCGGTAGGCAGTGACGTAGTTCTGGACCATCTCGTCGTTCCCGAGATCGTACTTCTGAAGGAGGTCGGCCCATTTCTTGACGTTGCGGTCGGCGTTCTGCGAGAACTCGTCCAGGGCGGCCTGCGCGGCGTTGTACTGCTCGGCGTAGGCCTTCGACGTCTTGCCGG
>ONQP01000104.1 GCA_900319975.1 uncultured Bacteroidales bacterium | reverse complement strand
GGATAATGCAAGAAGGAGATACATCAACCTTGTTTTGTTGCTCTGCTCTATAGGAGAGTCTAAGAGAAAGAGTTTACGACCACTCATTGTTCCGTTAAATTTATCAGTGCGAAGATAAGAAGAATGGCAGGAATAGCCAAAAGCGGAAATGAACTACATTCGGAGGCCGAAGGCCGACCGAAGGGGGACGGCGTCAGCCGTGCGGGGGAATCCTTTCCCCCGTCGCCCCTGGGGGCAGCCGCGAAGCGGCGGGGGTTAAGCAGGACGGAGTCCTTCCCCCGCGGAAAAAGAAGAAAGCCAGTCGGAATCGACTGGCTTTCTGTCTAGTAGCGGGGGAAGGACTCGAACCTCCGGCCTCCGGGTTATGAGCCCGACGAGCTACCAACTGCTCTACCCCGCGATGTTTGGGACTGCAAAGGTAGGCAATTTTTCTGAGATTCCAAATTTTTTTAAAAATTCGTGATTATTTGACGCGGATGTCGTTGTCCATGCGCGCGTAAATCTTCGGGGCGGTGAGCTTGCGGAACGTGGCGACCATGGCGTTTTCGCTGTCCTTGTTGCCGCTGAGCATATCCAGGAAGCGCTCGGAGGCGCCCACCGGAGCGGGGTAGCCCTTGATGTTCCAGCTGTCCAGGTCGGGATCGCCCGCGAGGACCGCCGCATAGTGGAGGGCGTCCTCCAGGGTGCCGATCTCGTCGACCAGGCGGATGCTGAGGGCGTCGGCGCCGGTCCAGACGCGACCCTGTCCGATGGCGTCGACGGTCTCCTTGGGGATGCCGCGGCCTTCGGATACGATGGTGGTGAAGCGGTCGTAGACGGCCTCGATGCTGGCCAGCGAGTAGTCATATTCGGCGGCGTCGAGCGGGCGCATCATGCCGAGCAGGTCGCCGTGCTTGTGCGAGGTGACGCTCTCAACGCCCACGTGGGCGACGTCACGGACGGCCTTGGAGAGGTCCGGCACCAGGCCGAACACGCCGATGGAGCCCGTGAGGGTGGTGGCGTTGGAGAAAATCTTCTGGCAATTGTTGGAGATCCAGTAGCCGCCGGATGCGGCGGTGCTGCCGTAGGAGGCGACGACGGGCTTCTCGGCCTGGAGGCGGTCGAGCTCATCCTTGATGACCTCGGACGCCTGTACGCTGCCGCCCGGGGAGTTGACGCGGAGCACCACGGCCTTGACGGAGGAGTCGGCGCGGACCTTGGCGATGACGGAGGCAAAACGGTCGCCGGCCACCTCGCTCTTGGCGGTGCCGTCGATGATCTCGCCGTCGGCGTAGATGACGGCGATCTTCTGGCGGATGCGGACAGGGACGTTCCGGGCCGCCACATATTCAGGGAAGTTGATCCACTGGATATCGTCGAAGTCTTCCTCGACGGCGAGGGTCGCGAGCTTGTCCTCCAGGGCCTTGCGGTCCATCAGCTCGTCCACGAGCCCGTTGTCCACGCAATCCTGCGGGAGGCGGAGCTTCAAGCCGTCGATCAGGTCGTCCAGCCGGTCGCGTCCGATACCGCGGGACTCGGCGATCTTGTCGCCGATGGACTCCCAGACGGAGTCGATCATCCGCTGGTACTGCTCGCGGTTCTCCGGGCTGGCGTTGCCGCGGGTGTACATCTCGCCGGCGGACTTGTATTTGCCGTGGCGGATCAGCTGCACGTTGACGCCGAATTTCTTGAGCAGGTCGCCGAAGAAGAACATCTGCGAGCCGACGCCGTACATCATCGGCTCGGCGCCCAGGTGGGAGGTCATATAGATCTTGTCTGCCACGGAAGCGATGTAGTACTGGCCCGTGTCGAAGGTTTCCAGATAGGCGACGACGGGCTTGCCGCTCGCGGCGCGGAAGTGTTCGAGGGCGGCGCGCAGCTCCTCGAGCTGGGCTACGCCGGAGGCATTGCCGCCGGCGCGGAGGAAAATGTATTTGACGCCCGGATCTTCAGCGGCGGCGTTGATGGCCCGCACGGCATCCCAGATGCCGACCGTGGCCGTCGAGCCGGTGTTGCCGCCCGTCAGCAGGGAAGCCGGGCTCAGGGAACCGAAGGGATCGGCTTCCTGCGTCTGCTCGCCCAGGACGAATTTGCCGAGATCGACGGTGAGGACGCCGGATTTGGGGAGAATAGGCTTGCTGCCGGCCGCGAGGGCACCGATCATGCCGAAGAAAAGGAGGAAGGCAATGAATCCGGCAATGAAAAGGCCGCAAAGCACCGCCAACAACATTTTGAAAAAATCTTTCATCTTGTTTTACGGGATATTTTAACAAAAGTAGGTAAATTTGCAGAATAATTCAAACAGCGATGGCACAGAAACCTTCCATACCTAAAGGCACCCGCGATTTCGGTCCTCAGGAGACCGCGCGGCGCAATTATATCTTCGACACGATCCGTTCCGTCTTCCGTACTTATGGCTACGCCCAGATCGAGACGCCGGCGATGGAGAACCTCTCCACGCTGCTCGGCAAGTACGGCGAGGAGGGCGACAAGCTGCTGTACCGGATCCTCAATTCCGGCGACGCCTTCGCCGACGTGGACATGTCGAAGCCGCTGACCCCGCAGGTGTGTGAGAAGGGCCTCCGCTACGACCTCACGGTGCCGTTCGCCCGTTTCGTGGTGCAGCACCAGAACGAACTGTCCTTCCCGTTCAAGCGCTTCCAGATCCAGCCGGTCTGGCGCGCCGACCGTCCGCAGAAGGGCCGCTACCGCGAATTCTACCAGTGCGACGTGGACGCCATCGGCTCCCGCAGCCAGCTCTGCGAGCTGGAGCTGGTGCAGATCGTGGACAAGGTCTTCGAGAAGCTGGACGTGCGCGTGCTCGTCAAGATCAACAACCGCAAGGTCCTCACCGGCCTGGCGGAGATCTGCGGCTTCCCCGACAAGGTGGTGGACATCACCGTGGCCATCGACAAGCTGGACAAGATCGGCCTTGACGCCGTCAAGGACGAGATGCGCGAGAAGGGCCTGACCGACGCCGCCATCGCCGTGCTCGAGCCCGTGCTGACCCTGAGCGGGACCAACGAGGAGAAGCTCGCCAGGATGCGCAGCATCATGGGCGCTTCCGAGACGGGCCTCAAGGGCCTGGACGAGCTGGAGGAGCTGTTCGGATTCATCGCAGCCGCGGGCATCGCCACGCCGGTCGAAATCGACCTCTCGCTGGCCCGCGGCCTCAATTATTATACGGGCGCCATCTTCGAAGTCAAGGCGCTCGACTGGCAGATCGGCAGCATCTGCGGCGGCGGCCGCTACGACAACCTCACCGGCATCTTCGGCCTGCCCGACATGTCCGGCGTGGGCGTGAGCTTCGGCGCCGACCGCATCTACGACGTGCTCGCCGGCCTGGACAAGTTCCCGCAGGACCTCAGCAGCGCCACGCGCCTGTTGCTCGCCAACATGGGCGCGGACGAGGTCCGCTACCTGTTGCCGCTCGCCGCGGCGCTCCGCGCGCAGGGCGTGTCGGTGGAGCTGTATCCCGACGCCGCCAAGCTCAAGAAGCAGTTCGACTACGCCGAGCGCAAGTCCATCCCGTTCCTGTCCATCACGGGAGCGTCCGAGATGGAGCAGGGCGTGGTGAATCTGAAGAATCTGGCTTCCGGCGAGCAGAAGTCCTTCGCCAAGGACGACATCGCCGGCATCATTGCCTTCCTGGGATAAACCCGGTCAGAGCAGCAGCATCACTGCAAACACATAGAGCAGGAACGCCTGGAACTTGAGGCGGTCGCCGTTGTTCTCGGACAGCAGCGACTCGGTCACGTCCGCAGAG
>ONQP01000107.1 GCA_900319975.1 uncultured Bacteroidales bacterium | reverse complement strand
GGAGGACATGCATTTCGAGCGCTTCACGCAGATCACGGATTACGACATCCAGCACATCCTGTTCACGCAGGACGGCGACCTGTATGCATCGTCCTACGGTGCCGGCCTGCTGCGCTTCGACACGGGCGATCCCGACAGCGGTTTCCGCGCCTGGACAATCAACGACGGCATGCTGTCCAACTATGTCTTCTCGACCATCGAGGACGAAGCCGGCAACCTCTGGATCGCCACCCAGGAACCGCCTCAATCCGCAGACCGGGAGCCTGATCGGCTTCCCGTACGACCGCCTCGGCCATACCCTCCGCTTCAACGAAGGAGCGCCGCTCCGCACGAGAAGCGGCGACCTGTGTTTCAACTCATCGGCCGGCATCTTCTGTTTCGACCCGGAAGAAATCTCCAACAACAACTTCGTCCCGCAGCTCCTCATCCAGGGCTTCTACATCGCCGGCGAACGGTACAGCCTCAACGAGAAAGAAGCGGTGCATATCCACCCGTCCGACGGCATCCGCATCCAGGTGGCGGCGGTCGACCTCACCGCACCGGAGCAGGTGCTCTATTCCTACAAGCTGGAGGGCGCGGACAAGGAATGGAACCACCTGGGCAACCAGAATTCGATCAGCATCCCGCCGCAGCGACCCGGCCGCTATACCCTGCGGATCCGCTCGACGAACGGCGCGGGCCTCGAGGTGGACAACGAGAAGGCGTTCACCATCGTGGTGCGCCGGCAGTTCCTGCAGACGGGCTGGGCCGGATTGCTGTATCTGCTGATCGCAGGCCTGGTGGTCTTCCTGATGACGCGCAAGCAGAACAGGCGGCGGGCCGCCGAGCCGGAGGAGCCGGAGGAGAGCCCGCTCCTGCGCGGCCTGCACGGCGACGACCGGCGCTTCGTCGAGACGTTCACCCGTTTCCTCGACGACCGCCTGGACGACGGCTCGCTGGACGTGCCGCAGATGTGCGACGCGATGAACGTCAGCCGCTCCGTGCTCTTCGAGCGCTGCAAGACGCTGCTGGGCACGACGCCGGCGAGCTTCCTGCGCCGGATGCGCCTGGAGCGCGCCCAGGAACTCATCCGCGAGGGCGGCCGGACGATGACCGAAGTCTCATACGCCGTGGGGATCAACGACCCCCACTATTTCAGCAAGATCTTCAAGAAGGAATTCGGCGTGAAGCCGACCGACTACCGGCGCACGACCACCAGCTGACCAGGCCACGTCTCCATTTCGCACTCAAACGTCTCCGGCAGGGAGAAATCCTGCACGCCGGCGCGTTCGCTGACCAGCGGCCGGGCGGTCTCCTGCGGAGCGAAGAACGGGTTCTCCGCGTCGTTCGGCACGCCGGAGCCAAGCCGCATCAACATCGTCGCGCTCCTAGCCGTCACGGCATCGTAGGTGCGCAGGCGCAGACGCCCGCCAAGCGTGGAACGGATGCGCGCCTCCACGAGGTGGCCGTCTTCCCAGACCATCTTCTCCACCACGAAGCCGCCGCGGGCGCGCAGGCCCTCCACGGAGCCCGAAGCGAGGGCGGAGGGCAGGGCCGGCAGCAGGTGTACGGCGCCGTCGTGGCTCTGCAGCAGCAGTTCGGCGATGCCGGCCGTGCAGCCGAAATTGCCGTCGATCTGGAACGGCGGATGCGCGTCGAAGAGGTTGGGATAAGTCCCGCCGGATTCGCCGAACTGGCGGCGCGGGCTGACCAGCGTGAGCTGGTCGGTGATCAGCTTGAAGGCATGGTCGCCGTCCAGCATCCGGGCCCAGAGGCAGACCTTCCAGCCCATCGACCAGCCCGTAGAGGGATCACCCCGCTGGACCAGCGAGTTGCGCACGGCCTCCGTGAGCAGCGGCGTGCGGTAGGGCGAGATCTGGTAGCCCGGATAGAAGCCCCAGAGGTGCGAGACGTGGCGGTGGCCGTCCTTGGGGTCATCCCAGTCCTCCCACCACTCCTGCAGCTGGCCATGCTGGCCGATCCGCATCGGCGGCAGGCGGCGGCGCATCGCGTCGAGCGTGTCCGCGAACGCGGCGTCCCGCTCCAGGACCGCCGCCGCGCGCGCCGTATTGGTGAAGAGATCCGTCACGAGCTGGTTGTCCATCGTCACGCCCGCAAAGACGTGGGACTTCATCCCGGCAGGGTGGTTCTCCGGCGAGTCGGACGGCGTCACCACGAGGTAGCCGGTGCGCGGGTCCTCGACGAGGAAGTCCACGAAGAACTCCGCAGCGCCCTTCATCAGCGGATAGACCTCCGCCAGGTATTTCTTGTCTCCGTTGTAGAGATAGCGGTCCCAGAGGTGCTGGCAGAGCCAGGCGCCGCCGCTCGGCCAGAGGCCGCAGTAGGCGAAGTCCAGCGCGCCCGTAATGCGCCACAGGTCGGAATTGTGGTGCAGCACCCAGCCGCGGCAGCCGTACATGTTGCGCGCCGTGACGGCGCCGCTCTCCGCGAGGTCGCGGATCAGCGCCAGCAGCGGCTCGTGCAGCTCCGGCAGGTTCGTCAGCTCGGCGGGCCAGTAGTTCATCTCCAGGTTGATGTTGGTCGTATAATTGCCGCACCACGGCGCGGTCGTGCGGGCGTTCCAGATGCCCTGCAGGTTGGCCGCCTGCGTGCCAGGCTGTGAGCAGCTGATCAGCAGATAGCGGCCGAACTGGAAGTAGGCCGCCACCAGCGCCGGATCCCGCGTCTCGCGGAAAGTGCGGATGCGCTCATTGACCGGAAGGTCTCCGGCCGTCGAAGGGCCGAGGTCCAGCCGGACCCGGTCGAACTGGGCCTTGTAGGCCGCGACGTGCGCGGCCAGCGCCTTGTCGTATCTGCGCGAAGCCTTCTTCATATAGGCGGCGTTGCGCGCATACGGGTCGCCGTCCACGGTCTTGTAGTCCACGAAATTGCAGCAGCAGCTCCGTGGCGCCTTCCACGCAGAGCTTGTCGTCCGCGGCGCTCAGCTTGCCGCCGCGAACCTTGGCCCGGGTGTCGTTGACATAGCGGATGGCGCCCGGGATGCTCCCCTTGTCGCTTCCCTTGCCTTCCAGGCGCAGCAGGTTGCGCCCCACGACGCTCACCTTCGTGTCCGGCATCGGCGTCGTGTAGAACAGCTCGCAGCTGAGCGCCTTCGGCCGGGAGGCCGTCAGGCGCACGACGATGAGCTGGTCCGTCAGGGAAGCGAAGACTTCCTCGACATATTCCACCCCGTCCACCTTGTAACTGGTGCGCACCACCGCGCGGTCGAGGTCCAGCTCGCGGCGGTAGTCCGTCACTTCCCCGCTCCGGCCCAGGAAGCGGATCTTCAGCGAGCCGGCGGTCTGGTAGGACATTTCCTCGCCCACGGGCGAGAGGAAATGCTCGTCGCCCAGCTTCTGCGCTTCGTCGTAGCGGCCGGCGAAGATCAGCTCGCGGATCTCCTGCAGGTACTGCCGGCCTTCGGGATTCCAGTTCTCGTAGGGGCCGCCCGTGGAGATGGTCTCCTCGTTGAGCTGCAGCTCCTCGACTTCGGTGCCGCCGAAGACCATCGCGCCGATGCGGCCGTTGCCGACCGGCCACGCCTCCTCCCAATAGGAAGCCGGCTTGTCAAACCAGAGTTTGTTTGCGGAAGGCTGCGCGACAAGGCAACCCCACGACGCGACGAGCGCCGCAAGCAGGGTCAGGAAACGTTTCATATCCATGGATTAACGATTTATCGGATAGGTGACCGTGAAGCACGCACCGCCCAGCGTGAAGGAGCGGCTATAAGAGATGGTCGCGCCGCAGCGCTCCAGGATGCTCCGGCTGATGGCGAGACCCAGGCCGGAACCACCGTTCTTGGTGGTGAAGTTCGGGGTGAAGAGCCGCTCGACGTGCTCGTCGGACACGCCCGGGCCATTGTCTTCCACGACGATGTCGTAGAAGCCGTCCTGGCCCGACTTGCGCAGCGACACCACGATGTGGCCGTCCGGCGCGTCGCCGATGGCCTGCACGGCGTTGCCGAGCAGGTTGACGAACACGCGCGTGAGCTGCGGCTTCGGGCCGCTGACCACCACGCCGTCCAGGCCGAGGTAGTCGAAGGTGATGTTGTCCTTGTTGTCGAACATCGAGATCTCCTCGCGCAGCAGCTTGTCCAGGGCGATGTCCGTCGGCTCCTCGGTATAGAGCTTGGCGAAGGTCGAGAATTCGTTGGCCGTGTCGGTGAGGATGTCGATGTGGTCCAGGATCACCTGGCTGGCCTCCTCGAAGCGGGTCTGCCAGGCGGGATCGCCCTTCTGCTTGAGCCGGATCACGCGCTGGAGCTGGAGCTTCATCGGCGTGAGCGGGTTCTTGATCTCGTGCGCCACCTGGCGCGCCATGCCGCTCCACGCCTTGTCGCGCTCCGCCTGCGCCAGCTTGCGCGAGCTCTCGGAGAGCTCCGTGACCATCCGGTTGTAGGCCTGGACGATCGACGAGACTTCGTCGTCACGGTCGTAGTCGATATACTCCAGCGAGCCGAGGTCGGCGCTGGACATCTTGGAGCTCATCTCGCTCAGCGGCTTGAACATCCTGTCCACGATGCGGGACACCATGAAGAGGGACATCAGCAGGAAGAGCAGGAACAGCGACAGGATCATCACCGAGTGCATCACGGCGTCTTCCTCGAAGTCGTAGGTCTCTTCGTTGTACGGCGAGCACAGGATGGCGACCAGCGTGCCGTCCTTCGCGAACAGCGGGGCATACATGCTGTAGAACTTCTGCGAGCCGATCCGCTCCTGCTGGATATAGTGGCGGAGGTTGCGGTAGGTGATGTTGTAGTAGGCCGTGCCGTCTATCCGCTGGGGCACCAGCAGCTGGTCGTAGGACAGCTGCGTCGTGGTGGCCAGCAGGTGGCCGGCCGGGTCATACAGCGAGATGTCGGAGGACGTCTCGCCGCCCACCCGCTCGATCAGCAGATAGAGCGACTGCCGCCAGTTCTCGCTGTCCGGCGACGGCATGCTCTGCATGTCCGTATTCATCATCGCCATGATGGAGCTGATCTTGTCGGACATCACCGTCTGGCGGTTGCTCGTGTTGCGGGAATAGACGAAGAGCACACTCATCAGCGCCATGGCGAGCAGGGTGAGCAGCAGCGAGGTGAGCAGCACCCAGGAGATGCGCGACTTGTAGTAGGACTGGCGGAAGACCGGCGTCTTGGGCCGGGAGAGCACCACCACCGACAGGATCAGGAAGGACAGCAGCGCCACCAGGATGCTGGCCATGATATAGGACAGCGCCCCGATGCTGGGCCGCGAGATGATGACGCCCTCGTCCTGCCCCACCACATACAGGAAATGGGTATAGCCATCCTGGCGGAGATGGTCGGCCTGCGAGCTGTACAGCTCGAGGAAAAGCCGGTCGTCCATCCGCGTCGGATAGGGATAATTGCCCTTGTAGGACCGCAGGTCGCGGCCGGCGTAGCGGGCGAACGAGTAGCCGGAAGGCAGGGTCACCTGCCCCGGCGACGAGAAGCCCAGGATGCCGGCATAGCCGCGGCCGCCGCGGGTCTCGCGCTGCTCCAGGCGGACCAGCACGCGCGATACGCCACCGTTGCCGTCCAGATAGAGGAACACGCCGACATAATACGGCCGGCCGTTCTCGTTCTGGGCATACATGAAGTGCGAATTGTCGGAGATCGCCACGCCGTCCCGGACGGAGGAGTTGAACTCGTCGGCCGCCGAGCGGGTGTTGTTGTAGCTGTTGAAGAGGCGCGTCGTGACGAGATAGTCCCGGGCGAAGCCCAGGAAATAGCGGCTCGACACATAATTCTGGATCGACAGCTCCGCCCACGGATACTGCGACTGGGAAGTCAGGTACAGGAAATTGTCGTCCGCGATCAGCTGCTCCATCCGGCGGAGGTGCAGCTCCAGCGAGATGTCGCGGTCGAACGACAGGCGCGTGGCCATCAGCCCCATCCGGGCGTGCTCCTTGCGGAAGCCCAGCACGCCGGCCGTCACCACCAGGTAGGCGGCGAGCGCCACGGCATACACGACGCGGCCGGTCAGCGAGAAGGCGTCGTAGGGGCGGCGGCCGAAGCGCGGCAGCGCCGGAGCGGCGACCTGCAGCAGCAGCGGCACGCTGAGCAGCAGCGTGATGAACGACAGATACACGACGACGCAGAACGGCGACAGCTGCGAGAGCTTGTATATCTCCAGCGAGAAGCCGGAATTGAGGATGATGCTCCGGAGGGCCGACTGCGAATAGACGATCACGCCGACGGCCAGGGCCAGCACGCCGATCAGGACGGCCAGCCGGCGAGTGCGGGTGTTCATCCACTCCCAG
>ONQP01000108.1 GCA_900319975.1 uncultured Bacteroidales bacterium | reverse complement strand
CACTCCGCGGGCAGCCGCAAACGGCAGAACGATGGCCACGCAGAACACCGCGATGAGGACCGCGCCGGCGGTCTCGGAAACTACCTGTCTCATAACTCCACCTCCACCATCTTCTTGCACGTGACCGTCCAGCCGCGGCGGCGAAGCTCCGCCACCAGGGCCTCGTCGTTGCACACGATGCCGGATTCGTCGACGGCAAGGCCAGATCCGGCCGACGCCGGCTGCTCCTCCACAGGATCCTTGCCCAGGATGAACTTGTCGAGCAGCACCTTCGCGGCCCGTGCTTGGTCCTCCTTCCGGACGCAGGCTTTGTCCTGCTCGTCTGCGAGCACCTCGATGCCGGAGCTGCGGACCAGGTCGGTATATCCGCGGCCGACCACGCCGCAAGTGCGGGCGATGCTCGCGATGCGTACCAGGCCGGACTTGTTCGTCCGCCCTCCTACGAGTTTTTTTGCGCCGCGACGCTTCGGCTGGGCGTCTTTACGTCCCGAAGCCTTCGCGTCCTCAGAACGGGCTAAAATGGCCTGTTTCGCTGCGTCTTTGTCTTCCTTGCGGACAAGACTCGTACTCTTGACCTTCCTGATGGCGATGCCGGCGGCGCGGACGGCCTCTACACAGCCGCGGGCCGGCACGTCGATTTCGCGGGCGATGGCCGAGATGGGCACGTAGCCGATGGTCGTCTTCTTGCGCATCTTCTCGGTAGGCGCGGCCGTCTGGTCGGGAGCTGCTGCAGCTGCTGCGTCCGGATTGTCCTGGACAAGCTCCGGACCGTGCAGCGAGGACAGCTTGACCTCAGTGCCGTCGACGCTCTTGGCGAAGCCGGTGGAGGTGATCGTGTATCTCTTCCCCAGGTAGTCCTGGATGACATCACCGGGGTAGATCTCCTTGTAGTTTCTGTCGAAACCTACGTAGGACTTGTTCTCTTTTTTCATGTGTGTGTCATTAAAAAGGGGGCGGAGGCCCGCCCCCGGGGTTGGTTATTTCGTCGGTATTCTGTCAGGCATGAAGGCCAGGACCTCGGCCGTGATCTTCGGCGGCACGACCTTCGGCCGCTCCAGCTTCATGTTCTTCTTGAGTTCGTTCGCGCCGATGTTCGTGGCGCGCCGGAGGATCTCGATGATGGTCACTTCCGACAGGAAGAACTCGTTCTCGCTCAGCTGCCGGATGGCGTCGTCGCTGCGCATGCGCATCTCCTCGGTCCAGTAGTAGTACCTCGCCGCGATCTTCGCGTTGCGCCGCTCGATCAGCCTGCTGTCTCTCTTGTGCTGCGCCATGGCTCAGATGATTTAAGATTCGGTCATTCCAAGGGGAATTGCCTCCCAGTCGTGCACCACGCCGCCGTTCTCGTCGATCTCCCTCTTCTCGCAGCGAATGTACGTACGGCTCACAGCCGGACGGTAGGCCGTCTCGATGATCTTGACGCCTTCCAGGAAGTTTGCGTCGCCGGACTCGTCGGCCAGCTTACGCAGACGGACCACGCGGGACGCCTTCAGGGCTCCGTTGGCAGAGCGCTGCAGGAGGCTCATCACCATCTTCACCAGCTGCTGGCTCTTCGGATCTGTCGCGAGGCTCTCGATGTAGCCCTTCACCTTGGCGATGCCCTCCTCGACGGTGTCGTCGTAGCCGTCGGTCTCGTAGACGCCCACGGTAACGCGCATCGTGCCGGCGTTGTTGGTGAACGTGTGCGACTTCGGCATGTCGCGGCCCTTGATCTCGAGCAGCTCGGCCTTCAGCGCCTGGAGGGCGGCCGCCTCCTCGAGCACCTCGGCCTTCTTCTGCCGGATCTTGTCGGACAGCGGGGTGAGCGCCTTCATCGTCTTCTTGACGAAGGACTCCCGGAGCGAGTCGTAGTGGTCGCGCAGCTGCTGCACCCGCTCCTCGGCCTGGCGCTGCGCCTGCTGCTTCTTGAAGGCCTCGAACTGGGCCTTCTCCTCGGCCGTCATCTGGACGGTCTCTGTGTTCTTATTCTTATCCATTTCTGAAGTGATTAAATTGTGATTTCTAGCATTTCGGGATCTCGCCTTGCACCTCGATGAGCGTGAGCGACGAGTTGCCGATGTGGATGTAGTGGTAACTTCCGCCGTTGATGTAGCTGGGGCTCGGCTTGTGGTCGATAGTCACCGTCTTGCGAGACATCATGCTTTTACTGTAGGCCTGCTGCCGCTCCTGCAGGGAAAGGACGATGTCGTCCAGGTCTCCCTCCTTCACGAGGTGGTGCATATACAGCCCCTTGGCCTCCTCGAACATCGTGCGCTCCATGGCCGACGCGCGGCCGTTGGGCGGATAGTCGTGTGTCACGAAGAAAATGCGCTCCATGGCTATCTCTTCTTTAAGGGTTGGTCCAGATCGTCGCGGCGCGGCTCGATAACCTTGACGCCGAAGATCGCGTCGGTGATGACTCTATAGAAGCACACCAGGAAGACGACGACCAGCACGACGATCAGCGCGATGCCGATAATACCGATTGCTTTCATGGCTAGATCCGCTTGATGTTAATCTTCACAGCCTGAAGGATGTATCCGCGGCGCTTCAGCTCGTTGGCGAGCAGCTCGTCCGGGATCATCTGCATGAGCAGGTGCAGCTCCTTCTCGACATCCTCTTTCGAGATCTCCTCCTCTTCCTTCCCAGCTGCTGCGTCCTTGGTGGCGCGCACGGCCGCCGCGTCGTTCTTCTTGTCGATCCGGGCCTGCTTGGCAGCGGGCGTCTCGCGCGTGGTGGCGCTGCGCTCTGTCTCGAGCTTGCAGACCTCGGCCGCCGAAAGCAGGCGGACGCCGAGCTCCTTGTCGTTCACCAGCTCCTCCAGGGGCACCGCGGCACCCTCGCCGACGGGCACGGCCTGGCAGGCTGAATTGATGTAATAGCGGGCGCCGGTGGCGTCGGCTACATAGGAGTGGACCTTGATGGCATTGCCATCCCTGTCCTTGTAGGGAGTCTCCTCCCCGGTCTTCATCTTTTTCATATTTCTGTGTGTTTGAATGGTGATTGATTACTGATTAACCAGGTTACTAACTAGCAACCTCCGAGGGCCGGATGTGCACGACGGTCATCGGCACGTCCTTGCGCTCCTGATCGGAGCCACTGTGCAGTCCGCCCTTGTTGATGATCATCTCGAGCTTGCGGACCAGCTCCTGCAGCTCGACGACGGTGAGGTCGTAGAAGCGCTTGCCGGCGATCTTCGGGCTCGACACGAAGGAATTGATGCCCGCCCAGTTGTCGATGGTGTTGA
>ONQP01000110.1 GCA_900319975.1 uncultured Bacteroidales bacterium | reverse complement strand
AGTTCATCCCGCAGCTCTACAAGCCCTTCTTCCTGGGGCGCAAGCAGTTCGGCATCGCCGTGTTCTGGATCCTGAACGGTCTGGCCAAGAAGCTGATCCTGAGCGACTACATCGCGGTCAACTTCATCGACCGCGTGTTCGAGAATCCCCAGCTTTTCACGGGATTCGAGAACCTCTCGGCGCTGTTCGGCTACTCCCTGCAGGTCTACGCCGATTTCTCCGGCTACACCGACATCGCCATCGGCGTGGCGATGCTGATGGGCTTCTACCTGCCGCAGAACTTCAATTCACCCTATAAGGCTTCCAACCCGCAGGATTTCTGGCGGCGCTGGCACATGTCGCTGAGCAACTGGCTCAAGAACTACCTCTACATCCCCCTGGGCGGCAACCGCAACGCCACCTTCGGCACCTACTTCTGGATCGTGCTCTTCGCCGTGATCGCGGTGATCCTGTCCGGCAGCTGGGCGGTGTCGGTGGTCTTCGTGGGCCTGGCCGCGGTCCTGGGCGTCGTGGGGTATTTCAAGCCGGAACGGCGCAAGAAGATCCTCGCCAACATCAACCGTTTCATCACGATGCTGCTCGGCGGCCTCTGGCACGGCGCTTCGTGGAATTTCATCATCTGGGGCGGCCTGAACGGCATCGGCCTGGTGGTGTACCAGTTCTGGAAGGAGATGGGCTGGAACCTGCGTTTCGGCCTGGTCACGGGCCTGACGGCGCTGCTCGGCGTGCTGCACTGGACCGTGGGCGCGCCGGTCTGGAACCTGCTGTTCGTCTGGGCGCTCTTCGTGTGGGCAGGCACGCTCGTGCGCTATGTCTACCAGCTCCGGGGCGGCAAGGGACACAAGCAGTTGGGCTATATCTGGGGCGTGGCGCAGACCTTCACCTTCATCACGTTCACGCGCCTGTTCTTCCGCAGCGGCAGCAACCTGGACCCGGCCACGGCCAACGAAGTGGCCTGGCAGACGGCCCGCCGGATGGTGGAGCAGATCGGTTCCAAGTGGAACTGGGCCGTGGTCCCGGACATCTGCGTGACCTATTGGAAGGTCTTCGCGCTGGTGATTCTCGGCATGGCGGTCCACTGGCTGCCGGCGCGCTGGAAGCGCTGGTACCGGCTCAACTTCGCGATGCTGCCGCTACCGGTGATGGCTGCGGTCGTGGTGGCCGTGGTCTTCGTGGTCTACCAGTTCATCACGGCTGACCTGCAGGCGTTTATCTATTTCCAGTTCTAGAACAGGATTTTTTTCTGCCGGCGCAGGCTCCGCAGGGGGAAGAAGATGGCGAGGCCGACGACGAGGCACGCCACGCCCCAGCTGATCAGGGACGCCCCGACGGTGGAGGCGCCTTCGGGCAGACGCGTATCCAAGGGCAGCTCGGGCAGCCGGACCGGATGGAGAATGAACCAGGCGGCCGCCGCGCCGCCGAGCAGCAGGCCGGCGACAAATGTCAGGCGCCGGATCCGGCGCAGGCGGCGGACTTCCCGGTCGTGGTAGGCCTTGACTGACTCCACGGCGGCCAGGCGGGCGTTGAGCTCCAGCCGGAAGGCCGTCGGGTCGGACGGCTTCGGGGCTGTCTGGCGGAAGAATTCTTTTATCTCGTTTTCCATTTCTCCAGATATTCTTTAACGTGTTGGCGGCCGCGGGTCAGGTAGGCCCGGACGCTGCCGGCGGGCATTTCGAGGATCTCGGCGACCTCCTTGACGGGCTTGTCTTCCATATAGAAGAGCAGCAGGGCGGCGCGCTCCTTGTCGGGGAGCATGCCGATGGCGCGGTGGAGGTCTTCGTGGCGGAAGCGGCCGTCGGCGGCTTCCGGCCCGGGGACCGCCCGGGCGGCGGAGGTGTCGAGCGGGGCGGTCTGCAGCCGGCGGCCGCGCATCCGGTCGATGAAGCAGTTGTAGGCGATGCGGAAGAGCCAGGTGCTGAAGCGGGCCGTTCCGCGGAAGGAGGCCGAGGCCACGTAGGCGTTGACCAGCGCGTCCTGCGCGATGTCGTCGGCCAGGGCGGCGTCGTTGCACAGCGAGAGCAGGAACCTTCTCAAAGACTCCTGCTCGGCTGCCGCCAGGCTGATGAACTCGTCGCGGGTCAAAGCGCCTTATTCTTCAGGCTTCTTGGCGTCCAGTTCGGCGAGCTCCTTCGCCCAGGTCTTGTTCTTCCCGGTGAAGTAGACAATGAAGAAGGCGATGCCGACGGCAATCAGGACGCCGCTGATGGACAGCACGGAGAAGATGGGGCCGGGGCCCGGACTCCTCATTAAGTCACTCCAGCGCGGGATGAAGGCCGCAAGCATGGAGGCGCAGGACAGCAATCCGATACCGGACGTGATGCACGCGGCCAGCAGCCAGCCCATCAGTTTGTCCTTGACCGTCTTCATGCGGCAGCAGCTCGTCTGCTGGAAGAACGACGGGTCCAGCGTCGTGCCGTTCTCGATAGCCTTCATCATCAGCTCCGTCTTCTTGTCCACCTCGTGCCGCCGGTTCCGCAGGACCAGGGCGATAATGAGAATGGGCAGCACGACGAAGATGCCAATCGGAACCAAAGCCTCGATCAGTGCTTCAAGACCGCTCCAGCTGGTAATCCGTAATAACATAGTCATCATAACAGATACATTTTTAAAATCATTTCACCCGTTAGACGGCCCATCGCCCCGAAAGGCTACAAATATTTTGAAATTCGCCGTGCGCGGGCGTTGTGGAGGGCGGAGCAGAAATTGGTTTTTCGGCCCTTGTGGACGAAAAATAATTTCTGTCCGCCCGCGAGGGATTATCGCACCTTGCTATCGCAATACCAGCAGCGCGTGATTCCGTTTTCCGCGAGGCGGAAGAGCGGATCGTGCTTCTCGTTGTTGCAGATGCACTTCGGGTTGGAGCAGTGAAGCGCCGGGTTGAGG
>ONQP01000111.1 GCA_900319975.1 uncultured Bacteroidales bacterium | reverse complement strand
CCGGAAGATGGCGGATGCCCCAGGCGTAGCACATGGCGTAGCCCGGCGCGGCGCACTGGGAATGGAAGCCGTGGTTGATCACGGCAAGGCCGTTGTGATGGGTCTCGTAGATTTCCCCGTTAGCAAACCCCGCGCCAAAGCCCTGGGGATAGTCGAACCGGTAAAAATACACCTCCGGCTGGGGATGATGATGGGGCGGATAGGAGGACCACTTGCCGGGGAAGTTCAGCACCTCGCCCAGGACCATGTTGGAGAAGGGGGCGTTCTCATAGTCGAAGAAGGTCTTGATCTCCCGGCGCATGGCGCCCATGAGCTCCCCGTTGGCCCCGGCGTGCTGGACCTGGACCGTTTCGGGGGTGTAGAGCACGGGTGCATAGTCCCGCTCATTGACGGTCTGCTGGATGTACAGCTCCGCATGGGCCTTGGCGGTCAGGGCGATTTGGGTGTTCCGAGGCGCCAGCAGGCAGAAGGCCTCATGGTGGAAGCAGTCGGGCCGCTCCGCCAGCACAGTCTTTTCTCCATAGCTCAGCTCCACGGCGCCCTCCACCAGCAGAACGGCGGTCTCCTTTTGGGGATCCTGGATGGTGTAGGCGTCGCCCGGTTCCAGCACCAGCACGCCCACGTCCATCATGGTGCCGAGATCGTCCCTGGCGGCGTCGATATACACGTTATAGCCTCGATGGAGCTCCTTGTCGAAGTACATAGCTTTCTCCTTTTACAGCCCCGTGTGCTCCGCGATATATTTGCGACCCTTGATGGCGTATTCGAGGGGGTTCGCCTTGGCAGGGTCCTGTTCGGCCTCCACCAACAGCCAGCCCTCATATTTGGCGTCGGACAGGACCTTGAACACCGGGTCGAAATCCACGTCCCCGTCCCCGGGCACGGTGAAGGCCCCGTTGCGCACGGCGGTCAAAAAGCTCCAGTTCTTCTCCCGGGCTTCCTTCACTACGGCAAGGCGCATGTCCTTCAGGTGCACATGGCCTACCCGGTCCACATACTTTTTCAGCATGGCCAGGGGGTCCTCCCCGGCGAAGGTGAAGTGGCCCGTATCGTAGCAGAGGAACACGTACCGGGGGTCGGTGTTTGCCATCATCCTGTCCGTCTCCGCCGCCGTCTGGACCACTGTGCCCATGTGGTGATGGAAGCAGAGCTTGAAGCCCCGTTCTACGGCCGCCTTGCCCAGAGCGTCCAATCCCTTGCAGAGGCGATCCCACTCCCCGTCGTCCATGACGTGTTTGTGGTTGCCGGTCAGGATGGGGGTGTCCACCTGGCCCTGGATGGAATAGCTCTGCTCGGACACGTTGATGCGGTCCGCGCCCACGGCGGCCAGGAAGTCTAGCTCTCGGTTAAAGTCCGCCAAATTCTCCTCCAATGATTTGGTCAGCAAAAAGGAGGAGAACCAGCGGCTGGCGATCCGCATGCCCCGCAGGTCCAGCTCCCACTTCAATTCCTTGGGGTCCTTGGGGTATTTGTTCCCGATCTCGCAGCCGGTGAACCCGGCAAGGGCCATCTCGCTGACGGTCTGCCGGAAGGTGTTCTCCGCGCCCAGCTCGGGCATATCGTCGTTGCACCAGCCGATGGGCGCGATGCCCAGCTTCACTTTCTTAGGGTCAAACAGTGCCATGTTTTCGCTCCTTTCAGATCCTGGCGACGCCGCTTTTGCGCGCCGCCGCCGCCACAGCCGCCGCCACCGCGGGACCGACCCGCTTGTCGAATGCTTTCGGGATGATATAGTCGGCGGAGAGCTCCTCATCGGAGATCAGGTCTGCCAGCGCCTTCGCAGCCGCCATCTTCATCTCTTCGTTGATGTCGCTTGCGCGGACGTCGAACGTGCCGCGGAAGATGCCCGGGAACGCGAGAACGTTGTTGATCTGGTTCGGGAAATCGCTTCTGCCGGTCGCGATCACGCGCGCGCCGCCTGCCTTGGCGTCGTCCGGGAAGATTTCCGGCGTCGGGTTCGCGCAGGCGAAGATGATCGCGTCGCGATTCATCGTTTTGACCATTTCGGTCGTGACCGTGCCGGGCGCGGAAACGCCGATGAACACGTCTGCGCCGACAAGCTGATCCGCAAGCGAACCGGGTTTGCGCTCAAGGTTTGTGACTTCCGCCATCTCTTCCTTGATCCAGTTCAGGCCGTCGCGGCCCTTGTAGATCGCGCCTTTGCGGTCGCACATCGTGATGTGTTTGAAGCCCGCGGAGAGCAAAAGCTTCACGATCGAGACCGCCGCCGCGCCTGCGCCGGAGGTAACGACCCTGACGTCCTCCTTGTTCTTGTCGACGACCTTCAGTGCGTTCGTGAGACCCGCGAGCGTGATGACAGCGGTGCCGTGCTGATCGTCGTGGAAGATCGGGATGTCGCACTTTTCTTTCAGCTTGCGCTCGATTTCGAAGCAGCGGGGCGCCGAGATGTCCTCGAGATTGATGCCGCCGAACGAACCGGAAAGCAGATAAACCGCGTTGACGAACTCGTCGACGTCGTGCGTCTTGATGCACAGCGGGAACGCGTCCACGTTGCCGAACGACTTGAAGAGCACGCACTTGCCTTCCATGACCGGCATGCCGGCTTCGGGACCGATGTCGCC
>ONQP01000112.1 GCA_900319975.1 uncultured Bacteroidales bacterium | reverse complement strand
CCGGTCATCGTGAACGTGTGCAACTTCCCGCCCGCCACGGAGGACACTCCGTCGATGCTTTCCATCGACAATGTCCAGACCGCCTTCCACGAGTTCGGCCACGCCCTGCACGGGTTCCTGACCAAGTGCCGTTATCCGAGCGTTTCCGGCACCTCCGTCACCCGCGACTTCGTGGAGACGTTCTCCCAGTTCAACGAGAACTGGGCGTTCGTGCCCGAAATCCTCGCCGTCTATGCCCATGACTACCGCACCGGCGAGGTCATCCCCGCCGAACTGGTGGAAAAGATCCGGAATTCCCTGAAGTTCAATATGGGCTTCACCACGGGCGAGCTCTGCGCCGCGTCCATCCTGGACATGAAGTGGCATGAGCTCACGGCCGAGGAACTGGAGAAGTTCACCGACGCGCAGTCCATCCGCGACTTCGAGACGAAGGTCTGCGCCGAGATGGGCCTCATCGACGAGATCATCCCGCGCTACCGCACGACCTATTTCAACCACATCTTCAACAGCGGCTACAGCGCCGGCTATTACAGCTATCTGTGGGCTGAAGTCCTGGATATGGATGCCTGGGAGAAGTTCGTGGCCGACGGCGTCTTCAACCCCGCCACGGCGAAGGCCTTCCGCCAGACCTTCCTCGAGAAGGGCGGTTCCGAAGAGCCGATGACGCTGTTCCGCCAGTTCCGCGGCGCGGATCCCGATCCGGCGGCCCTCCTCCGCGCCCGCGGCCTGGAGTAAGTCGCTGACAGATTGTTCTTTAACGTACGAGAGGTGCACCGCCCGGTGCACCTCTCGCTATTTAATGTGTTGCCAGTCAGTTACTTGATGTAGCTCGTGATGACCTTCATGCCGCCTTCGGCGGGCTTGAAGGTGACGCCAGTGGAGGTGGCGGGGATGAGGACAGTCTCGCCCTGGCGGAGGTCGATGACGTGGCCCTTGGTGGGGCCGCGGCGGCCTTCGGCGTCAAAGACGGGCTCGGCGTCCGTGAGGGTGCCGCTTCCGGCAAGGCACATCACCACGAGGAAGGAGTCGACGTCCTCCAGGTTCTTCGTCACGGCCTGGTCCATTTCGTAGAGGCTGGTGGTGAAGTACTTGCAGGAAACGAGCTCGGTCTCCGCGTCCTTGGCGGGCGTGTACGCCGTCCGGTAGTCCGGATAGACCTTGTAGTCGATGGCGTCCTTCGCGAGCTCCGTGTGGAGCTGGCGCGGCTTGCCGTCCAGGCCCAGGCGGCCGTAGTCGTAGATGCGGTAGGTGATGTCGGAAGTCTGCTGGATCTCGGCGATGAAGCAGCCGCCGCAGATGGCGTGGATGCGTCCGGCCGGGAGGAAGAACACGTCGCCGGGATGCACGTCGTGGCGGGCCAGCACCTCGGTGATGGTGCCGTCCGCGACGCGCTTCTCGTATTCCTCAGGGGTGATTTCCTCGGTCATGCCGGCGAGCAGGTGCGCGCCCGGTTCCGCATCGACCACATACCACATTTCGGTCTTCCCCTTGGAGCCGTTGTGCCGCACGGCGGCCAGCTCGTCGTTCGGATGGACCTGCACGGACAGGTCGGAGAGGGCGTCGATGAACTTGATCAGCAGCGGGAACTCGTCGCCGGTGTTGGCATACACGTGCTCGCCCACGAGACGGCCCTTGTACTCCTTCACGAGATCCGCGATGGTGCGGCCCTTGAGGGCGCCGTTCGCGACCACGGACTCGTTTCCTTTCACGCCGGACAGTTCCCAGCTTTCGCCGATGTGCTCCTGTTCGGTTTCCACGCCCTTGTAGGGGGCGATCTTCTCGCCGCCCCAGACGATGGTCTTGAAGATGGGTTCGAATTTCAGCGGATACATAGGCTATCTGGCATCTAATTGGGCCAGCGCGAAATCGTAGGCGCCCACGGAAATGGCCTTGGAGGCGCCGATCTTGGAAATCATCACGCCGATGCGCTTCTGCGGGTCGTAGGTGACGGTCTTGTCGGAGCCGTACACCTTGAGTTCACGGGCGCTGCCCTTGGCGAAGGCTTCGAACTCGGCCTCGTCGTCCAGGTTGTAGACCTTCATCTGCACCTTGGCGAGGGTATCGCCGGACAGGGTGCGGACCGTGCCGCGGAGGGCGTCCAGCAAGGCCGGCATGAAGTATTTCTTGGAAGCGGTGATGCCGCCTCCGATGACGATGAGACCGTCCATGAGCTGGGCTGCGATGGCCATCGCGTTGCCCGCGACGGTGCCCATCTCGGCGAAGGCGGCCTGCGCGGCCTCCGGATTGCCGGGCCGCGTGCCTTCGGCGATTTCGAAGATGTCCTTCGGGCTGAGGGAAGGATCGTTGATGCCGGACCGTTCCGCATAGACACGCTTGACGGCGCGGACGGCGACGCCGTCCTCCACGATGACGTCCTGGATGCGGCTGTGCGGGAGGCAGTAGGTCTCCACGCAGGAGTTGTCGCC
>ONQP01000122.1 GCA_900319975.1 uncultured Bacteroidales bacterium | reverse complement strand
CCCGGGACGATGCGGTCCACGAGCGTCGAATACACGCCGCAGGCCTCCTCGAACCAGGCGCGGAAGTCCGGACCCAGGTTCCACAGGTCGATGTACTGGCGGATGCACTCCTTCAGGTGCTTGCCGTTCTCGAAGATGAGCTCGCACGGGAAGATGATGAAGCCCTTCGTCTTGTCCCCCTTGAAGTACTCCCAGCGGTGGTACAGCAGTTGGGTGAGCTTGCCGGGGTAGGACGATGCGGGTGCGTCATCCAGCTTGCAGGCCGGATCGAAGGCGATGCCCGCCTCGGTCGTGTTGGAGATCACGAAGCGCATCTCCGGCTGCTCGGCGAGCTTCAGGTAGCCCTGGAAGTCCTCGTACGGGCTCAAGCCGCGGCTGATGACGTCGATCAGGTCGACGCTGTCCACGGGCTGGCCGTCCTGCAGTCCCTGGAGGTTCAGGTGATACAGGCCGTCCTGCTCGTTGAGCCAGCCGACCATGCCCTTCTCGATGGGCTGGACGACGACGACGGAGCCGTTGAAATCGGTTTTCTGGTTGGTCTTCCAGATGATCCACTCGATGAACGCGCGGAGGAAGTTGCCCTCACCGAACTGGATGACCTTTTCGGTGTACTTTTTCGCCTGCGGGGCGGAAGTTCTGTTTAATCTTTCCATATTAGTGATTTAGAATTTTAGATTGCTCGACAAGCTCGAAATGACGGGCTACAGGGTTACGCCGGACTTGAATATGGCGATTTCGCGCCAGCCGTTCTTCTCGTTGTTCACCGGGGCGCCGGAGGAGGCGGCGAGGACGAAATCGACGAAGCGCGCGGCGACGTCCGCCATCGGCTCGCCCTGGGCGAGGACGCCGGCGTTGAAGTCGATCCAGTTGCCCTTCTTCTCGTACAAGGGGGTGTTGGTGGAGATCTTCATCGTGGGCACGAAGGTGCCGAACGGCGTGCCGCGGCCCGTAGTGAAGAGGACGATCTGGCAGCCGCAGGAGGCAAGGGCCGTCGAGGCCACGAGGTCGTTACCGGGAGCGCTGAGGAGATTCAATCCCTTGACATTCAGGCGCTCGCCGTATTTCAGGACGCCGCGGACGATGCTCTTGCCGCACTTCTGCGTGCAGCCGAGGGACTTCTCTTCCAGGGTGGAGATGCCGCCGGCCTTGTTGCCCGGCGAGGGATTCTCGTACACGGGCATCCCTTGCTTCATGAAGTACTCCTTGAAGTCGTTGATCAGATGGACGGTCTTGTCGAACGTGGCCGCGTCCTGGCAGCGGTTCATCAGGATCGTCTCGGCGCCGAACATCTCGGGGACCTCGGTCAGGACGGTCGTGCCGCCCTGGGCGACGATCCAGTCGGAGAACACGCCCAGGAGCGGGTTCGCCGTGATGCCGCTGAGGCCGTCGGAGCCGCCGCACTTGAGGCCGACGCGGAGTTCCGACACCGGAACGTCCACGCGCTCGTCCTTCGAGCACACGGCGAAGATCTCGCGGAGCTGCTGCAGGCCGTATTCGATCTCGTCGTCCACCTTCTGGGTGACGAACATCCGCACGCGGCTTTCATCGACCGGGCCCACCAGCTCGCGGAAGGCGTCCAGCTGGTTGTTCTCGCAGCCGAGCGAGACCACCAGCACGCCGCCGGCGTTGGGATGGTGCACCATGTCGGCGAGGACGGTGCGGGTGTTCTCGTGGTCCGCGCCGAGCTGGGAGCAGCCGTAGTTGTGCGGGAAAGCGACGACGGCGTCGACACTCCCCTCCTTCCCGGCGATCTCCGCCTTGAAGCGCTCCACGATGGTCTGGCAGATGCCGTTCACGCAGCCCACGTTGGGGATGACCCAGATCTGGTTGCGCACGCCCACCTGCCCGTCCGTCCGGCGGAAGCCCTTGAAGGTCCGGGATGCCCGATCAGGTCGGGCATGACGCTCGTCATTGCCGGCTTGACCGGCAATCTCCGGAAGGGGTTCGTACTTATACTCCAGCAGGCCTTCCAGGTTCGTCTTGATGCAGGTGTGGTCCACCATCGTGCCCGCGGTCGCATCGCGCGTCACGTGCCCGATCGGGAAGCCGTACTTGACGA
>ONQP01000113.1 GCA_900319975.1 uncultured Bacteroidales bacterium | reverse complement strand
GTGCTGCCGGACTCCTCGACTCTCACCTTGCGCATCATCTGGCGCACGATGACCTCGATATGCTTGTCGTTGATGTCAACGCCCTGCTGACGGTAGACCTTCTGTACCTCACTGGTGATATAGCTGCGCACGCCCTGGCGGCCGAACTCGTCGTCGTTGACACCGCGGATGCGGAGCACGTCGTGGGGGTTGAGCGCGCCGGAGGTGAGCTCCTGGCCCTTGTCGACGTGGTCTCCGTTGTGCACGAGGATGCCGGCGGAGTGCGGCACGGTGTAGACGGCTGTGGCGCCCTCGGCCTCGTTGGTGACGGTGATGGCGTACATGACGCCCTTCTTGGCCTCCTCGATGGAGACGGTGCCGGAGATCTCGGCGAGGGTCGCCATCTTCTTGGGCTTGCGGGCCTCGAACAGCTCCTCGACACGGGGCAGACCCTGGGTGATGTCGTCGCCCGCGACGCCGCCGGTGTGGAAGGTACGCATGGTCAGCTGGGTGCCGGGCTCGCCGATGGACTGGGCGGCGATGACGCCGACGGCCTCGCCGGCGTTGACCGGACGGCCGATGGCGAGGTTGATGCCGTAGCACTTGGCGCAGACGCCGCAGCCCGCCTCGCATGTCAGGACCGAGCGGATATAGGCCTTGTGGATGTTGTGCGCCTCGAGGACCTTCGCGTCGCCGGGCATGAGCATGTGATCGGTGTCAAAGAGCAGCTCGCCGGTCGCTGGATCGCTGATCGGCATGGCCGGGAAGCGGCCGTGGATGGCGGTCGCGAAGCTCTTGACCTCCTGGCCTCTCTCGTACACGGCGCTGGCCCAGACGCCCTCGGTGGTGCCGCAGTCCTGCTCGCGGATGATGACCTCCTGGCACACGTCGACCATACGGCGGGTCAGGTAGCCGGAGTCCGCGGTACGAAGGGCGGTATCGGCCATGCCCTTTCGCGCGCCTCTGGTGGAGATGAAGTACTCCAGAACGGACAGGCCCTCACGGAAGTTGGACTTGATGGGGATTTCGATGGTCTTGCCGGCGGTGTTCGCCATCAGGCCGCGCATACCGGCCAGCTGACGGATCTGGTTCATGGAGCCGCGGGCGCCGGAGTTTGCCATCATGTAGATGGGGTTGAACTCGTCAAGGCAGCTCGACAGGGCGTCGGTGACCTTCTTGGTGGTCTGCTCCCACTCGGAAACGACCAGACGGTAGCGCTCGTCGTCGGTGATAAAGCCGCGCTTGTACTGCCGCTCGATGTTGACGACTTCCTGCTCGGTCTCCTGGATCATTTCGTTCTTCGCGCTCGGGACGGTCATGTCCGCGACGGAGATCGTGATGGCGGCCTTTGTCGAATACTTGTAGCCCAGCGCCTTGATGCTGTCAAGCACCTCGGCCGAGATCGTGAAGCCGTATTTCTGGATGCAGCGGTCGATAATATTGCCCAGCTGCTTCTTGCCGACCTGGAAGCTGATCTCGTGATCGAAAGCATGCTCGGGATCGCTGCGGTCGACATAGCCCAGATCCTGCGGGATCGGCTCGTTGAAGATGATGCGGCCGACGGTCGTATCGATCACGTGCTTGACCTCGACGCCGTCGATGGTTTTCGTGACACGCAGACGGATCGGAGCGTGCAGGCCGACGGCGCCCTCGTTGTAGGCCATGATGGCTTCGTTGGCGTCACGGTAGCAGAGCATCGAGCGATAGGTGCAGGGCTTGGTATGCTCGGCTGCGGCCTTCTGGTTGGCGGCGTAAATCTCGTCGCCGTCAACGATGCTGCCCGCTTCAAAGCCGGTGTCGCCCGGATCGGCAATGACCAGGCGCTCGGCGCCCTTCTCGGCCTTGCCGATGCGGATCATCGTCAGGTAGTAGGAGCCCAGGATCATATCCTGCGTCGGGACCGTGACGGGGTGGCCGTCCTGCGGACGGAGCAGGTTGTTGGCGGAGAGCATCAGGATGCGCGCCTCGGCCTGCGCCTCGGCGGAGAGCGGAACGTGAATGGCCATCTGGTCGCCGTCGAAGTCGGCGTTGAAGGCCGTGCAGTTCAGCGGGTGGAGACGCAGGGCACGGCCCTCGACCAGGACGGGCTCAAAGGCCTGGATGCCCAGTCTGTGCAGCGTAGGCGCACGGTTCAGGAGAACCGGATGCTCCTTGATCACGTCTTCCAGCGCGTCCCATACCTCGGTACGCTGCTTGTCTACCATCTTCTTGGCGGACTTGATGTTGTTGGCCACGCCGTCCTCGACGAGCTTCTTCATCACGAAGGGGCGGAACAGCTCGATAGCCATTTCCTTCGGCACGCCGCACTGGTAGATCTTCAGATCCGGGCCGACGACGATAACACTTCGGCCGGAATAGTCCACGCGCTTGCCCAGAAGGTTCTGACGGAAGCGGCCCTGCTTGCCCTTGAGCATATCAGACAGCGACTTG
>ONQP01000114.1 GCA_900319975.1 uncultured Bacteroidales bacterium | reverse complement strand
GCGCGCTCGCGCGTCTCGGCGGAGGCCGTGAACGGGATGCGCGTCGTGTAGCCGGCGCGGGCGGCGACGATCATCTTCGTCGGCCAGCGGAAGATGTCCGCGTTCCACTGCGCCACGGTGTCATTGTAGAGCGTGCGCGCGGCGGTGATCTCCTTCTGGAGGTAGGAGTTCTGCTGCATCGCGTCGGCGATCGCCTGGTGCGCCTTGAGCTCGGGGTAGGCCTCGACCTGCGGGAAGAGGCGGCCGCAGATGGAGTCAACCTGGCCCGCCACCTGGTTGCGCAGCGCGTCGCCCGTCGGCGTGCCCTCCGGCGCGCGGCCGCCGCGGTAGGCGGCGACGGCCTTCATCACGTCCTTGTCCAGGTCGATCGCCTTCTCGACGAGCGGGGCGACGTTCTGCAGGATCTGCACGCGCTGCTCGAGGTAGTTGTCGATCTGCGAGGCGTCCTGCTGCAGCTTCTGCTGGAGGCGCTGCAGGTAGTTGCGCGCGGAGATCTTCATGAAGAGGAAGACCAGCCCGGGCAGGATGCCGCAGACCCAGAGCAGGACCTCGAAGAGGGTCGAGCCCCAGCCGACCCGGACGGGGATCTGTTTGTCGATCACGTGGACGTCGCGTCCTTCGCTGCGGACGGGGCCCGTGGTTTCGTCGAGTTCGTTGGCCATGGCGGGTTTCAGGTTGTGGTGTTCTACTTGAGGAAGAGTTCGACGGTCGGGACGACGATGTCCGGCTGCACGACCGGGAGGCGCAGCGTGAGCGTGCCGGCGGGCAGGTCCTCGCTGTTCCAGGTGGCGTGGCCGTTCTCGAACCACGAGAGCTCCGAGCCGTCGTGCAGGAACTGCGCGTAGGCGACCTTGCCCGCGAGCCCCGGCAGGTGCAGGCGCTGGAAGGGCCAGTCGAGGACGTGGACGTAGAGGCGCTTCGTCTTCGGGTTCCACGTGTAGCGCGTGCCGTCGGCCTCCTTGAACGCCTCCGGCGCCATCGTGCAGCCGTAGATGGAGCGCGAGTTGCGGTCCATCCACTTCGCGAAGGCGTCGAGGCGCGCCATCGCGCGGTGGTCGAAGTAGCCGCGCGCCGTGGGGCCGACGTTCATGATGAGGTTGCCGCCGCGGGCGACGTGGCGGATCAGCATCTCGACGCACTGCTTCTCGCTCTTCCACGTCGCCTCGTCGCGGTGGTAGCCCCACGAGCCGGAGAAGGTCTGGCATCCCTCCCAGGGGGCGATCGAGCCGTCGGGCCGGCGCGGGGGGTGCTCGGGCTGGAACTGCTCGGGCGTCACGATGTCCGCCGCCTCCGGCAGGTCGAGGCGGTTGTCGAGGATGATGTCGGGCTGCAGCTTGCGCACGAGCTTCACGAGCTTCTCGCTCTCCCAGTCCTTGCGGCCCTTGCCGCGCGTGCCGTTGTGCTCGTCCTTCGCGTAGGAGAAGTCGAACCAGAGGATGTCGATCTTGCCATACTGCGTGAGCAGCTCCGTCACCTGGTCGCGCATGTACTTGGCGTACTTGCGGACGTCGCGGTGGCGGTTCATCTCCGCGATCTCGGCGGCGGGACGGTTGCGGAGCGGATGCTTCGGGTCGATCGGGAACTGCGGGTGATTGTGCTCAATCTCGTCCGTGATCGGGTTTGCCTGGTCATACTCATAGTCGAGATACAACTGGGGCGTGTAACTCAGGTACGGGACGAGAGACTGGGGAATCATGAAATCCCAGATTTCCTCGGCCGGATAATGCGTCCTGGCTGCCATATTGGCCCCTCCGTCTATGGAATAACCCATAATGAGACTCGGATCATAAGACACGGGGGTCCAGTGGGACGAAGTCATCTCCGCGAGAGAATTCCCATCCTGCTGGACTACGCCGCTTGCCTGAACGCACAGATTTCTGAATTTACACGAGTTGAGTTTCACGGAAATCAGCGGTGAATCGTTATAGATCACCACGCTGACGGCGCTCAGGACATGCTGGAATGCGAGATCGACTTTCGCAGTGCTGCCGCCCGTGCGCTGGCCGCCTGCCGCAAGAAGGTCGCTCTGGGACAGGGTCACATTGTGGGTGACCGTCGCCGTGAGATGTCCGGACGCGGCAGGATTGCATATTACATTGCCGGACGAAGACACTCCGCTGACAGCCAGGAAGTCATACCTGGTCGCATTGGAATCCCAGAATCTGAGAGGAGAGTATTCCCATACATCATCTGAAGGATCGGCGTCATTCGCTCCCAGACCGGTCAACGAGACGGTCTGGCCGGTGAATACTGAATACTTGTTGCCGGAGATCGTCTTGGATCCCCAGACAAGGAATTGGTCGTTCATCCCGAAGACGCCCTTGAATTCGGCGGCCCGGGTCAGCGACCTTTGAGGCGCATCGTCATTAAGCAGCATCGA
>ONQP01000116.1 GCA_900319975.1 uncultured Bacteroidales bacterium | reverse complement strand
TGGTAGAGCTGGCTCAGGCAGACGGCCAGCTTGCCGGAGCCGGGGCCCGGGGCGGTCACGACCACCAGCGGTTTGGTCGTCTGGACGTAGTCGTTCTTGCCGAATCCTTCGTCGGAGTCGATCAGGGCCACGTTGTGGGGATAGCCTTCGATGGTATAATGGTAATAGACCTTGATGCCCATCCGCTCCAGACGCTTGCGGTAGGCGTCGGCGCTGCTCTGGCCGTTGTAGTGGGTGATGACGACGCTGTTGACGCTGAAGTCGCGCGCCAGGAACTCGTCCCGCAGGCGCAGCACGTCCACGTCGTAGGTGATACCGAGGTCGTTGCGGATCTTGTTCTTCTCGATGTCCACGGCGCTGATCACGATGACGATCTCGAGGTCGTCCTTGAGCGTGTAGAGCATCTTGAACTTGCTGTCCGGCTCGAATCCCGGAAGCACGCGGGAGGCGTGGTAGTCGTCGAAGAGCTTGCCGCCGAACTCCATGTAGAGTTTGTTGCCGAACTGGGCGATGCGTTCTTTGATGCGCTCCGACTGGATCTTCAGATATTTGTCGTTGTCGTACCCGTATTTCATTTGAGAATTGCTTTAAATACGGGTTACAAATTTACATCTTTTTGCCGGAAAGCTGCAAATTTTTTTCGCCCGCCGGGCGAAATTTTTACCGCTCCTGCGGCGCGAAATAATGCTCGCGCGCGTAGAGGTAGTGCTGCTCGAAGCTGTCGGCCGCGAGGCGCGACTCCGGCAGGTCGGGCTGGTAGATGTCGAACGCGTGGTAGAGGCCCTCGAACACGTCGTAGGCCACTTCCACGCCTGCCTTGCGGAGGTTCTCGCAGTAGGTCACGGTCTCGCTGTAGAAGGGTTCGCCCTTGCAGACGAAGGTGTAGCAGGGGGGCAGGCCGCGGTAGTCGGTCTCGCGCGCGGCCGCCGCATACGGCGGCACCCAGCGCGAGCCGTACAGCACCCCGAGGTACTGCTGCCAGCCGTAGTGGTTGCGGGGCGTGTCCCAGACCCTGTTGTGGTTGTCGCGCGACGACTCGGTGTCGCGGTCGTCCAGCATCGGGTAGAGGGGCATCTGGTAGGCGATGCGGATCTCGCCGCGGTCGCGGGCCAGGATGCAGAGCGCCGCGGCCAGTCCGCCGCCCGCGCTCTCGCCGCCCACGAAGATCTGGTCGGAGCGGATCCCGAGCTCGTCGGCATGCTCCACCATCCATTCCAGCGCGGTGTAGCAGTCTTCGATGGCCGCGGGGTAGGGGTGTTCGAACGACAGCCGGTAGCCCGGCGACACGACCACCGCCCCGTATTTGCGCACCAGCTCCTTGGGCCTTCCGACCCACTTCGCCATCGACTTCATCCCGGAGATATACCCGCCGCCGTGGAGCCACAGGATCCCGGTCCGGAGCTCCTGCTGCTCCTGCTCTTTGCGCGCCCTGCGCTGCTCCTTGCGGCTGACGTCCAGCAACTTGCGCTCCATCTTGCGGTCTTCCCGTTCCAGGCGGCGCTCTTCGCGGCTCTCCTTGGGGGACAAGACAAGGACCCCCATCTTCTTGTAGTCAGGACGGGGAATACGATAAGTGCGCGAACGCATCTGCGCACCGGCAGTGACAGACAGGCTCATCATCAGGCAGACTATGGCTAAGGTCCGAAGTTTCATATACGCAAAGATACACTTTTATTCCTCCGGGAGGACCCCCTTGGCGACGTTTGCGGCGATGATGCTCTCCGTGAGCTCGCCGAGGCGCTCGGAGCCCAGGCGGTTGCGGCCCTGGCGGCCGCGCACCTGCGCCGCCTTGACGCCGTGCGCCTTCCAGTCCGCGCCCCCGTTGGAGTTGTTGAGCAGCAGCGGCTGCAGGTTGTCCATCACGTGCGCGAAGCGGGCTTCCGGCGTGCTCCACGCCTCGAACTCGTCGAAGAGCGCCGTCAGCTCCGCGCGCTGGTCGTCCGGCAGCAGCGCATAGATGCGCTCCTTGGCGGCCTGCTCGCGCGCCTGCTGCGTCTGCAGGCCCGCCGGGTCATAAGCATACGTGTCGCCTGCGTCGATCTCCACGATGTCGTGGATCAGGCACATCATCATCACCCGCGCGATGTCCACGGGCTCGTTGGCGTATTCGCGCAGCAGCCACGCCATCGTGGCCATGTGCCAGGCGTGCTCCGCGTCGTTCTCGGCCCGCCCGCCGCCCGACAGGTGCGTCTGCCGGAAGATGTTCTTCTCCTTGTCGATCTCCAGGATGAAGCTCAGTTGTTGCTCAAGACGTGTCATACGGCAAAATTACGAATAAATCCCGCATTCTGCGTGGGCGTGGTCGGCCCTTTGTCATTCCCGAGATAATTTGGTTATTATGCGAAAACCCAATCTGAGCT
>ONQP01000117.1 GCA_900319975.1 uncultured Bacteroidales bacterium | reverse complement strand
CCGGCGGGACCACGAACCAGAAGTCCACGCTTTCGGCCTCCGTCGCCCCAAGGGCGACCGGCTCCGCGAAGGTCAGGGTGATGGCGGTCGTCGCGTCGTCGGCCATGGCGATGGACGGCAGGCCGGCCGAGGTCATGGACACGGTCGCCTTGCCGGCAATCTTCTCTCCCTTGTTGCCCTGGAGGGTAAGGGAGGAAACCTGGACGCCGGCGCCATAGAGGCTGATCCGGAGGTAGCCACCGAGGTTCTTGAACTGCAGGTCCTCATCGGCGGAAAGGGCGGCCATCGTATTGGCGCCGGGGCCGAAGGAATGCGGGGCGTAGGCCTGCGTGGCGGGCAGGGTGACCGCCAGGGCGCCGCCCGCGGTGATCGCGGTGGATTCCTGGTAGGGATAGACGGAGATGACGTACGGGATCGCGGCGCCCGTGCCGGGTTCGCCCACGATTTCGAATTCGCCCTCGCTGTCGCCGGTAACGCCCAGGAAGCGGTACTGCTGGTTGGCGGTGGTCTTGTTGAAGAGGCTCACCCGGTCGTCGGCGTTCCAGCGGAGCAGAAGGTCCTCATTGACAAAGACTTTCGTGCCCGCGTCGGTCGGCTGTTCGAAGGTGGCGCGGAAAACCGGAGCACCCGCATCGGGCGCGTTGAAATTCTCCTCCCGGACGGAGCAGGACACCGCCATGAGGGCGGCCATCCCGAAGATAAAGGCCAAGTGCTTCATGCCATCCTCCTTTTTACCAGTCAATGTCCGGATCGTCCCCACCGTCGATGGGTTCGAGATTGGATACCAGGAATGAATACTCCTGCTTCGTTTCGACAACCCGCGCGGACGGAGCGACATACGTACCGCGCTCGTCAAAGGTTTCCGTCTTTTTCATATGCAAAGGTTTTGTGTGTTCATTTTGCCTGATTCTGCAGGTAGGCCTTGAAGAAACGGCCCTGCGTGGTGGGCGTGAAGTCCCAGTCGCTGAACAGCATCGGGGCCCAGTTTGGATCGAAGCACCAGACCGTGAAGGAGATGCCCTTCTGCTCGAAGTACTTCGTGATGTGCTCGCCGTACACGTCCGTGGACATCACCGGGATATGGGCGCCGGGTTCGTCCTCGAGGCAGAAGCCGATTTCCGTGCAGATGACGGGATAGGTGTCGGCGACGAAGCCGAAATCCTTCTCCCACTGCGGCTCCCACGGCTCGGACCGCTTCATCGGATAAGGGTGGGAGACGTAGGCGACATTGGGCCGGTCGATGGGCGCTTCCGCCACCGGCGTGAGGTCGTACGCCCAGTTGAAACCGGCGCAGAGGCACACCGCATTGGGGTTATGGACCCGGACCGTGTCGATGATCTGCTCCTGCAGTTCTTTCCATTCGTCCCACGTGCACTCGCCCGTGCCGGTCACCGTTGGCTCGTTGAAGAGCTCGTAGAGCGCCACCGTGGGCTCGTCCTTATAGCGCTGCGCGACCGTGCGCCAGAACTTGAAGGTCTCCGCCTTCGTGGTGTTGTACATCAGCGAGGTGTACTTTTCCTCCTTGAGGTTGCCGATGGAATGCCAGTCCATGATCACGTACATCCCGTACTGCTTGGCCCAGGCGACGCCCTGGTCCATAGCCTTGAAGGTCTCTTCCCAGCCCATCGCGTTCAGGTTCGTCGGATGCACGGCGAAACGGACGACGTTCGCGCCCCAGTCCGCGGCCTCGGCGAAGTACCGCTCGTTCCACTGCCCATCCCGGACCAGCTTCACCGGGTCCGAGAAGCACAAGCCCCGGAACACCAGTTCCTTCCCCTGCGGGTCCACAAACTTGTTTCCTTCCACCTTCACCCAGCCCTCGCCCGCCGAACAAGCGGCGGCGAGCACCGTGGCTGCCAATACGGTCAGGATGCTCTTTCTCATGGTTCGTTCGATTTGATTGTTCTCCAAGAATCAAAGATAAGCAATAAATCAATAGGTTTCAACAAAAAAGAGACACCTGCATTCCTGCAAGTGTCTCTTCTTTTGTGAGGACTGGCAGATTTGAACTGCCGACCTCTTGCCTGTCAAGCAAGCGCTCTAAACCAACTGAGCTAAGCCCTCATTCATTTGGGGATTGCAAAGG
>ONQP01000119.1 GCA_900319975.1 uncultured Bacteroidales bacterium | reverse complement strand
CGAAGGAGACCACCGCACTCTGCATATTTTTCAGCACCTGCTCGGGATCTGCCTCGGGGCTGGTATTGAGCGCGTCGAGCATCCGGTCGGTGCCGAACATCTGCTGCTGGGCGTCGGTCGCCTCCGGCACGCCGTCGGTGTAGACGAACAGCTTGTCGCCCGGCTTCAGCTGCAGCTCATATTCGGTGTATCGGACGCCCTCCATGCCGCCGATGACCAGCCCGTGCTTGTCGCGGATCAGCTCGAACGCGCCGTCCGCGCGCTTCAGCGCCGGATATTCATGGCCGGCGTTGGACGCGGCCAGCTTTCCGGTGGAGAGCTCCAGAATGCCGAGCCAGACCGTGACGAACAGATCCATCCGGTTGTTGGAGCAGATCTGATCGTTGGTCTTTTTCAGGATCTCCGACGGGACATTGCCCTGCATGGCAAAGCTCTTGAGGATCGCCTTGGAGGTCATCATGAACAGCGACGCCGGGATGCCCTTGCCGCTGACGTCGGCGATCGTGAGCGCGAGATGGTCGTCGTCGATCATGTAGAAATCATAAAAGTCGCCGCCGACCTCGCGCGCCGGCTTCATGCTGGCCCAGAGGTCGAACTCCGTCCGCTCAGGGAACGGCGGGAAGTCGCTCGGCAGCACGCTTGTCTGGATGCGGCTCGCCGTCTGCAGCTCGCCCTGGATGCGCTCGCGCTCGGCCTCCTCGCGGTGCTTTTTCTCCAGCAGACGCGTGTTCCGGCGCACCTGCGCTTTCACCAACGCCCAGATGGCCGCCAGCGCTGCCGAGCCGACCAGACCGTAAAACCACGCCTGCTCATACGGCGCCTTTGCCTTGATGATCGGAACCTCGAGCGTCTTGCCGTTTCGGCCGAGGGCGTCCTTGAGCACCATCACGAAGTGATACGTTCCGCCGCGCAGGTTCGTGTAGGTCATCGGCAGCAGGCCGCTCCGGTTGACGGTGACGGGCTCGGGGTCAAAGCCCACGAGCTGATAGGACACCTGCGGATCGGTCAGCGCATAGTTGAACACAAACGGATAGACCGTGATCTTCTTCACGCCGGGCGGGAGCAGATAGGCGCCGGATTCGTCGGGATAATAGCGCTTGCCGTCCGCGTCGATGAACGCCACGGCCTGCCGGAGGTTGGAGACCTCCTCCATCGGCTCCTCAATGTTGACGCGCGCCACGTTCTTGTCGCCGGCAATGAAGAGATCGCCCTCCGGTGACAAATAGCTGAAGGAATTGCTGGTGGGCAGACAGGGCAGCCCGTTGGCAAGGCCGTAGAACACGGGCTTGATCTCGCCGTTTGCGAGCATCTCCTCGGCCGGCAGCACGTAAATGCCGTTGCTGCTGAGAATCCAGAGATCGTCCTTGCTGTTCTTGCAGATGTCGTAGTTGCTGGGATACGGGAAGTGCTGCACGGCGGTGATCTCATAGTCCTCGGTCATGTAGGCGATCGAGCTGCTCGTGAGCAGCCAGAAGACGTGATGGTCCGGGTCGTGCCGGATGCGCATCACGATCTTCGAGGGCAGGCCGTCCTGCGTGCTCAGGCAGCGGACGCCCTCTTCATTGATCACATAGATGCCGCCGCCGTTGGAGCCGGCGAGAATGTCGCCGTTCGGCGCGACGCAGACGGTGAGCGTCTCCAGATTGACGATGCCGTCGTCCTTGCCGTAGCTCGCGACGACGCGGTCGCCCTCGATCACACTCACACCGCCCGTGAGTCCGGTGACGATCTTCCCGTCCTCGGTCTCCGCAACGGCGCGGATCTGGTTGGACGGAAGTCCGTCCGCCTCCGTGAACACCGTCGCCGCGCTGCCGTCATAGCGCACGAGTCCGCAGCCGCGCCAGGTCGAGATCCAGATGTTTCCCTTGCTGTCCGGCAGGACGGAGCGAATGCGCATGTTGTCCACCAGCCGGAGCAGATCCGTCTCTCCCAGATCCACGCCGGACGCGGTCCTGGCCGAAGAGAGCGGGATCTCGGTGATGACCTCGTCTTTGGTGACGACCTGAAGTCCCGTGTCCGTGGCGATGTACAGGCGCCTGTCGTGCTCATCCTCATAGGTGGAATTCACGACGCAC
>ONQP01000127.1 GCA_900319975.1 uncultured Bacteroidales bacterium | reverse complement strand
TAACCGATATCATTATAATACAGAAGTTCTATTTTAACTAGTCTAAATCTTTTCGCAAGGCAACACAACCATTTTACTGGTCCTCAACACCATCGTGCCCCAGGTGAGACCGAGGCCGAAGGAGGAGCAGAGGAGCGTCAGGGGGCGCTTCTGCAGCTCGTCGGCGAGGTTGTAGGTCATCAGCATCGGGACGGAGGCGCCGCCGAGGTTGCCGAACTCCTGGAGGTCGTAGGGGACCTTTTCGAGCGGGAGTTTGAGCTTCTTGACGATGCGGTCCACGATGAGCTTGTTGGCCTGGTGGATCAGGAAGTAGTCCACGTTGTCCGTCGTCAGGCCGTAGCGCTCCATCATCTGCTTGATGCTGATGGGCGGGCGGGAGATGGCGAAGGAGAAGACGTCCATGCCGTTGATAAGCGTGTCCTTGGGAGCGCGGACGATGCCGTTGCCGAAGTCCTCCTCGATGAAGGATTCGGGCGTGATGGGGTGGCGGAAGCCGCCATGCGGAGTGATGAGGGCCTCGTAGCCGGAGCCCAGGGTATTGAACTCGATGACGATGTCCTCGGCCGTCGGATCATACTCCAGCGCCATGGCGGTGCCGCTGTCGCCGAACAGGGGGACGCGGCTCTTGTCCTTCATCGAGCCCATCCGCAGGGCCGTGTCGCCGACGAGCAGCAGGGCGCGCTTGACGTTGCCTGCGCTCAGCAGGTTGCCGGCCACGTTGATGGCGTACATGCTGCCGCAGCAGCCCATCGGGATGTCCAGCACGAAGGTGCTGGTCGGCAGCCCGAGGCGGTGCTGCAGGATGCCCGCCGTGGGCGGCGTCCGGTAGTCGCCCGTCACGGAGCCGAACACCAGCACGTCGATGCTCTCCTTCTCCCAGCCCAGGGCCGCGAGCAGGCGCTCGGCGGCGTCGAAGCAGAGGTCGGAGGTGCACACGTCGTCCGGGCCGATGTAGCGGTTCTTGATGCCGACGGTGTTGTCGAAGATCTCCGCCTCTTCCGGGGTGAAGATGTCGAAGTCGGCGGTCTTGACCGGGTGGTCGGGCACCGTGCCGGTGACGCCGCGGACGGCTACGTTCTTGATTTCCCAGCGTGCCATGCCTTAAAGCTCGATGTCGTACTTGGCCAGGATGGTCTTGGCGTTGTCGTAGGAGGTGAACTCCAGGATGTCCTCCGGGTCCAGCATGATGTCGAAGCTGTCCTCCACCGCAGCGGTGAGGCTCAGCTGGCGGACGCTGTCCCAGCCCTCCACGCTCTTGTTGTCAAAACCGGCGCCCAACGCCCCGGCATCCACCGAGAACACCTCGCAGAAGATGCCATTCAATTTCTCCAGATTGCTCATATTTTACTTATTGATTGATCACTTTACCGGCCTCGTTGCGCAGGATCGCGTCCACGAGGCGCACTTCTATGTTCTTGTGGAACAAGTGGGTCTTCTCCTCGATGAAGCCCGGCAGGGCCTCAACCAGAGCCGGATCCGTCACCAGCACCACCAGTTTCTCATCGTCGCCCTTGCAGTAGCAGTCGGCTTTGTATTCCTGCTTGATGAGGTTCTCCACCTCGTCCAGGCCGATGCGCAGGCCAAAGATCTTGAGGAAGCGCTTCAGGCGGCCGACGATGAAATAGCAGCCGTCGGCATCGCGCCGCGCCAGGTCGCCGGTGTGCATCACGCCGTGGTTCTCGTCGCCCTTCTGCAGGTCCTCCACGCCATAGGCGTAGCCCAGTCGCCCTCGAAGGTCTCGTTGCCTTCGGCGTCCACGATCGAGAGCTGTCCGCCCGGCTCGGCAAAGCCAATGCTGCAGGTCTTCTCCAGCGCCAGTTCAGCGGGGAGATAGGCCATGCGCGCCGTACACTCCGACTGGCCATAGGTGGCGATGAACTTCTTGCCCTTGTCGCGGGCGTATTCGGCCAGCGCCCGGAACATCTCCGGGGTCAGCTTGCCGCCGCCCTGGGTGATGACCTCCAGCTTGGGCAGGTCCATGCGCGTGAAGCGCATCTTCATCAGCAGCTCGTAGCTGTAGGGAACGCCCGTGAAGCTGGTCGCCTCCTTGAGCGTGCTCCAGAAGCCGCGGTCCAGCAGGGACCGGCCGGACAGGAGCAGCGTGGCGCCCGCCAGCAGGTGGCTGGCGATCACGGAGAGGCCCATCGTGTAATGCATCGGGAGGATGGCCATCGCCTTCTCCGCGCCGGTCAGCTGGAACAGCCGCCGCACGTTGTCGGCATTCGCCTCGATGTTGCGCAGGCTGTGCCGCACCAGCTTGGGGCTGCCGGTGGAGCCGGAAGTCGGCAGCAGCAGCGCCAGGTCGGGATGCATCGCCACCGGGGCGTTGCCCGTGGCGAGCAGC
>ONQP01000121.1 GCA_900319975.1 uncultured Bacteroidales bacterium | reverse complement strand
AAAGGAAGTCAATCCCAAGAATTGGTGATTTGCAGCATCCTCCCCTGGAAACGCAAATGCCCCCGGACCGCGTCCAGGGGCATTTTTGGAGGTGCGTAGCGGAATCGAACCACTGTGACAGGTTTTGCAGACCTGCGCCTAGCCACTCGGCCAACGCACCGTTTGGGAATGCAAAGATACACAAATTTCCCGGACTTGCAAGTCCTGTCCGCCAAAAGACGCGCAGGATTTGTTTTAAGCGGTTTTTCTCCGTATTTTTGATGCGAAGAACACAATTATTATGAAACGTATCCCCTATCTCCTGCTTGTCCTTTTGCTGGTCTGCTCCTGCGGTGCCAGCCGCCAGGCCGGCCACGCGGACGACGTCCGCCAGGCCACCGACCTCGAGACCAATTCCATCGGCCGGGTCGACATGAAGAATGCCGAGACCTATACGAACATCTACGACTATCTGCGCGGCCGGGTACCCGGCGTCGAGATCGTCGGCACGTCCATCCGCATCCGCGGCATCAACACGACCGGCAACACCGACGCGCTCATCATCCTGGACGGCATGGAGGTGTCCGACATCAGCGATATCAATCCCCTGGACGTCAAATCCGTAGAAGTCCTCAAGGACGCCGCTTCCACCATCTATGGCATGCGTGGAGCCAACGGCGTGGTCATCATCAAGACGAAGGGGGCCGGAGATGATTAAAAACATCATCTTCGATTTCGGCGAAGTCCTGGTCAACTGGGATCCGCGCCGCCTCTATGTCCCCTATTTCGGCGACGCCGCCAAGGCCGACTGGTTCCTGAATGAGATCTGCCCCTATGAGTGGAACGCGCAGTGCGACAGCGGCCGCCTGCTGGCGGAAGTCGCGCAGGAGCGCGTGGACCTCTTCCCCGAATGGGAGAAGGAGATCCGGATGTATTTCGACCGCTGGATCGAGATGATCGGCGGCGAGATTCCCGGCAGCGCGGACGTCGTGCGCGAATTCAAGGAGCGCGGCTACGGCATCTACGGCATCACCAACTGGTCCGCCGAGACCTTCCCGCTCGTGCGGCACCGCTTCCCGGTCTTCGACCTGATGGACGGGATGATCGTGTCGGGCGAAGACCACGTCCTCAAGCCCAATCCCGAGATCTACAACCTCCTGCTGAGCCGCTACGGCCTCAAGGCCGAAGAATGCGTGTTCATCGACGACAATCCCCGCAACGCCGAGGGGGCAGAAGCCGTCGGCATCAGGGGACTCGTATTCAAGAACGCCGCGCAGATGCGCGCGGATCTGAACAGAATTATTTCTGAGACTTAATTACAGCTCGGCAAGCACCGTTTCGCAGGCGCGGACCTGCTCACCGACCTTGACGCAGATCTGCGCCTCCAGCGGCACGTACATGTCGATGCGCGAGCCGAACTTGATGATGCCGCACTGCTCCCCCGCCTTGACGGGAAGCCCGTCCTGCGCATAGCAGACAATGCGCCGGGCGAATCCGCCCGCCAGCTGCTTGAACAGCATGTCGTGGCCGGACGTCGTGCGCAGGCCCACGCAGGTATGCTCGTTTTCCTCGGAAGCCTTCGGCTTGAAGGCAAGGAAATGCTCGCCGGGATAATAGCGGTAGTAGGTCACCTCGCCGTCGGCCGGCCAGAAATTGGCGTGCACGTCGAAGAAATCCATATACACGGATATCTGGATGCACTCCTTCTTCATGAACTCCGGCTCGAAGACCTTGTCCACGATCACGACCTTGCCGTCCGCGACGGACACCACGGAGTGGGGGCCGCCGGCGCGGAAACGCCGCGGGACGCGGAAGAAGGCGGTCTGCCAGCCGACGATCAGCAGGATCAGGACCAGCAGCGGCCAGAACACCCAGGAATGGACAAACAGGACGAGCAGCGCAGCCAGGACTCCGCCAATCAGATAAACGAGCGCAACGCTACCGTAAGAATTGTGGTCTATCTTCATAACAACCCCCAGGCGATCAAATACACACAGGCCATCGGGATGGCCACAAGACTGCTGTCGAAGCGGTCAAGCATTCCACCGTGCCCGGGGATGCAGTTGCCGGAATCCTTGACGCC
>ONQP01000124.1 GCA_900319975.1 uncultured Bacteroidales bacterium | reverse complement strand
CTGATCTCCGGAGAGACGGAATTCCTGGAGCGCTGGCAGAAGGCAGACGGCACCGAGGCGAATCCCTTCGTCGTGCCGGCAGATCCGGACGACGAAGACAGCGAAGAGCAGGACCTGACCTGGAAGGAGCTGATCATTTGCAGCGGCCCCTCCGACGCCCTGAACGTCCGCCGCGCGGGATATCACGTCTGCTGGCTTAATAGCGAGACCGCGGACCTCACGCCGCACGAATACGCCACGCTCGGCAAGATCGCGAAGAAGCTCTACATCCTCTACGATATCGACGAGACCGGAATTAAACAGATGCAGAAGATCGCGCTCTCCTTCCTCGATATCTCCATCATCCAGCTCCCGGCCGACCTGGCCCAGCTGCGCACCCGCAAAGGCGGCCGCTGCAAGGACGCGAAGGACTTCTTCGTGCACTACCGGCGCCCGGAGCTCGGCAGCATCGACCAGATCTTCGACAATATGGTCAAGCTCTCCGGCGGCCTGAAATTCTGGCAGGAGAAATTCGACAAGAAGCGCACGCTCACCGGCTACGACATCAACAACTCGCAGATGTACGGCTTCCTGCAGGCCCTGGGCGTCTACACCATCGACGACCCCGGGAAGACGTTCACCTTCTGCCACGTCAAAGACAACCGCGTCGAGCTGATCGACCCGGCCGAGATCAAAATGCGCTGTATGCACGAGCTGCAGGAATACCTGATCCAGCACCCGCAATACTACCGGCAGGCCCTGGCCAACTCCATCTTCCGCAGCAAGCAGATCTCCGCGGACTCCTTCTCGAACCTCCGCCGGATCCACCCGGACTTCAACGCCTACACGGCCACGGCCGACTACTTCTTCTTCAGGAATGCGATCGTCCGCGTAACGGCCGCCGGTATTGAGACCGTAAAGCCGTCAGAATGCCCGTTCTTCGTCTATTCCGACAAGATCATCGACCACGACTTCAAGGCCGAAGATCCGTACTTCAAAATCGACCACACGCAGGAGTATGCGGATGCACTCGCCCTTCTCGCGCGCTGCACCCCTCAAACCCCAGATTATTTTTTGCAAAGGAAACAAGTTGACGCCGTGAAAGACATAAGGCGGTATCGCCTCGACATCCTCCGGCCGGACTTCGACTGGCTGCAATTCGTCTATAATACCGGCCGCGTCTGGTGGCAGGAAGAGGAAGCCGGGTACCGGCTGACTGACGACCAGCGAGGTGAGCACGATCTGAACTTCGTCGCGAAGGTCGCGATGCTCGGCTATATGCTCTCGAAGCACAAGGATGCCGCGAAACCCTACGGCGTCTATGCTATGGAGACCGAGCAAGGGGACGAAGGGGAGCACCGCGGCGGTACCGGCAAGTCCATCCTCCTGGGATCCGTCGAGCAGCTGCGCCGTCAGGAATACATCGACGGCCGCGCTGTCCGGTCCGATAAGATGGAATTCATCCTCGAAAAGGTGAAGAAGGGCTACACGGACACGATCTACATCGACGACTTGAATCAGAAGATCGACCTGCACTACTTCATGAACTGGATCACCGGCAAGATGGAGGCGAAAGCCAAGTACGCCGCGAAGGTCACGCTCGACTTCACGGAATCCCCGAAGGTCAGCTTCAGCTCGAACCACGCCATCACCGGCTTCGACGGTTCCATGAAGCGCCGTACCTGGTTCGCGGCCTTCGCGAACTACTACCACTCCGAGGATCCGGCGCTGGGCCTGACTCACCGCTCCCCGGACATGGAATTCCACCGGACGCTGATCCAGGACTACGGTCCCGAGGACATGAACCACTTCTATAACTTCATGTTCAACTGTATCCAGGTTTGGAAGAAGTTCGGCGTCAGGATCCAGCCGGCGATGCGCTCTCTGGAGCAGCGCAACCTGAAGAAGGCGATGACGCAGGAGTTCCTGTACTGGGCCGAGGACTACTTCACCGAGACGGATATGGTGGAAGGATTCGGATCGATCTTTTCCGCGATGTTTTCAGGTCTGGATGAAGTATATAAGAGTGCAGGTTCTGCATCGACCAAGACCCAGTT
>ONQP01000125.1 GCA_900319975.1 uncultured Bacteroidales bacterium | reverse complement strand
AAGGTTGTCAATTTCCTGCCGAGTATATTCGGACATGTCGTTCATAGCATTGAGATCTTCCTCTCGCTGATTCTGAAGAAGACTCACTTTAGCCCTGAGTTCGTTGAGTTCGGCAGATACAGTAGATGCAGCGAGAAGGTACTCACGGACTTGGACGAAAGCGCGCATGATTGCGATGTTCGCAGCAATGGCCACGTCACTTTTCAAAACGGAAGAAAGCATGGCGACGCCCAGTTCCGTGAATGCAAATGGGGCGTATTTCGGGTATTTCCCACGCCCGTCATCAAAGGTCACAAATTGTGACCTTATATTGATTATCAACTCGTTATACTCTTTTTGGGAAAGGGTGAACATGAAATCATCCGGAAACCGTTCCAAATTACGCCTTACGGCTTGTTTCAATGCTTTGGTCTCGATTTGGTACAACTTTGCCAAATCATAGTCAAGCATTACTTTCTTTCCTCTGATTTCGTAAATTAAGTTTTGAATGAAAACAATCTCGTCGCTCATATCGCTCACACATTTAAGACAGGAACAAAGATAAGCAAAGAATGATTCATTCGCAACTTGAGAATACGTGTCCGGCGAAGGAGTCGGTTTTCAATACGAAATCAAATACTCCCTGGTGCAAATGTATCAAGGAATAATGCGTAAAGTATTGACTGCCAATAGTAAAGGTGGCACGCACTCAAGCCTCAGAACCCCGACCCGAACTGCACCCAGTACTTGTCCTCGAGGGCCTTCCAGCTGCGGACGCTTTCCTGGTAGATGTACTCGGTGTAGGCGTTTAGGGCGGCGGTGGAGACGGGGGCGGTGGGGGCGCCGTCGAGGGCGAGGTTTTCGAGTCGGAGGATTTCTTCGTTGAAGCCGGCTTTGGTGCTCTGCCAGGAGAGGGTGGCGAGCTTGTTAGCCCGGCGGAACTGCCAGAGGGCGCAATCATCGACATACTGCTTCTGCCCGCAGGTCTCATAGGCCTTCGGGAGGGCGGTGGTGCCGCAGAAGACGGGGATGCGGGGGCTCTGGCCGGGATTGTCCAGCGATAGCCAGCAGACGCCGCCTACCTCGTCGGGAAGCCACGAGCGGAGCTGGGTCACGTGCGAGTAGGCGCACCAGGCGACGGCCACCGTCCGCCGGAATTCGACCGTCCCGGGGGCGATGGTGTTCAGGGTGTTCCGCAGGGTGGTCGTCAGCCACGGGTTCGCGATGGGGCTTACGACCGTGTCGGCCGGATGCTGCCGGTTGGCGGCGCGGGCCATCTTGACCCCCTTGGTCATGTCGAAGTCCGTTCCCTCGTAGGTCTCGCGGTAGAGGGCCATCACCTCCCGGATATCGACGGGCTTCTCAGGCTTGACGGAGAAGGGGAGTTCATCCATGTCGTAAGTGAGGCCGAGGGAGGGCGCGAAGTGATTGAGGATGAAGTACTCGCGGTCGTTGAAGTTCTTGCCCTTGGCGTAGTCGGTGTTGAAATACTTCCAGAAGATGAAGTCGCCCTTCCCGTCCCAGAGGCCGTTGTCGATGGCGACTCTCTCCACATTGGCGGAAGCCATCATGTCCTTGCTCTTCCGGTCGATCTTGCCGATGCGGGGGATGTTGGCGGAGACGGCGATGTGGTCGTCGGGAACCCGTTTCGCCACCCAGGCGGCGCCGATCCGGTCCTTGCCGATGCCGACGATCTCGAACTGCCAGACTTCGTTCTTGTCGGCGACCGTGAGGCATTCGCCGCTGTCGCCGTAGCCGTATTGCTCCGCTAGGGCGCCCATCAGCCGGATGGCGTCCCGGGCGCGACGCGCTCAAGCTCTTCGATCCTGAACCAGCCGGCGGCATTCACAAGCGTGTCCGGACCGCCGAAGGTGGTTTCGCCGATGGCCAGCTGCTTCTCGTTGAGGCAGGGGTAGGCCGTGTTGAGGTAGGCGTAGGTATGGGCCGCCTCCGGGATTTCACCCATGAGCCTGACGCCCGTGGTGTCCCCGCGGAAGCTCGTATGCATGGTGCCCCGGAGGACCGGATGCATCGTCCCGGGCGCGTGGTCCGCCGCGGGTTCCATCTGGGCCCATGTCCGGTATCGGCCGTCGCAGGTATGGGATGTCATCACGGAACCGTCGGTGGAGGCCTTCCGGCCCACCATGATGGACGTGCAGCTCTGGCCGTCGAATTCCTGGGCGGAGAGCAGGCTGCCGATGGCCAGCGCGGCCACGAGGGAGAAGAATCGTTTCATGGGCAAATCGTTTGTCCAAAGGTACGGAAAATCCCGGAAAAAACCGTTTTACGCGTTTCG
>ONQP01000126.1 GCA_900319975.1 uncultured Bacteroidales bacterium | reverse complement strand
CCTTCCGAGGAACTGCCCGACGACCTCCCGGGAAAGGAACCGCCCGACGAGGAACTCATCCGGAAAGAAAGCCTCGGCTCGCTCCTCCGGGCGATGGACACCCTCCCCGACAGCCAGCGGAAACTGATGCGCCTCCACGTCCTGCAAGGACGGTCCTACGACGAAATCGCGGCCGAAACCGGCCTCTCTCCCCTCAACATCCGTGTCCAGGTAAGCCTGGCCCGCAAAAAACTGATGAAGTCCATTGACGAAATCACCCGGCTGAGCGCCGAAGACCTCGAGCGGATCTCGCTCGACGAAAGCATCCCCGTGCCGGAGGAACTCTCCGCCCGGGTCCAGGCCGCGGTCCGGAAGCCTGCCCGCTGGGCCCTCCCCGCCGGCGTTGCAGCTGCGGCCGTCACCCTCCTCGCCGTGGGCCTCACCCTGACACGGAATCCTGAACCCAAAGACACGTTTGACGATCCCTACCTGGCGTATGCCGAGGTCGAGAAAGTCTTCGCCAAGATATCCGGCACCGTCGCGTACGGCGCAGATAAAGTTTCCCAATCCGAACAAACCCTCGACAAACTCACTTATTGGAAATGAAAAAGCTGTATATCCTCGTGGCGATGCTGCTGGTGAGCATCACCGCCCTTGCCCAGGACGGGCGCTCCCTCTACAACAAATACTCCGACTACGACAATGTCGAAGCCGTGTACATCTCCCCCGCCATGTTCCGCCTCATCGGCAAGATTCCCGATGTGGAGATGGAAGGTGAGAACGTGAACCTCGGGCCCATCATCAAGTCCCTCTCCGGCCTGTACATCCTGTCCATCAAGCAGGGCGCCATTGCCGATGACCTGGCCGCCGACGTGAACCGCTTCATCAATAAAGGCCAGTACGAGCTCCTGATGGAAGCCAAGGACAGCGGGGAAGTGACGCGGATGTACACCGTGGGCGACGACTTCGTCGTGAACAGCTTCGTCATGCTCTCGCACGACGGCGAAGAGACGAACTTCATCTGCATCGACGGCACGATCCCGCGCGACAAACTCGAAGAGCTCATCGCCGACGCGGCGAAGGACTGAGACCTCCCTGGAAAAAGCGACGGACAGAAAAAAATGAAAATTCTGTCCGTTTTTTTTGCAAATCCCAAAAATATATCTACCTTTGCAGTGTACTATTTGACTAATACACTATACAATGAAACGAATTTATTCATTTTTGGTTTGCCTGATCGGCCTGACAATGAACGCTTTTGCCGCCCGGCAGAATGAAACGGTCCTGCGCGGGAGCGCGATCGAAGAGAGCGGCGCGCCCGCGGGGTTCGCCACCGCGTTCCTGACCAACGCGGAAGGCACGCTGGTCTGCGGCACCACGGCCGGCGAAGACGGTCGCTTTGAGCTCAAGGCCGCGCATGGTACCTACACCCTCACCGTCTCCCTGGTCGGTTTCAAGGACGCCACGCAGCAAGTCACGTTGAACCAGGCGCAGCAGGAACTCCCCCCTGTCCGTCTGGAAGAGGACAAGCAGCTGCTCGGTGAAGCCGTCGTGCAGGCCGTGATGCCCAAGACCAAGCTCACCGGCGAAGGCCTCGCCACCTCCGTGCACGGATCCGTATTGGAGAACGCGGGTACTGCGCGCGATGTCCTGGGCAAGGTCCCGGGCCTCATCAAGGGCAAGGACGGATTCGAGGTCATCGGCAAGGGCGCTCCCCAGGTCTATATCAACGGCCGGAGAATGACCGACGCCACCGAGCTGGACCGTCTCCTGAGCCATGAGATCCAGAGCGTCGAGGTCATCAACAACCCCGGCGCCCAATATGACGCGACCGTGCGCGCCGTCGTGCGCATCCGCACCATCAAGCGGAAAGGCGAGGGCTTCGGTTTCAATGTGAACCTGGTCGACGAGCAGTCGCTCCGGGTCAAGCAGTTCAATGACCCGGACGCCGCGGTCAATGTCAATTACCGCACCGGTGGCGTGGACTTCTTCGGCGGGGTGAACTACAACCAGATCAATCAGCGCCAAAACAGCGACCTCGTGCAGGAGACGAATCTGAATCCGGTCATCCGGCAAGTCGAGGCCCTGACGGCCGATTTCTCCACCCAATCGTTGACCACCACCGGCGGTGTGAACTGGCAAATCGCCAACAACCATTCTACCGGCGTCAAGGTGGAATGTAGCCGCATCCTGGGTTACAACGACT
>ONQP01000128.1 GCA_900319975.1 uncultured Bacteroidales bacterium | reverse complement strand
AGCGTGTCGAAGAAGTCGTAGATGATCTCGTTGAGCGGCATCTCGTAGTGCAGCTCCACCAGGCGGGTGTCGAGATACTGCATGTTCTTATACTCGCCGCGGCGGTCCTGGCAGAGGGGCATGATGTTCCCCACAAATTCGTTCGGCGTGATGATAGATACCTTTACATAGGGCTCATAGGCCTCCGCAATGGATGCGGTTTCCGGGTAGTTATGGGGATTGTCCACCATTACGGTGGTTCCGTCGGTCCTGATGACCTTGTAGATAACCGAGGGCAGCGTGGTCACAAGCTCCAGGTTGAACTCACGCTCCAGCCGCTCCTGAATGATCTCCATGTGCAGCATGCCGAGGAAGCCGCAGCGGAACCCGAAGCCCAGCGCCACAGAGCTCTCCGGCTCATAGGAGAGGGAAGCGTCGTTGAGCTTCAGCTTCTCCAGCGCGTCGCGCAGATCGGGATACTTCGACCCGTCCTCGGTGTAGATGCCGCAGTAGACCATCGGTCTCGCCGGACGGTAGCCGGGCAGCGGCTCCGGTGTCGGGCGCTGCGCCTCAGTGACGGTGTCGCCCACACGGGTATCCGCCACATTCTTGATGCTGGCCGTGAAGTAGCCGACATCGCCCGCTTTGAGCTCTTCGCAGGGTTCCAATGCCATGGGCCGGAGATATCCGACTTCCAGGAGCTTATACCGGGCGCCGGTAGACATGAGCAGTACTTCGGTGTCTTTCGCCATGCGTCCGTCCACCACGCGCAGGAAGACGATAACGCCGCGATAGTTGTCATACTGACTGTCAAAGATCAGAGCTTTCAGCGGCGCATCCGGGTCGCCTGACGGCGCGGGGATGTTCTTGACGATGTCTTCCAGCACTGCGTCGATGTTGATGCCTGCCTTCGCGCTGATTTCCGGCGCATCCTGCGCGGGAATACCGATAATCTCCTCGATCTCGTTCTTGACGCGCTGCGGGTCGGCAGCCGGGAGGTCGATCTTGTTCACCACCGGCAGGATTTCCAGATTGTTGTCCAGAGCGAGATAGGTATTGGAGAGCGTCTGCGCCTCGACGCCCTGGGACGCGTCGACGATCAGCACCGCACCCTCGCAGGCCGCCAGCGACCGGCTGACTTCGTAGTTGAAATCCACATGGCCCGGCGTGTCGATCAGATTGAGAGTGTATTTCTCCCCGTCCTGCGCACTGTACTCCAGCCCGACGGCACGCGCCTTGATGGTGATGCCGCGTTCCTTTTCCAGTTCCATGTTGTCGAGAATCTGATCTTCCATGACGCGCGCTTCGACCGCACCGCACTTTTCGATCAGGCGGTCGGAAAGCGTCGACTTTCCGTGGTCGATGTGGGCAATAATGGAGAAGTTGCGAATTCTGCTCTGTTCTGTCATAGTGTCTCCCGCTCCTGTTCTGAGTCTTGTTATTATACCCCATGGAGCAAGCCCTTGTAAACAAAAACTCTCCCGAACTAAGACAATTTTAATTTCCTGTATGCTTAACTCTTGAAAAACCGTTCCGGGCGTGGTACAGTAAGATTTGTGATCAAATTATAAGTTACGGAGGCATTCTCATGTTTGAAAATCTCGTAGAAATCCTCAAAGCAAATCCCCGCAAGATCGTCTTCACCGAAGGGCCCGACGCCCGGAAAATCTCGTAGAAATCCTCAAAGCAAATCCCCGTAAGATCGTCTTCACCGAAGGACCCGATGCCCGTATTCTGGAAGCGGCTGCCCGTCTGAAGAAGGGCGGATTCCTTACGCCGGTTCTCGTCGGCAATGTGGAGTAAGTCAAGGCTGCTGCCGCGAAGGGCGGTTTCGACATCGACGGTCTGGAGATCCTCGATCCGGCCACCTATCCCGGCATGGATGAAATGGTTGACAAGATGGTCGAGCTCCGCAAGGGCAAAATGACCGCAGAAGAGTGCCGCGCCGCTCTGAGCAAGGGCAACTACTTTGGCACCATGCTCGTCAAGATGGGCGTTGCCGATGCGCTGCTCGGCGGTGCCACCTATTCCACCGCTGACACGGTCCGTCCGGCGCTCCAGCTCGTAAAGACCAAGAAGGGTGCCAACCTTGTGAGCTCCTGCTTCATTATGGTCCGCGGAGACGAGATCCTCGCCATGGGCGACTGCGCCATCAACATCGACTATCAGGACAAGAAGGACAAGGAAGGCAACGTCACCCTCACCGCCGCGGCTCAGCTCGCTGAAGTTGCCGTCGAGACCGCAAAGACTGCAAAGGTCTTCGGCGTCGACCCGAAGGTCGCCATGCTCTCCTACTCCACCAAGGGCTCCGGCAAGGGCGCCAATGTCGACCTCGTCCGTGAGGCGACCGCCATTGCCAAGGAGAAGGCCCCTGATTTGGACATCGACGGCGAGATGCAGTTCGACGCCGCGGTCTCCCCGGTTGTCGGCCAGCTGAAGTTCCCCGGAAGCAAGGTCGCCGGCTATGCCAACACCTTTATCTTCCCCGAGATCCAGTCCGGCAACATCGGCTACAAGATCGCCCAGCGTCT
>ONQP01000129.1 GCA_900319975.1 uncultured Bacteroidales bacterium | reverse complement strand
TACGAGCAGCTGAAGGACAGGGTCGAGTTCCGCTTCAACACCCAGGTGGACGCCATCGAGGTGATCGGCGAGGACGCGGGCTATCGCGTCGTCAGCGCCGACGCGGCGGACGAGTGCCGCTTCTGCGTGGTGTCCGTGGGCCGCAGCGGCAGCAAGTGGATGGAGAAGGTCTGCGACGACCTGGGCATCCGCACCGAACGCAACCGGGTGGACCTGGGCGTGCGGGTGGAGCTGCCCGCCGTGATCTTCGCCCACATCACCGACGAGCTGTACGAGAGCAAGATCGTCTACCGCACCGAGAAGTACGAGGACCCCGTGCGCACGTTCTGCATGAACCCCCGGGGCATCGTCGTCAACGAGAACACCAACGGCGTGGTCACCGTCAACGGCCACAGCTTTGAGGACGAGGGCCGCAAGACCGACAACACCAACTTCGCGCTGCTGGTGTCCAAGCACTTCTCCGAGCCCTTCCACGACAGCAACGGCTACGGCGAGAGCATCGTGCGGCTGTCCAACATGCTGGGCGGCGGCGCCATCGTGCAGCGCTTCGGCGACCTGGAGCGCGGCCGCCGCAGCACCCCCAAGCGCATCGAGGAGGGCGCCGTGAAGCCCACGCTGGCCGCCACCCCCGGCGACCTGAGCCTGGTGCTGCCCAAGCGCATACTGGACGGCATCATCGAGATGATCTACGCGCTGGACAAGATCGCCCCCGGCACCGCCAACGACGACACGCTGCTCTACGGCGTCGAGGTCAAGTTCTACAACATGGAGGTCGAGATCGACGAGCGGCTCGAGACCTGCTGTCCCGGCCTGTTCGTCATCGGCGACTGCTCGGGCGTGACGCACTCTCTGTCCCACGCCTCGGCCAGCGGCGTTTTCGCGGCCCGCTGCCTGATGGGCGAACTTTAACATACTCTGCTTGTATTTTTCTCTCTGCGCGCGTATAGTATCCTAACGCAGATCCTTTCTGGAGGTTCCGATGTCAAGAATCAAGGGACAAAACTATATGCACGGCGCGGCCATCCTGACCGTCGGCGTCATCATCATGAAGATCCTGGGCTTCTTCTACAAGATCCCCCTGGGCAACATCCTCGGGGACGAGGGCTACTCGATGTTCATGGGCGCCTACAGCATCTACTACATCTTCTTCACGCTGGCGACGGCGGGCCTGCCGGTCGCCCTGTCGCGCCTGGTGGCCGAGGCGGACGCCAACGGCCGCGCCAAGCAGGAGGAGAAGACCTTCCGCGTGGCGCTTGTGACCTTCTCGCTGCTGGGTCTGGTCTTCGCCTCGATCATGTTCTTCTTCCCCGACTGGCTGGCCGCCGTCTATCTGGAGAACCCCGACGCGGGCCCCAGCATCCGGGCGATGGCCCCGGCGATTTTGCTGGTGTGCATCGTCTCGGCCTACCGCGGCTACTGTCAGGGCAACGGCAACATGCTCCCCACCACGGTCGACGAGGTGCTGGAGGTCCTCTTCAAGGTCGTCGCCGGTCTGGTGATCGCGGTGCTGGTGCTGCGCTCCTAGCTACATGATCTGGTACAAGCACCGCAACTATTCGACGCTGGCCGCGCCCTACACCGCCGGCTTCCACGACCCCAACGACACCCCGGACGACGACGAGCTGGTCGATCCCGCGATGAAGATCGTAAAAAACATCTTCTCGATCGGCGTCCCCATCGCCTTCGGCGCCTGCATCATGGCGCTTTTGAACAGCGTCGACTCCAAGCTCTGCATGAACCGCCTGCAGAGCGCCGCCGGCTTCACCTACCGGCAGGCCAAGGTGCTCTACGGCGTCTATGGCAAGGCGCAGACGCTCTTCAATCTGCCCGCCGCCTTCATCACCCCGCTGACCATCTCCATCGTCCCGGCCATCGCCAAGGCGGTCGCGAAGGGCCAGCGCGGCCTTGCGATCAAGGTGTCGGAGGATTCGATGCGGATCGCGGCGGCCGTCGCCATCCCGATGGGCGTGGGTCTGGCGGTGCTGTCCGAGCCGATCATGAAGCTCCTCTATCCCGGCAGCCATGTCGCCGGGCCGGCGCTGCTGCGCGTGATGGGCATCGCCTCCTTCTTTGTGTGCATCGTCCTGATGGAGAACGCCATCCTCCAGGCCTCCGGCCGGGAGAAGCTCACCATGGTCGCGCTCATCACCGGCGGTCTGGTCAAGATCGTCATCAACTGGTTCCTGGTCGCCCAGCGCCCCATCAACATCTACGG
>ONQP01000130.1 GCA_900319975.1 uncultured Bacteroidales bacterium | reverse complement strand
GACTCCATCCGCGACTACATCGCCTTCCCGAAGAACAACCAGGGCCGCGACGTGATGATCGACTCCCCGTCCGAGATCGACCAGCTCCAGCTGGACGAACTCCAGATCGCCCTGAACGTGAAGGCGGCGGAGTAGCGCTTGCCGGGGTTTGGCACCGGGCGTTTTGTAAGCGTTTGATAACCATATTGTTGCAAAACGGCGGGTTCCCAACCTCCAGTTTTGAAACGGGGTTTGGAACTCCTCGTCTCGGAATTATTTGATTGTCAACCAGTTATAATCTGGCCGGTTCCCAACCTCTTTTGACCCACAGCTTTGCATGGTAACGAGGCACGAGACATATGACCTTTCCCGGCAGAACACCTTCGGCATGAAGGTGTCCTGCCGTTTGTATGTGGAGGTCACGGAACCGGAGGACCTGCTGACGCTGGACTTCGACGCCCTTCCGCAGCCCCTCTTCGTGATGGGCGGCGGCTCGAACCTTCTCTTCACCGGCGACTTCCCCGGCACTGTGCTTCACATGGGGAATAGATTCCTTCACCCCTCCGGGGTTCGGAATGACAAAGCATCTGTCATTCCGAGCGAAGCGAAGGAATCTCTCCTCGTCCGTGTCGCCGCAGGCGTCGTCTTCGACGACTTCTGCGCCTGGGCGGCCTCCGAGGGCCTATGGGGCCCGGAGAACCTGTCGCTGATTCCCGGCGAGGTGGGCGCGAGTGCGGTGCAGAACATTGGAGCCTACGGCGTGGAGGCGAAGGACATCATCGACACGGTCCATGCCTTCGACCGGCAGGAGCGCCGCTTTGTGGACATTCCGGGCGCGGACTGCGGCTACGGCTACCGGACCTCGCTCTTCAAGACCGCCTGGAAGGGCCGCTACATTATCACCGCCGTTACCTTCCGCCTCTCCACCGTCCCCCAGCCCAAGCTGGACTACGGCGGCGTTCGCAAGGCGCTCGGCAACCGCGAGCCTGCCCCGCAAGTCATACGGGATACGATCATCGAGATCCGGGAGCAGAAGTTGCCGGACCCGAAGGAGATCGGGAGCGCGGGGAGCTTTTTCTGCAACCCAGTTATTGAGAGAGCGCATTTCGAACGGATTGTCGCCATTGCGAAGGCGGAGAATGGTCCGGAATATGAAGTGCCGCATTACGACGTCGGCGAAAAAGTGAAGGTGCCGGCCGCCTGGATGATCGACCAGTGCGGGTTCAAGGGCATGCGGCTCGGCGGCGCGCAGGTCTATCCGAAGCAGCCGCTCGTGATTGTCAATGCGACCGGGACAGCGACCCCGGAAGAAATCATTGCCCTGGAACAGCGTGTCATCGGCACGATCAAGGACAAATATGGCATAGAACTCCACCCTGAAGTAGAGCACGTGTAATATGGGAAAATTTATCATCGAAGGCGGGCATAAGCTGTCCGGCGAAATCACCCCGCAGGGCGCGAAGAACGAGGCCCTGGAAGTCATCAGCGCCGTGCTGCTGACCCCCGATCCGGTCGTTCTCTCCAACGTTCCGGAGATCCTGTCCAACGTTCCGGAGATCCTGGACGTGAAGAACCTCATCGGCCTGCTGCAGGGGATGGGCGTGAAAGTCCAGCGCCTGGAGAAGGGCACCTACCGCTTCCAGGCGGACGAGGTGGACACGGCGTACATCGAGACGGAGGAGTTCGTCAAGAAGTGCGCGGCGCTCCGCGGATCGGTGATGGTCGTGGGACCGCTGCTTTCGCGCTTCGGCCACGCGTGGTTCGCGAAGCCGGCATGGTCACCCTGGGCGCCGAAATGGACTATGACGCCTCCCGCCGCGCTTTCCATCTGACTTCCGACGGCCGTCTGACCGGCCGCTACATGCTGCTGGACGAGGCTTCCGTGACCGGTACGGCCAACATCGTGATGGCCGCCGTCCTCGCGCGGGGCACGACCACCATCTACAACGCCGCCTGCGAGCCGTACCTGCAGCAGCTGTGCAAGATGCTCAACCGCATGGGCGCATTCATCGACGGGGTGGGCTCCAACCTCCTGCGGATCCACGGCGTGGAGAAGCTCTACGGCACGAACCACCGCATCCTGCCGGACATGATCGAGGTGGGCTCGTTCATCGGCATGGCCGCCATCTGCCAGAGCGAACTGACCATCAAGGACGTGTCATGGTACGACCTGGGCATCATTCCGGACGCTTTCCGCCGCCTGGGCGTGAACCTGGGGCAGCGGGGGGACGACATCTACGTGCCGGCGCAGGAGAGCTACG